>CAYFVR010000006.1:18714-33958 GCA_964346545.1 uncultured Desulfobacterales bacterium | reverse complement strand
ACTTCGAAGGCCATGGCCAGCCAGTTCCGGATTTCCGAAAATTTCAGCACCCGGTCGTTGAGCAGGCGGGCGCCGCAGTAGAACGGATGGGCTTCGCCGTCGTATTTTTCCATCATCCGCCGCTGGAACTCCTGCCGTTCCTCGGCGCCCATGGGCTCGCCCTTGGCCTCGCGCTTGCGCTCCTCGATGGACAGCAACACCCCGGCGGCGCTGCGGCCGCTCATCACGCCGGTGCGCGCCCGCATGGTGGTGAACAGGAAATGGGGACGGTAGGCCCGGCCGCACATGCCGTAGTTGGCGGCCCCGTTGTCCGGCCCGATGACGAGCTGGATGCGCGGCACCTGGGCGCAGGAGACGGCCCGGACCATGTCGGCCCCGTACTTGCCGATGCCCAGATGCTCCACCTCGGAGCCCACCATGTAGCCCGGCGCGTTCTGGACGAAGAGCAGCGGCGTCTTTTCCTGGGAACAGCGGACGATCCATTCCGCCGCCTTTCGGGCCGCCTCGGGGAAGATGATTCCCACGCCGTTGGAGGCGATCACGCCCACGGGAATCCCCTTGAGGCGGATTTTCCCGGCGATGATGTTGCCGCCCCGGCCGGGGGCGTAGTCGGCCTTGTACTCGGCGAAATGGCCGTCGTCGGCGATGGCCCGAAGCACCCCGTGGCCGTCGATGCCCTGGTTGCTGCCGGCGGGCATGAGATCGTACAGCGCGTCCGGCGCGGCGCCGGCGGGCCGTTTCTCGTAGCGGTGAATCTGGAGCTGTTGCGGCGCGTCCAGGGAAAGGACTTCCCGGACCCGCGCCACCGCCTCGGACTGGTCGCCGCAGAAATGGTCGGCCCCGCCGGAGATGTGGGTGTGGACCTTCGCCCCGCCCAAGTCCTCGGCGGAGATCACCTCGCCCGTGGCCATCTTCACCAGCGGCGGCCCGCCCAGAAACGAGTAGGACATCTGGTCGATCATCACCGACTGGCAGGCCATGAAGACGATGTACGCGCCGCCCGCCGTGTTGCCGCCGGTGGAAAGGGTCACCTGCTTCAGCCCTTTGGCCGACATCCGGGCCATGTTGTAGAACATGGAGCCGAAGTGGCCGTCGTCCGGAAACACGTCGGCCTGCATGGGCAGAAAGGCGCCGCCCGAATCGGCGATATAGACGCAGTTGAGCCCGCAATTTTCGGCGATGGCCTGGGCCCGGATGTGCTTTTTCAGGGTGATGGGGAAATAGGTTCCGGCCTTGACCCGGGGATCGTTGCCCAGAATCATGGTCCAATTGCCGTGGACTTTGCCCAGCCCGGTGACGAGGCCGCCGCAGGGCACGTCGTCGATGCCCTGGGGATAGTTGACGCCGAATCCGGCCAACCGGCTCAGTTCGAAAAATTCGGCGCCGGGATCGATCAGCTCGTCGATCAGTTCCCGCACCGGTCGCTTGCCCTGCTTGGCCAGCCGCTCCACCGCCTTCTGGCCGCCCGGCCACAGCGCGGCCTGGATTCGTTCCTCCAGCGCCGCTTCCTCCCGCAGCCAGTGTTCCCGATTTTCGCTCATTCCATATTCCTCCCGTCGGCCCCGCCTATCGACCCCGATAGACCGGTTTTCGTTTTTCGCGGAACGCCGTCAGCCCCTCGGTCCGGTCTTCCGTGGGAATGGTGACCCAGTAGGCGTTGGACTCGATGGCCAGGCCGGTGTGGATGTCGGTTTCCAGCCCCCGGTTGATGGCGTATTTGGCCTGCCCCACGGCGATGGGACCGGTCTCCTTGATTTGCGCCGCCATCTCTTCGCAGGCGGCCATCAGCTCCGCCGCCGGGACCACCTTCTCCACCAGGCCGATCTCCAATGCCTCGTCGGCGGGGACGCGTCGTCCGGTGAAGATCATCTCCTTGGCCCGGCCCCGCCCCACCAGCCGGGGCAGCCGCTGGGTGCCGCCCGCGCCGGGGATGATGGCCAGCCGCGTCTCGGTCAGGCCCAAGGTCGCCGTATCGGCGGCGATCCGGATGTCGCAGGCCAGGGCCAGCTCGGTGCCGCCGCCCAGGGCCACGCCGTTGACCGCCGCGATGACCGGCTGGGGCAGCTCCTCGATTTCGGTGAACAGCGTCCGGATGGTGTAGATGAACTCCCGCACCTCCGCCTCGGTCAGGGTGGCCCGCTCCTTGAGGTCGGCCCCGGCGCAAAAGGCCCGGTCCCCGGAACCGGTGACGACGACCGCCCGGATGTCCCGACGGAAGCGCACCCGATCCACCTCGGTTTTGAGCGCCCGAAGCTGTTCGAAATTGAAGGAATTCATGATTTTAGGTCGGTTCAGAGTCAGGGTGAGCACCCCGTCGGCCTCCGAGGCCAGCAAAACCCGTTCGTCGTCCATGTCCGCCTCCGCGTGATTTCTATAAATTTCCAGACCGCTCGTCCGCCGATTCCCATTTTCACGGATGAAAGGAAAAGGCGGAAGCCTTCCGCTCAGAATGGGATTGCAGACTGACCGTCGTGCCGGAATGTCCAAGGGCGTATGCGATACGCCCCTACCCTTTGGGGCGATGAACCGCATGGGAAATCGTGCTCAACTTCGCTTCGCCTCCACCGCGCCGAACCACAATCGGGAAAAATGACGGCATTCCACGCATCCGTTCGAGCGCTCGGTCGATCTGATGACTACCAAGCTGAACAATGGCTCGGCGATTTTTCCGAGAGTCTCGGATTCCAACCGGGCAGTCCGCTCGCGTTAATTTGTCTGGAAAATGTCAATTGAACCGTAGGGGCGAATGGCATTCGCCCTTTCCACCTTCATCCACAGCCCCGATTTCAACAACCGATGTACCGCGAAATCACCAGCCGTTGAATCTCCGAGGTCCCCTCGCCGATGTCCAACAGCTTCTGATCCCGGAAGAACCGCTCCACGTTGTACTCTTTCATCAGACCGTAGCCGCCGTGGATCTGGACCGCGTGGTTGACCACCCGGCCCATCAGCTCGGAGCAGTAGAGCTTGGCCATGGCCGCCTCCTTGGCGAAGGAGCGCTTGTGGTTCCGCAGCCAGCAGGCCTTGTAGAGCAGATTCCGGGCCGCCTCGATCTCCATGGCGCTGTCGGCCAGCTTGAAGGCCACCGCCTGGAACTTGCCGATGGGCTGGCCGAACTGCTCCCGGTCCTGGGCATATTTCAGCGCCAGGTCGTACGCGCCCTGGGCGCCGCCCAGCCCCATGGCGCCGATGGACAGCCGACCGCCGTCCAGCGTCTGCAACATTTGATGAAAGCCGTCCCCGGGCTTGCCCAGGACGTTGGCGTCCGGCACCCGCACGTCGTCGAAATAGAGTTCGGCGGTGTTGGAGGAGCGCCACATCATTTTCTTATGCATGGCCACCGATTTGAATCCCGGCGTCCCGTGCTCCACGATGAAGCAGGTGTATTCCGGCTTGCCGTTGGCCTTGGCGCCGGTGACCGCCTGAACGGTGACGCCCATGGACATTTCGCAGGCGGCGTTGGTGATGAAAATTTTGGAACCGTTGATCACCCACTGGTTGCCGTCCTTGACGGCATTGGTTTTGCTGCCGCCCGCGTCGGAACCGGCGGTGGGCTCCGTCAGGCCGAAGCCCCAGAGCGCCTCGCCCCGGCACAGCGGCGGCAGGTATTTCCGGCGCTGCTCCTCGGTGCCGAAATAGTAGAGCGGCCCGATGCCCAGGGAGTTGGCGGCGGCGATGGTGGCGGCCTGGGACCCGTCGATCCGGGCGATCTCCTCCACGGCGACGATGTAGGAGATGTAGTCCATCTCCTGGCCGTCGTATTTTTCGGGAACGAACATGCCGAACAGGCCGATCTCCCCCATTTTGCGGGTCAGATCGGCCGAAAAGGACTCGGTTTCATCCAGTTCCAGGGCCACCGGCGCGATTTCGCTCATGGCGAATTTACGCACTTCCTTGCGGATCATTTCCTGTTCTTTGGTGAGATCAAAGTCCACGGCTCCTCCTCGGGATGGCGGATGGATGCGGGGTCCGGCGATGGCCTCGCCGGGGGCCGGCGTCGGCGCGGCCCGTGTCCGCCCGACGGATTTTACCGACCGGACGGTAGAATTCGGAACAAAAAAAGAGATCGGAGGGAAAACTCCAAATATTTACCGACCGGTCGTTAGATTGATGGTTTAGCTATTCCACGAAGCACCTTGTTTGTCAAGTGGAAATGAAAATAGTTCCACCTTGGCAAGTTGTTCGGCCGGCGGCTTTCTCCCCCTCTTATCCTTTCGGAGTTCACAAATTGAGATCTTGGGCACGTAGGGGCAAGCCCCCGCGCCTGCCCTTCGGTGGACTCGAGAGAATTCAGGTCGGACGTGCCGTAGATTCCCCCGCACCCGGGGTCGCGCCGCTCCGCAGGCCGTTAATAATAAAATTCTCGTAAATTCGGGCGATCTCGTCAATGGAGAGCCGTCCGTCGGGCTTGAACCAGGTCGCCCCGGCGGTGCAGAGCGTCAAAATGGCGTAGGAAAGGATTTTCACGTCCCCCGGATCGAAATCGCCGCCGGCGGCCCCCTCCCGGATGATCTCTTGGAAAACGGCTTCGTAGCGATCGCGCTTGCGAACGATGGCCTCGTAATGTTCCGGCGTCAGGCCCCGCAGTTCGCTGTTGGCGATGAAATTTTCCTTCTGCCGTTCCAGATGAAACCGGACATGACCGTGAACCGCCGCCCGAAGCCGGCGCTCCAGGCCCCGCACGCCCTCCAGGCTGGCCGCCAGGTAGGCGGTCAGGTCGTCCATGGTGGTTTCCAAAATGTGGAACAGCAGCTCTTCCTTGCTGGGATAGTGGTAGTAGATGGACGCCTTCTGGATGCCGCTGCCCCGGGCGATCTCGCTGATGCTGGTGGCGAAATAGCCCTTGTGGAAAAACAGATCGATGGCCACCGACTTGATGGTTTCCTTCATGTTGCCCGCGGGCATGGGAACCTCCGGGTTGCGTAGATCGGGAAAAACGTAAACGGGGCCTACCGTCCGGTCGGTAGCTTCCCATTCCCAATACGCCACAAGGGAACCCACTGTCAAGACAAATCCCATCTTCAAACGGCCAAATTCGAACATCCCGGCCTTCCCGCCGGGGAAGGCCGGGCGTCACATTGAGCGAAACGGATCAACCCGGATCGGATGCGTCCCGATCAGGCCGTCCGAATCTCGGCGTCGGCCTCCCGGCCCAGCAGCTCGGTGGCCTGTTCGCGGAGCTTGTATTTCTGAATTTTGCCGCTGGCGGTGGTGGGATAGTCCTCCACGAAAATGAAGAAGGCCGGAATTTTGTGAAAGGCGATTTTGTTGGTGCAGAATTCCCGCATTTCCTCATCGGTGACGGTCTGCCTGGGCTTGAGTTGGACGAAGGCGGCCACCTCCTCGCCGTATTTCCGGCTGGGCACGCCCACCACCTGCACGTCCTTGATCTTGGGATGGGTGTAGAGAAACTCCTCGATCTCCCGGGGATAGATATTCTCCCCGCCCCGGATGATCATGTCCTTGATGCGGCCGGTGATTTTGCAGTAGCCGTCCTCGTCCATGATGGCCAGGTCGCCGGTGTGCAGCCAGTTGTCCTTGTCGATGGCATCGGCGGTGGCCTCGGGGTTTTTGTAGTAGCCCTTCATGACGTGGTAGCCCCGGGTGCACAGTTCGCCCTGTTGGCCGGGGGGCGCCGTCTCGCCGGTCCCCGGGTCCACGATCTTCACCTCCACGTTGGGCAGGGCCCGGCCCACGGTGGAAACCCGCCGCTCCAGGGAGTCGCTGGTCCGGGTCATGGTGATGCCCGGGGACGCCTCGGTCTGGCCGTAGGTGATGCACATCTCGCCGGCGCCCATGTCGTTCACCACCTGCTTCATCACCTCGATGGGGCACGGCGAGCCGGCCATGATGCCGGTTCGGAGCGTATGCGTGTCGTAACTCTGATGCTTCATCTGCTCCAGCTCGGCGATGAACATGGTGGGCACGCCGTGGAGGGCGGTGCAGCCCGACGCCTGGACCGTCTCCAGCACCTCGTCGGGCTTGAAGGCGACCACCGGGGCCATGGCGGCGGCGGAAACCACGCAGGTGAGGGTGCCGAGCACGCAGCCGAAGCAGTGGAAAAAGGGCACCGGGATGCACATGGTGTCCTTGGCGTCCAGATCCATGCATTCGCCCAGGCTCATTGCGTTGCCGATCAGGTTGGTGTGGGTCAGCATGACGCCCTTGGGGAATCCGGTGGTCCCCGACGTGTACTGCATGTTGATCACGTCGTCCGGGTCCATGGCGGCCTGCCGGTCGGCCAGATCCTGATCACTGATCCGTTCGCCCATGGCCAGGATGTCGTCCCAGCCGAACATGCCCGGCTTTTTTTCCTCGCCCAGGTAGACCACGTTTTTGAGCTTGGGCAGCCGCTTGCTTTGCAGCTTGCCGGGCTCGGAATCCTTCAGCTCGGGGCAGACGTCTTCCAGCACATTCAGGTATTCCTCGGAATCCCGCACCCCGCCGATGAGCAGCAGGGTGGTGGAATCGGACTGCTTCATCAGGTATTCCAGCTCGAAGCTCCGGTAGGCGGTGTTCACGGTGACCAGCACCGCGCCCATCTTCCCGGTGCCGAATTGGGCAAGCACCCACTGGGGCACGTTGTTGGCCCAGATGGCGACGTGTTCGCCCTTTTCCACGCCGAGGGCCATGAATCCCTTGGCCACCCGGTTGCAGACCGCCCGAAATTCCCGGTAATTGTAGTCGATGCCGAGCTTGTGGTAAACCAGCGCCCGGTTGTCGCCGAACTGCTCGGCGACGATATCCACGAGCCCGCCAATGGTGGTCTTTCCGACCTCGTACTGGGGTAGCCGCATGCGTCTCCTCCGTGTCCTGGGATTCCGGATCGGGCCTGAACGCGCCGGAAACCGATCCGTCGCCGATCCGGCCCGCCCTTTCCCCAAACGCAATGCCGTTCACTTTGGGATTTCCAAAAGACGAATGTGCCGGATTGTCCGAGGGCGAATGCAATTCGCCCCTACAAATTTTCGCCAAAATGAACGGCATTGCCCCTAAACGCCATGATCCTCGCGAAGGCCGGCGAACCGAGGCCTTCGCGAGACGAGCGCTCCGCCAATCCGACCGCTCGGGCGGAAAAGCCCGCCCTCGGTCTTCCGGCGAAAAGCCCACGAATCCTCAAGGCATTGCCCCTAATTCACCCGGCGCGCCTTGCCCTGCCATTCCTTGTCGCGGAGCTTGAATTTCTGAATTTTGCCGGTGGCGGTTTTGGGCAGCTCGCCGAATTCCACCTGTTTGGGCGCCTTGAAGCGGGCCAGGTTTTCCTTGCAGAAATTGATGATGTCCTCGGGCTTGGGGTCCGAACCCGGCCGGGGCACCACGAAGGCCTTGGGCACTTCGCCCCATTTCTCGTCGGGAACGGGAACGACGGCCACCTCCAGCACGTCGGGGTGCATGTAGAGGACGTTTTCCACTTCCACGGTGGAGATGTTCTCGCCGCCGGAGATGATGATGTCCTTCTTTCGGTCCATGATCTGGGCGTAGTTGTTGGGGTGCATGACGGCCAGGTCGCCGCTGTGGAACCAGCCGCCCTTGAAGGCCTCCTCGGTGGCCTCGGGGTCTTTGTAGTAGCCCAGCATGACGTTGTTGCCGCGCATGACGATCTCGCCGATGGTCTGGCCGTCCCGGGGCACCGGTTCCATGGTTTCGGGGTCCACCACGTCCATGTACATGGCCACGATGAAGGGCACGCCCTGCCGGGCTTTGATCTTGGCCCGCTCTTCCAGGGGCAGATCGTCCCATTTCGCCTGCCAGGCGCAGACGCTGTGCGGGCCGAACACCTCGGTGAGGCCGTAGGTCTGCATGATGTCCGCGCCCACGCTTTCCATGTTCTGGATGACGGTGGGGGCCGGCGGCGCGCCCGCGGTCATGATCCGCAGCAGATGATCGAGCTGGATATTGTTTTCCGTGGCGTAGCTGGACATGCCGATGAGGATCGTCGGCGCGGCGCAGAGATGGGTGACGCCCTCGGATTCGACGATCTTGTAAATTTCCTCGGGGACCACCTTCCGCAGACAGACGTGGGTGGCGCCCATGGCGGTGACGCCCCAGGTGAAGCACCAGCCGTTGCAGTGAAACATGGGCAGCGTCCAGAGATAGCGGGATCGGGAGGTGACGCCGAACTCCAGCATTTCGCCCAGGGCGTTCAAATACGCGCCCCGGTGATGATACATCACGCCCTTGGGACGGCCGGTGGTGCCGCTGGTGTAGTTGATGGTGGCCACCTGATACTCGTCGTCCACGTCCACGTCCACCGGGTCGGGGGAGCCGCCGGCCAAAAAGGTCTCGTAGTCGGGGCCGTCCAGCGGCGTTTCGTCGCTCACGTCGCAAATGTTGACCACCGTTTGGACCTTCTTCAGGTCGCCCAGCACGCCCTTCACCAGCCCGGCGAACTCGTTGTCCACAAAGAGGGCCTTGGCGTCGGAATGGTCCACGATGTAGGCCACCTCGCCCGAGGAGAGGCGGATATTGATGGACACCAGGGTCGCGCCGATCATGGGCACGGCGTAGTGGGCCTCCAGCATGGGCGGCGTGTTGGGGCAGATGAAGGCCACCTTGTCGCCCTTGCCGACCCCGGCGGCCTTCAGGGCGCCGGCCAGCCGGTTGACCCGGGCGTAAAACTCCGAATAGCTCCGGCGGATGTCGCCGTAGATCACCGCGGTCTTGTCGTCGAAAACCATGGCGGCGCGGGAAAGAAAATGGACGGGGGTCAGGACGTCGAAATTGACGCTGCTTCGGGACATGGGAAAGCCTCCATCGCGAAAGGTTCAAAAAAAAATTCGGCGATTCCGTCGCCCTCCCCGCCCGACCAGTCCGATTGGACCGTCCGGTCGTTCGGCAAAAAAGTGCGACGGAACCGTTTCATGGACACGGAGCGCGCGAAGAGCGCCGGTTTCTTGGGATTTTTTGGGCGCCCACATCCCGCCGCGAAACCGGGGTTCCGGGATATTCCTTGGATTCCGGCCCCGGAGAAGCGGCGGATGGACTCCCGGGCGGTGGACGAGGCGCGCGCGAAGGAAAAGAACGCCCCGGCCGGAGCCGGGGCGGAAGCCTTTACTCGATGAACGGTTTGGGAATGGGGAATATCTGCCGTCCGAAAATGGCGTTGTTGACGATGGCTCCCACCATGTAGACGCCGATCCAGCCCGAAATCAGCAGCAGGATCGCCACCACCGGCTTGGCGCCCGCGCCGATGAGCCCCATGTCCAGCAGGACGATGAGCCAGAGGGCGATGTCCAGGGAAACCACCAGGACCGTCATGGTTTTGGGGGCTTTGAAATAGGACGGCGTCACGATGGTCAAAAAGGCCGCGCCCGCCATCCAGCACCAGCCCTCCACCATGGCGAGGGGTTTGACCGCCTCGCCAAAAGTGCCGGTGAGCATGAGGAATTTGGCGATGACCGAAAGGGCCGCGCCGAACATGAAGAAGGCGGCAAAGAACAGGAAGACGTTGCCGCCGGTGATGTTGTGATCTTTCAGCTCGATGACCGCCGTGGTGTACTGGACGATGCCGCCGCCCACCAGCCAGGCGGCCAGCAGGGGAAGCCCCCCCACGCCCACTTTGCCCAGAAAAACCGCCGCGAAACCGAAACAGGCCACCGCGAGGGCGCCCAGACCCGCCGGCGCCGGCGTGACGAATGCATGCTGATGTTCCGACATTACGCTCATCCTCCATCAAAAGGGTAGGGAACGGAGACACCCGCCTCCGGTCGAACCGGAAGCGGGCGTCCAAAGAGAAAAGGACGGGGCCGAGGGAATCAGCCTCTTCCCCATTCCGCGTTGCGCAGTTCGATCCGGCGAATCTTGCCGCTGACCGTTTTGGGCAGGGCGTCCACGAAGTCGATCTTCCGGGGGTATTTGTAGGGCGCGGTCACCTTCTTGACGTGATCTTGCAACTCCTGGACCAGCTCGTCGGAGGCGGAGAAGCCCGGGGCCAGAATCACGAAGGCCTTGACCACCTCGCCGCGGGTGGGATCGGGGCTGGACACCACCGCCGATTCGGCCACCGCCGGATGCTCGATCAGGGCGCTTTCCACCTCGAAGGGACCGATGCGGTAGCCGGAGGTGAGGATCACGTCGTCGCTGCGGCCCACGAACCAGAAATAGCCGTCGTCGTCGATGTAGGCCCGGTCGCCGGTGAGATACCAGTCGCCCCGGAAGACCGACGCGGTTCGTTCCGGTTCCTTCCAGTACTCCTTGAACAGCCCCACGGGCCGGTTGGGCTTGACCCGCACGGCGATGTCGCCCTCGGTGTTCCGGGGCAGCGCGTTGCCCTCCCCGTCCACCACGTGCAGGTCCACGCCCGGCGAGGGCTTGCCCATGGAGCCGAAGCGAGGCTCGATGCAGGGGAAGCTGCCGCACAGCAGCACGGTTTCCGTCTGGCCGTAGCCGTCGCGGATGGTGCATCCGGTGGCCTTCTTCCACACCTCGATGATTTCCGGGTTCAGCGGCTCGCCCGCGCCCACGCAGTGACGCAGGTCGGGAAACTTGTAGCCGGAGAGGTCTTGGAGCACCAACATGCGGTAGATGGTCGGCGCGCCGCACATGGTGGTGATGGGATATTTGGCCAGGAGGTCCAGGGTCTGGACCGGATCAAACTTGTCGGAATGATGGGTGAACAGGGCCGCGCCGCAGTTCCAGGGGCCGAAGTAGCTGCTCCAGGCCGCCTTGGCCCAGCCGGTGTCCGACACGTTCCAGTGCAGATCGTCGGGCGTCAAATCCAGCCAGAACTTTCCGGTGGTCAAATGGCCGATGGGATAGGATGCGTGGGTGTGCAGGGCCATCTTGGGATAGCCGGTGGTGCCGGAGGTGAAGTAGACGATGCAGCTGTCCTCGCTCCGGGTCTGGGCGGTCTTGAAATTTTCGTCGGCGTTGGCCACTTCGTCGTCGTAGAAGAGCCAGCCGTCGCGGGGCTCGGTGATCACGATTTTGGTTTTGACCGTGGGGCACTGGTCGGCCACTTCGTCGAACTTGGCCGCGATGGCGCCGTTGGTGATGATGCAGGTGGCCTCGGCCTTGTTGGCCCGGAATTCCAGATCCTTTCCGGTCAGCTGCACGGTGCCCGGGGAGACGACCGCGCCCATGCGAATGCAGGCGGTGAAAATTTCCCACCACTCGATGTTTCGGGGCAGCACCACCATCACCACGTCGCCCTGCTTGACGCCGTTGGCGGTCAAGACGTTGGCCAGCCGCTTGGACGCCTTCGAAAAGTCCTGAAAGGTCTTGCGCACTTCGGTTCCGGCGTCGTCCACCCAGAGCATGGCCAGCTTGTCCGGGTCCTCCGCCCATTTGTCGATCACGTCGCCGGCAAAGTTGAAATGCTCCGGAACTTCGTACTTGAACTCCTGGTAGGTCTTTTCGTAATCGGTCATGTTTTGCGCTTGACTCATCGTCCCTTTCCTCCCGTTGGGGTTTGCGTTTCAAGCGATTTGCCGAATGGACCGGCGGCCGCGCGGGGCGGCGGAACCGTTGACGATTCATTTGCTACCGAGCGCTCGTTCTTTGACCTGTGCGCGAAAAATGCGCCCGTTTTTATTGAACGAGCGCTCGATCAAATTTGTGGAAACGATTCTACACGCACTTCGCCGATCTTGTCAAACATTTTTTTGGCTACTTTTTACGAAATGAATCGGTTTCAGGAGGGCCGGAATTCACCGGGGAATCTGCCGCAGCCAGAATCCGTCAAAGCCGTCGTTGACCCGGTCCAGCAGGACGGCGACCCCGGCCAGCGCCTCCTTGAGGCGCACCCGCTCTCGCCGACGGAGGCCGTAGGGGTCCAGGTAATGGTCGGCGTTCTTTCCGGCCACGGTCTTTTTCAAATTTTCCCGGATGGAAAAGCCCAGGAGCGTTTCAAAGCTGGCCCGGACTTCGGCCGCCGTTTCGACGGACAGCGCGCCCTCCTCGGACAGGGCGTGCAAGCGCCCCAGGGTGGAGGGCTCCGAAATCCCATGCTTGGCGGCCAGCAGCCGAACCCCGGCGACGATGGGCGCGAGACCGGCCCGCTTCAGGTTCATCTCGTTCTGGTGCGGCCCGCCGGATTCGGTTCGGAAGGTGCCCAGAAAGCGGATGGGCAGCCGATAGTCCAGGTCTTCGGCGTCCGCGGGATGATCGGCCACGAGGCATTCGGCGAACCCCTCGAACAGCCGGTTCCGCAGGGTTTCGGCCAAGGCCATGTTCCCCCACACCGGCCGGAAGTCCAGCAACACCAGCACCATCCGGGCCAGGTCCGGGTCTCGGGTCTGGACGAAGCGTTCGATCAAGTCCAGCCACTCGTCCAGAGGCCGACGCCAGGCGGGCTCCGCGGCGGAAAGGCCGTCCTCGCAGGGGGCGAACCCGCAGCCGGCAAGCCCCTCCACGATCAGGGCGGAAAGACGGGCGAAATAGCCGGTCGCCATCCGCCCCTTTCCCGGCGGCGGAACCGCGTAGACCAGGGCGTTGTCCTGGTCGGTCCCGAAGGTCTGCTCGTATCGGGCGGCGCTCCCGGTGTTGATCCAGCAATACTCCGCCGGCGGGGCGCCCCAGCCCTCGGACTTCATTTGCTCCTCGGCCAGCTGGGCCACGCGGCGGGTGAGCCGCTCCTGGAGTTCCGACATCACCTCGAAGATCTCGGTCACCGGCGCGCCCTCGCCGGCCATGGCGCTCAGGATTTTTCGAACTTCGCCGCCCACCAGGGCCAGCCCCCGCAGGTCCGGCTGGGACTCGATGTCCCGAGTGAGCAGCAAGGTTCCGGCGCTTTGAGCCCGCACCAGATCGAACATGGAAACGATGCCCACCAGCTCGCCCCGCTCCATGACGATCAGATGCTTGGTCTTGCTTCGCATCATCGCCACCAGGGCCTGCCCGATAAACGCCTCGGGCCGGATTTCCAAGAGCTGGGAGTGCATGATCTGCTCCACCTTGCAGGTGTCCACGTCGTGGGTTCGGGAGGCGATCAAAAAGCGCACCAAGTTCTTTTCGGTCAGAATGCCCCGGGGCCGGCGGGCGTTGTCCAGGGCCACCACCGCGTTGATGTCCCGCTCGGCCATGACCCGGGACACCGCCGTCACGGGATCGGTGGTCCGACAGGTGATGACCGGATAGGCCATCACGTCGCTGACCCGCTTGCGAAACAGGGTGGAATCGACGCCGGTGATGCAGCCGTCGGAGACCTGGGAGCCCAGCTCGGCGTAGAGCAGCCGGATGCGCTCCGCCAGCAGGGTGGTGAAAAAGCCGGCGAAATCGGCGTATCGAAACAGGATGGGTTCCAGTTCCCCCCTGCGAACGACCAGGCAGGTCAGGTGCTCCTTGGCCCGGGCCGACCCGGGATACCGCCGCCGGGAAAAAACCACCGTTTCCCCGAAAAAATCGCAGGGCCGTTTCAACGCCACCACCGATTCTTCCCGCCGATCGTTGGCCACCACGAATTCCACCAGCCCGCGCGCCACCAGAAACAGGGCGTCGCCGCTGGGATCTCCCTGTCGAAAGACGTAGCTGTTGGCCGGATAGGTCCGGACCTCCGCCCGATCCGCCAGCGCCTCCAGCTCGGCGGGGGGCAGCAGTTCAAAGGGGTCGGTCCGCATCAGCAAATGCAGGCGTTCGCTTGGGGTCATGGCGGCTCCCGATGAAAGATATGCCGGGTCGGGCGATTTCCCGGAAAAAACGACGGCTCGGTCGCCGTCGGAACTTCCGCGGGCGGGCTTCAAACGATCCGGAAAGGGGGGATGGACGTATCTTGTTCGGCGATCTCGTTTTCACGGAAGAAATCGAAGAATTCCGCCAATAAATCACCGGCGGGGGAAAATCGCAAGCCTTTTTTGTTGCAGCGCACATTCACGCGGCCTTGGCGCGGCGAGTCGCGGCGTCGGCCGGGTTCGGGATTCGTTTCCGCGGGAAAAGTCGTCCGGAGGCGCGTCTCGAAATGTCGAATTTAGTCTTCGAACCGCCTCGAAGGTCGGAACGCGTCGCTTTGGGCGGACTTGCAATTTTTCACCGAATCCGCTATAGTCCGCGCGTTTCGTTTTGCGACAAATTGAACGGTCGGGAGAAGATGCGCTTCGGCGTTTTTTTTGACGATTTGCGCGGGATTCCGAGCGATTTTGCGCCGATGGCGGTTTCGCTCCGCGCCCAAACGGGCCCGGGGGAAACCGCCGATCGACGGCGGAAGACGGCGTTCGGAGACCATCGAACCGCGCGAAGCGGCCCGCGACCCGGCGACGCCGTCTTGCCCCACACCTTGATCTTCCCCAGGAGGCTCCATGCCGAAAGTGCTGATCGTGTTTGCGTCCCGTACCGGAGAATCGGAGCAGATCGCGGAACTGATCGGCGAGGGCGTCCGGATCGCCGGCGCCGAAGCCGCGGTCAAGAACGTCAAGGACGTCAAAAAGGCGGAAGATCTGGCCGGCTACGACGCCTACGTTTTCGGCTCTTCCACCTACCACGGCGAGATGCTGGAAAAGATGAAAACCCTGCTGTTTTTGTCCGAACAGGCGGGGCTGAAGGGGAAAGTCGGCGCGGCCTTCGGCGCCTTCGGCTGGAGCGGGGAGGCCCCGGAGCGGATTTTTCAAACCATGGAAAACGTGTTCGAAATGGACATGGTCGGCGGCCCCCTGATGCTCAAGTCGCCCTCCCTGGGCGGCGGCGTTTCCATGGCCCAGGAGTACGGCAAGGAAATCGCGGGCAAGCTGTTTGGCTAATGCCGACGCCGCGCCTTCCTCGTAACGGGAAATTGGGTGGGGGCGTATCACACACGCCCTTGGTAAATCTGGCACGATTTTCCGTTTGAAATTCGAAAATACAACGGCTTTGAGGCCAGACCGACGTCCATATCATACCCGAACGCGTGGGAACCAAGAGCGAGGATTTCCGCGATGGCCAACAAGCCGGCGGCGGTTCGCGCCTCCGGCGGATTTCACACTCACAAAATTCATTCATGGAGGAGGAGAAGATCATGGCCAACACACCGCAACACTGCCCGGGATTCGAGGACTTCCGCGACCTGCAAGCCTTCACCTGCAAATGCCCCGAATGCGGCGAAACCAAGGAAATCTTCTCGGACGAGTTCCACAAGACCCACAAATGCGACAAATGCGGAAAAGAGATTGATTTCACCCAATGCCAACTGGAAGCTTCGGCGAAATCGACCGATCCCAGATAGTCGGCGTTGCGCCGCGGGGCGGGGCCTCGGTGCGGATACCCCGCCCGGTTCGCTTTCCGGCCGTCCGCCCGGTCGGATTGTCCGGTCGGGCGGATGTGAAACCGGTTGTTGCAA
>CAYFVR010000006.1:0-18614 GCA_964346545.1 uncultured Desulfobacterales bacterium | reverse complement strand
GCCGTCCGCCCGGTCGGATTGTCCGGTCGGGCGGATGTGAAACCGGTTGTTGCAAGGAGAGAACATGGACGTTGTAATGCTCTCGCGGCTTCAGTTCGCGGCCGCAACCGCTTTTCATTACCTGTTCGTTCCCCTCACCCTGGGACTGTCGGTGCTGGTCGCCTGGATGGAGACCCAATATGTCCGCACCGGGGACGAAACCTACCTGGCCATGACCAAATTCTGGGGCAAGCTGTTCCTCATCAATTTCGCCCTGGGCGTGGTCACCGGCATCACCCTGGAATTCCAGTTCGGCACCAACTGGTCGCGCTACTCGGCCTACGTGGGCGACGTCTTCGGTTCTCTCCTGGCCATCGAGGCGACCACCTCCTTTTTTCTGGAGTCCACCCTCATCGGCGTCTGGATTTTCGGCTGGCGGCGGCTGTCCAAAAAGGCCCACGCCGCCTGCATGTGGGGCGTCGCCCTGGCCGCCAACCTGTCCGCCGTCTGGATCATTTTCGCCAACGGCTGGATGCAGCAACCGGTGGGATTCGACATCCGCAACGGCCGGGCCGAACTGGTCGACTTCATGGCCGTGGTCACCAACAAATTCGCCATTCTTCAGTTTTTCCACGTCGTCGCCGGGGCCTTCGTGGTGGCCGGCTTTTTCGTGATGGGCATCAGCGCCTACCATCTATTGAAAAAGCAAAAGGTGGACTTTTTCACCCGCTCCTTCCGGGCCGGGCTGTTGATGGGCCTGTTGGCCTCCATCTTCGTGGCGGCGCAAGGCGACCTGCACGCGGCCCACGTGGCCGAAACCCAGCCCACCAAGATGGCGGCCATGGAGGGTCTCTGGGAGACCACCACGGAAGCGCCCGTCTACCTCTTCTCGCTGGCCGACGAGAAAAACGAGCGCAACATCCTCGAAATCATTCCCATCCCGGGGCTGCTCAGCTTTCTGGCTCACGGCGACGTCAACGCCGAAGTCCGGGGACTCAAGGAGTTCCCCAGGGAAGATCGACCGCCGGTCAACATCACCTCCCTTTCCTTCAAGGGCATGGTGGCGTTGGGCACGCTGTTCATCGCGCTGGGCGTGATTGGCTGGTTCTACCGCGACAACCTGACCGCCCACCCCAATTTCCTCAAGCTGATGCTGTTCGCCATTCCCCTGCCCTACATCGCCAATCAGCTCGGCTGGGTGGTGGCGGAAGTGGGTCGGCAGCCGTGGATCGTCTACGGGTTGATGCGCACTTCGGAAGCCGCGTCCCCCGTCGCCGCGTCCCAGGTCTGGGTTTCTCTGGTGGCCTTCATTCTGGTGTACGGGCTTTTGGGCATCCTCGGTTTTTATCTCATCGCCAAGTTCGCGGCCAAGGGTCCCGGAGAGTACCGGGGACCCGACGCGGATTCCGGCCTGTTCGACATTTCGGCCAACGCATAAACGCGAGGGAGGTACCGCAATCATGGATTTGCAGATCATCTGGTTTTTTCTCTGGGCGTTGCTGTGGGCCGTATTCTTCATGACCGACGGGTTCGACTTCGGCATCGGCGCCCTGCTGCCCTTTCTGGGCAAAACCGAAACCGACAAGCGGGTCATGGTCAACGCCATGGGGCCGCTGTGGGACGGCAACGAGGTGTGGCTGATCGCCGCCGGCGGCGTCACCTTCGCGGCCTTTCCCATTCTCTACGCCACCATGTTCTCCTCCCTCTACTCGGCGCTCATGCTGATTCTGTTCGCGCTGATTTTCCGGGGCGTGGCGCTGGAATTTCGCGGAAAAATCGGGGATCGGGGCTGGAAGGCCTTCTGGGACCTGTGCATCTTCGCGGGCAGCGCGGCCCCGGCGGTGCTGTTCGGCGTGGCCTTCGCCAATTTCTTCCGGGGGTTGCCCATCGACGCCGAGGGCGTCCATCAAGGCGGGCTGTTCTCCCTGCTCAACGGCTACGGCCTGTTGGGCGGCGCGCTGTTTCTGGTTCTGTTCCTTCAGCACGGCGCCATCTGGCTGGCCATCAAGTCCGAGGGCGACCTGCACGACCGGGCCGTCCGAACCGCCGGCGCCGTCTTTTGGGTCGCCCTGGCCGCGGCGCTGGCCTTTTTGATCCTGACCCGGTTCGAGACCCGGCTCTACGACAACTACTACGCCAATCCGATCCTTTTTCTGCTCCCGCTCGTCACCCTGGCCGCCTTCGCCCAGGTGAAATTTTTTCTGAAAAAGAAGCGGTTTTTCATGGCCTGGTTCTCCAGCGCCCTGGTCATCGTCTCCTGCGCGTTTTTCGGCTTTGTCGGCCTCTTTCCAGAGATGCTGCCGTCCAGCATCGACCCGGCCTACGGACTGACGGCGTTCAACGCCTCCTCCAGCCCGCTGACCCTGTCGATCATGCTGGGCGTGGTGGTGGTCTTCGTGCCCATCATCCTGTTCTACCAGACCTGGGCCTACACCCTGTTCAAAGACAAGATCACGGCGGAAGACCTGGCCTCGGAGGAGGCCTACTAAGCCGCCGGAATCCGTAAGATTCCGCCCGGTCCCGGAAACGATTTTCACCGCCGGGGCCGGGCGGCCGTTCCTTCCATGAACCATCGTCCGTGAACCAGGAGAAAGACCCCATTTTCATGAAGCCCTATCGTTCCATTCTTTTGTTTCTGGCCCTGATTCTCGCCGCCGGCCTGGCCGTCGGCGCGGCGGAGAAGACGGGAGATTTTGAAATCCAGCGGGAAGACGTCGGTCCCGATGAATTCGTTCTGGAAGGGGGCGCCCCCGGCGGCGTGCCCTTCCCCCATCGGGTTCACCAGACCGCCCTGGATCAAAAGTGCGAATCCTGTCATGAACTGTTTCCCCAGAAGCGCGGCGTCATCCAGGAACTGATCGCGGAGAAAAAACTTCGGAAAAAAGAAGTGATGAATCTGCACTGCATCAAATGTCACCGCGACTACAAACGCGAGGGAAAACCCAGCGGTCCCATTTCCTGCCGCCGGTGTCACAGCGGCGGAGACGAGGGCTGATCGGAGGCGCGAATGCGTGTGCTCGGACTGCAAGGCAGCCCGCGGCCATCCGGCAACACCGCCTTTCTTCTGAACCTGATTCTGGAGGAGGCGGAACGCCAAGGCGCGGTCACCCACGAGATCGTGGTGGAAAAGCGGCATATCGAACCGTGCCGGGAGTACATCACCTGCGAAACGCGGGGCTTCTGCCCCATCAAGGACGACATGAAGTCGGACGTCTACGCCCGGCTTCGGGCCGCCGACGTGGTGATCGCCGCATCCCCGGTCTTTTTCTACAACGTGACGGCCCAGCTCAAGGCCCTCATCGACCGAAGCCAGACCCTTTGGGCCCGAAAGTACCGGCTCGACCTGACCGATCCCAACCGGGCCATGCGGCGGGGCCTGATGGTCTCCGTGGGCGCCACCAAGGGAAAAAACCTTTTCGTTGGCATCGATCTGACCGCCCAGTATTTCTTCGACGCGGTGGGCGCGAGCTTCCACGGAACCCAGTATTACTGGAAAATTGAACATCCGGGCGACATGGCGGCCCATCCCGACGTCCGCGAGGACGTGCGGAAAACCGTGACCGATCTATTGGCGCCGTTCAAAAACCGGCGTCGGGTTCTCTTCGCCTGCCGGGAAAACGCCGCCAGAAGTCAGATGGCCGGGGCCTTCGCCCAGAAGATGGCCGGGGACCGCCTGGAGGTGCTGACCGCCGGCTCCCGGCCGGCGGAAAAGATAAATCCGCGCATGGAGGAAGTCATGGCCGAACGGGGCATCGACATGGGATTTCGGGTTCCCCAATCTCTGGAAGACGCCCTTGCGGAAGGCCCGCCCGAGCGCATCGTCACCATGGGCTGTGGCGAAACCTGCCCGAGCGTCCCCGGCGCGACGGTGGAGGACTGGGACATTCCCGATCCCGCCGAGGGCGACCTGGACCTCATGCGAACCACCCGGGACGCCATCGCGGCCCGAGTGGGCGAACTGATCGCCAAACTGGACGGGGAATCTCCCCGTTGAATCTCAAATCCCAAGGAGGAAACCGTGGACAAATACGTCTGCACCATTTGCGGCTACATCTATGACCCCGCCGAAGGCGACCCCGACAACGGCGTGGACCCGGGCACGGCCTTCGAGGACGTTCCCGAAGACTGGACCTGTCCCATCTGCGGCGCCGGCAAAGAGGACTTCGAAAAAGAGTAGCGGTTGACCTTTTTCCCGACGGCCTTACATTTTCCACTGTTGGCCGGGATGCCCTTTTGACCGTTCGCGGCAAAAGGGCTTTTTATTCGGGAACGATTCCATTCCGCCCCGCGCAATCTCCGGCGGGCGAGGAAACGGGGGCGATTCGCCGCCGCTTCCCGCCCCCGGGAAGCGGAAACCGCCCGGAGCGGACGCAATTCGATCAAAGGAAGCCGCCATGAAGCCCGTAGAAATCACCAAGGGAATTTACGACGTGGGCGTCATCGACTGGAACATCCGGGACTTCCACGGATATTCGACCCACCTGGGAACCACATACAACGCCTTTCTGATCGTTGACGAAAAGATCGCGCTGATCGACACCGTCAAACGGGGCTTCGAAGACCAGATGCTCCGCAACATCGACACCATCGTGGACCCCGCCAAGATCGACCTCGTCGTCAGCAACCACACGGAAATGGACCACAGCGGCTCCCTGCCCGCCGTGCTGGAACGGATCGGCAAGGACACGCCGGTCCACTGCTCCAAGATGGGCCGGAAGAATCTGTCCCGCCATTTCCGCGGCGAGATCAACTACCAGGTGGTCCCGGACGGAGAGACCCTTTCCCTGGGCAAGCGGAGCCTCACTTTTCTGGAAACCCGGATGCTCCACTGGCCGGATTCCATGTTCACCTACGTCAACGAGGACAAAATCCTCATCTCCAGCGACGCCTTCGGCCAACATTACGCCGGCCAGGAGGAGTTCGCCGACATGCCGGGGGACGAGGTGATGCACCACGCCAAGAAGTACTTCGCCAACATCCTGCTGCCCTACGCGCCGCTGATCCACAAGCTGATCGGGCGCATTCGGGAAATGGGGCTGGAGATCGACATGATCTGCCCCGACCACGGCGTGCTCTGGCGCGACCCGGCCCCCATCATCGAGGCGTATGAACGGTGGGCGAGCCAGGAGGAATTGGAGGAAAAGGCGGTGATCGTCTACGACACCATGTGGGAAAGCACCCACCAGATGGCCCTGGCCGTGGCCGACGGGCTGCACCGGGAAGGGGTGAAGGTGCGACCCATGCGGCTGCGCAAGTGGGATCGCAGCGACATTCTGACCGAAGTTCTGGACGCCAAGGCGGTGATTTTCGGTTCCCCCACGCTGAACAACAACGTGTTCCCCACCCTGTCCGACTTTATGACCTATCTCCGGGGCCTTCGGCCGCAAAACCGGATCGGCGCGGCCTTCGGCTCCTTCGGCTGGGGCGGAGAGGCGGTCAAGCATCTGGAGCGCGACCTGGAAGCGATGAAATTCACGATTCCGGAACCGGGGCTGAAAATCCAGTACGTGCCCGACGGCGAGGGAATCGCAAGCTGCGTCGATTTTGGCCGCCGCCTGGCCCGGGCCATCCAGGGCCGGAAAAACTGATGCGCCGCCCGGCCATCGATCTGGGCGGCTGCAACGGCTGCGGCGGCTGCGTCGCCGTATGTCCCGAAGTGTTCACCTGGAACGATCTGGGATTCGTCGAGGTTCTCGATCAGGCCATTTATCCCGAAGCCGAGGTGAACGAGGCCATCGCCATCTGCCCCGAAGACTGCATCTACTGGGAGGAGGACAACCCGTCGTGAAGCAATTTGCTCTGTTCGTCTTCAACGGAGACGACATGTGTTTCATCCACGTTCTGCTCAACGCTTTGGACATGAAGGAGAAAGGGGACGAGCCCGCCATCGTGGTGGAGGGCGCCGCCACGAAGCTGATCCCCAGCCTGGCCGAATCGGATCACCCGCTCCACGGCCTGTGGGAGAAATGCCGATCCCAAAATCTGGTGGCCGGCGTATGCGAGGCGTGCAGCCGCAAAATGGGAACGCTGGAGGCGGCCAAGTCCCAGAATCTCACGCCGCTCAAGGACATGAACGGCCATCCCGGCATGGACAAATTTCGGGAAGACGGGTACGAGATCATTACGTTTTGAACGCGATTGGTTGAATCCACGAAACGCCCAAGGGCGGCCGCAAGGGCCGCCCCTACAAATCGCAAATGTGGCGTGGGGGCGCCCTTTCCCGGCAAAAAAGCAAAAAATCCGGGTAGCGCCCCTTTCTCCCCAACCGACGGAAACCCATTTCATGCCCCAAACCGCCAAAAAACCAAGCAATCGACAACTGCGCCAACAGGTGAGCGAATTGTTGCGTCGGGACGACTACCGGGACGCGTTGCGGTCGATGGACTTCCATCGGCTGGTCGGGCCGCTGTTTTCCCATTTCTACGCGCCGGACGAAATGATCAAATGGCGGGCGGTGGTCGGCATGGGAATCGTGGTGGCCGAACGGGCCGAAAGCGGCGACAAGGAATCGGCCCGGGTGGTCATGCGCCGCTTCATGTGGAACCTGAACGACGAATCCGGCGGCATCGGCTGGGGCTGCCCCGAGACGATGGGCGAGGCCGCGGCGCGAAGCGAAATTCTCGCGGAGGAATTTCATTCCATCCTCACCTCCTACGCCTGGGAGGAGGGCAACTATCTGGAACATCCCCGCCTGCAATATGGCGTGCTTTGGGGAATCGGCCGACTGGCCCACGCCCGACCGGAGCTGATTCCCTACGCCGCGCCCTGGCTGGTTCCCTTCACCCGATCCGAGGACGCCGAGCACCGGGGTCTGGCCGTCTGGGCGATGGGGCCGCTGGACGCCCCGGAGACCCGCCCCGCCCTGGAAGAACTTCTCTCCGACGAAGCCGCCTTCCGCCGGTTTGACCCCGAAACCGACCAACTGGTCGAAACCACCGTCGGCGATCTCGCCCGGGCCGCCCTGGCCCGGCGCGACGGGTGATTTCCACCGCCGTGTCGCCCGCATCCAATTCCCCCTCCAGCCAAGGGAGAGGCGGCATTTCATCCGAAAATTCACCCCGCCTCTCCAATGCTCCTTTTTCGCGACTCTCCCACGCGCCTCCCCGACGCTTTTTCACGAAACCGCTCGCCCGGGGAATCCATCCAATGGCGTCGTCCGCCGGACCAGTGGCGTTGCCCCCCGAGGAGCGACCGAAATGAATCATCTCCCTCCCGACAAGACGGATCGCCTGACCGTCATCACCACCCATATCAACGCCGATTACGACGCCATGGCCTGCATGTTGGCCGCGCAAAAGCTCTATCCCGAGGCCGTCGTGGTTTTCCCCGGCTCCCACGAGAAGACGCTGCGGAATTTCTTCATCCAGTCCATGGTCTACCTGTTCAACATGATGGACCTGCGGGACCTGGATTTCGACCGGGTGGAACGGCTGGTGCTGGTGGACACCCGCCAGCCCTCCCGCATCGGCCGCTTCGCCGAGCTGGTGGAGAGCGGCGGCGTGGAAGTGCACATTTACGATCATCATCCGCCCCTGCCGGGGGACATCCGGGGATCGGTGGAGGTGGTGGAGCAAACCGGCGCGGCGGTGAGCATTCTCGCCGAAATCCTTCGGGAGCGGGAGGCGCCCCTCAACGGCGACGAGGCCACCCTCATGTGTCTGGGACTTTACGAAGACACCGGCTCCTTCACCTTCAGCTCCACCACGGAAAAAGATTTTCTGGCCGGCGCCTTCCTGCTGTCCCGGGGCGCCAAGCTGGGGGTCGTCTCCGAATTGACGGCGCGGGAGATGAACTTCGAACAGGTGGCGCTGCTCAGCGAAATGCTGCAATCGGCCACGACCCTCTCCGTCCGGGGCGTTCCGATCACCCTGACCCGGGTCAGCACCGAAAACTACGTGGCCGACTTCGCCTTTCTCGTGCAGAAAATGGTGAAGATGGAAAACCTGCGGGCTTTTTTCGCCTTGGCGCGGATGGGCAACAAGGTCTTCGTGGTCGCCCGAAGCCGAAATCCCGACGTGGACGTCGGGGTCGTCGCCCGGGCCATGGACGGCGGCGGCCACGCCTTCGCGGCTTCGGCCACCGTGCGGGACCAGACCCTGGCCCAGGTGGAGGAGCGGCTCATCGAGCTGCTCCATCGACACGTCCGCTCCAGCACCCGGGCCCGCCATCTCATGAGTTCCCCGGCCATCGCCGTGGACGCCGAAACGTCGCTGACCGAAGCCCGGGACCTGTTGACCCGCTACAACATCAACGCCCTGCTGGTGACCGAGGGCGGCGAGGCGGACGGGAAGCTCCTGGGGTACATCTCCCGACAGGTGGTGGCCCGGGCGATCCACCTCCAGCTGGACCGGAGCCCGGTGCGGGAATTCACCTCCACGGAGCTGGGCACGGTGGACCCGGAGGCCGAGCTGGCCGAAATTCAGAAACAAATCATCGGCCACAAGCAGCGCATCCTGCCGGTGATGAAAGACGGCGAAATCCGAGGGGTGGTGACCCGAACCGACCTGCTGAATTTGCTGGTGCAGCAAAACACCGCTTTCGGGGAAGGCCCCGATCCCGGCGAAGCCAACGCCCGAACCCGCAACGTCCGCCGACGCATGGAGGAGCGGCTCTCCGACGAAATGGGGAGGCTGCTGCGAAGCGCCGGGGAAACCGCCGCGGAAATCGGGGTTTCGGCCTACGTGGTGGGGGGATTCGTCCGGGACCTGTTCCTGATGCGGCCCAACGAGGACGTGGACATCGTGGTGGAGGGACGGGGGATCGATTTCGCCAAACGGTGGGCCAAGACCCAAGGGGCCCGGGTTCATACCCACGAAAAATTCGGCACGGCCGTGGTCGTTTTCCCGGACGGATTCAAGGTGGACGTGGCCTCGGCCCGGATGGAGCACTACCGGTTTCCGGCCGACCTGCCCACGGTGGAGATGAGTTCCATTAAAATGGATCTGTTTCGCCGGGATTTCACCATCAACACCTTGGCGATTCACCTGAACCCGGATCGATTCGGCACCCTCATCGATTTCTTCGCCGCCCAGAAGGATCTCAAGGAGCGGACCATCCGGGTGCTCCACAATCTGAGCTTCGTGGAGGATCCCACCCGGGTCTTTCGGGCCATCCGCTTCGAGCAGCGCTTCGGCTTCACCCTGGGGCGGCTCACCGAAACCCTGTTGAAAAACGTGGTCCGAACCGACGCCCTGGAACGGTTGAGCGGACGGCGGACCTTCAACGAGCTTCGCCTGATCCTGTCGGAGGAAAACCCGGCCCCCGCGCTCCTCCGGCTCCACGACTACGACCTGCTCCGGGTCGTCCATCCCGATCTGACGCCCACGAAACGGCTCTCGGGAATGCTGGCCTCCGCCAAAAAGGCGCTGGACTGGCACGATCTGCTGTTCTTGGACGAAACCTACGAGCGATGGATGGTCTATTTCCTGATCCTGTTGCGCCCCTTCGACGCCGAGGCCGCCGCCGAAATTTGCGCCCGGCTGGAAATTCCGCCTCGGCAGCGGCCCATTTTCGAAGCGGAACGGATCGCGGCCGAACAAACCCTCTCCTGGTTGTCGGGGAACATGCCGGCGCGAAACAGCGACATGTACCACCGGCTCGCCGGATTCCGGGTGGAGCTGCTGCTGTTCATGATGGCCGCCGCCCGACGGGAGCCGGTGAAAAAGGCCATCTCTTTTTATTTCACCAGCCTGCGGAACGTCGCCACGGCCATTCGGGGGCGGGACCTCAAGCAGATGGGCATCCCGCCGGGACCGGAATACCGGGAAATCCTCGACGCGGTGCGAGACGCCCGCCTAAACGATCGCGTCCGCACCCGCGAGGACGAACTCCACTTCGCCCGGGCCCTGCACGCCGGTCGCAAACGAAGCTCCTGAACCGACGGCCGAGCCGGGCTTCCATTTTTGGCGACCCCGCACGCGCTTCGCTCGGCGCCGAGCGGCTTTCGGGGCCCGCCGAATCCGACCGTTCCCGACCGGGTGGCCCGGTTCGAACGACCGGGAAACCGTTTCTCCAAAATTCGACCGCCTCGAAACGCTTCCCGATTTCCGCCGGATTTCCCGACGACCGTCAGCCCCCCGCCCGCAGCACGTCGATCATGGTGTAGACCCGGCCTCCAGGATTTTCCGCCATCCGCGCCGCCAGAAAGGAAACGGCGTCCAGGGCGCCCTGCACGTAGACCTCTCGGCCGTTGACGTTGTGGACAAAGGCGAACCGCACGGAGCCGTCGGGGGCGGTCAGCGCGTAGGTGTGCCAGGCGTGACCGCCGAGATGTTCCGGCGGAATCCCCCATTCCTTCTTTTGGCGCTCCGGGTCCCGTTCCTTTTCAATTTCCTCCGCCGAAAAATCGCAGCCGAGCCGGTTGAAAAGGCTCACCATGGCCTTGGCCGTTCCGGAGGTGTCCGCCTTTCCCGCCTGGTGGCTCTCCCGAATTTCCAGGGAATATCCTTCGAACAGGCCGGGGAAGTTCTCGGCGGCGTAGGTCATCATGGCTTGAAACCCCACGATCTGCTTGGCCATGTTGGGGGCGATCACCGCCGGGATCGCGCTCTCCTCCACGGTCCGAACCAGCCGATCCCGCTCGCCGCCGGTGGTCCCCATGACGAAGGGGCGTTCGTGTTCGCAGTAAAATTCGGCGTTGGCGTTGACGGCCGCGGGATGGGTAAAATCCACGGCGACGGCCGTTTCCGGAATTCGATCCAGCACCGTCTCCCGGGCGTCCGGACGAACCAGGGAAACGGCCGTCCCCGCCACGGAATGTTCGGTCTCCCGGATTTCGGGGCCGGTAAGGGAAAAGGGAATCAGGGAAAAACCGGGGTGGGCCAGAACGCCCGCGGCGATGGTGCGGGCGACGTTTCCGGGAATACCATTGACCATCACGGGAATCGGGCGCATGGGGACCTCCTTCGTCGTCTGAATCCAAGAAAAAAAAGCCCCGCCGCGAAGGGCGAGGCTTTTTCGATTTGTGGGGCGAACCGGAAAGGCCGATCAGGCGTCGTCGGTTTTCTTTTCTTCCAGCGTCCCCTCTTCGGCGGACGGGACCGTCTCTTCCGCCGGAGCCTCGGCGGGGCTTCCCGGCGCACTTTCTTCCGGCGCGGCGGCTTCCGCGGTCTCCGCGTCGACTTCCGATTCCGGGGCCGGCCCGGTTTCCGCCGCCGGGGCGAGGGCGGCCGGGGCCCGGAGGTCGGGCGTTTCGATCTCCATGGGCGCGGCGGATTTTTTGGCCGACCCGCCGCCGCCGGCCGGTCGAACCAGCTCCACCAGCGACATGGGGGCCGCGTCTCCGGCCCGCCGACCCATTTTGATGATGCGGGTATATCCGCCGGCAACCGCGCCAAACCGTTCGGGGGCCTCCTCGAACAGCTTGTAAACGACCGCTTTTTCCCGGACGATGGACAGGGCCTGCCGCAGGGCGTGCAGATCGCCCCGCTTGGCCAGCGTCACGATGTGGTCGGACCAGCGACGCAGCTCCTTGGCCTTGACGTCGGTGGTCCGGATTCGCTCATGCTTCAACAGCGAGGTGACCATATTGCGGAACATGGCCTGGCGATGGCTGCTGGTCCGACCCAGTTTCACTCCCGATTTGCGATGTCTCATGGCGCCGCTACTCTCCTTCTTCCGCGTCTTCCTCCGGCGGCACGAACCCCTCAAGCTTCATCCCCAGCGACAGCCCCATCTCCCCGAGCACTTCCTTGATTTCGTTCAGCGACTTTCGACCGAAGTTCTTGGTCTTGAGCATTTCGGCCTCGGTCTTGGAGACGAGCTGAAAAATTTTGTGGATGTTGGCGTTCTTGAGGCAGTTGGCGCTGCGCACCGAAAGCTCGAGTTCCTCGACGCTCCGGTAGAGGTTTTCATTGAATTTGGGTTTGCCCTGGTCGTCGGCGTCGTCTTCGGGCTCCGGCTCCATGTCCTCGTCGAAGTTGATGAAGATGCTCATCTGCTCCTTGAGAATTTTGGCCGCGTAGGCCATGGCGTCCTCCGGGCGAATGCCGCCGTCGGTCCAGATTTCCATCGTCAGTTTGTCGTAATCGGTTCGCTGTCCCACCCGGGCGTTGCCCACCACGTAGTTGACCCGACGGATGGGGGAAAAAACGGCGTCGATGGGGATGGTGCCCACCGGCGCCTCCTCGTCCTTGTTGGCCTCGGAAAGGGAATACCCTTTTCCCACCCCGACGGTCATCTCCATGAGGAGACGCGCGCCCTCGCCGACGGTGGCGATGTGTTGCTCGGGGTTCAACACCTCCACCCGGCCGTCGTCGCTGGTGATGTCGCCGGCGGTCACGTCCCCGGCGGTTTCCTTTTCAATGCGGATGGTCCGCACCTCGGGATCCGACACCTTCAGCCGAACGTCTTTGAGGTTGAGAATGATTTCGGATACGTCCTCGATCACCCCTTCCACCACGCTGAACTCGTGCATGACTCCGTCGATGCGCACCGAGGTGATGGCCGCGCCGTGCAGGGAGGACAGAATGATCCGACGGAGCGAATTCCCCATGGTGGTGCCGAATCCGCGCTCCAACGGTTCGCAGACAAATTTTCCATAGGATTCGGTGCTGGAGACATGAACCTTTTCGGGCTTGATCATCTCCCGCCAGTTCATGTACATGATTTCATTTGTCGACATGGCTCACTCCCGACAGGTCGTAAAAACCCGTTCCGGGCGAACCGCGAACGGCGGCCGCCCAGTGTTCGGCCGCCGCCCGCGTCGGCCCGCCAAACGGGTATTGGAAAGTTGTCTGGCCTACTTGGAGTAAAGCTCGACGATCAGCTGCTCCCGCATGGGCATGGTGAGATCTTCGCGAACCGGCATGGCCCGAACCGTACCCTTCATGTTGTCCTTGTCCAGCTCCAGCCACTGGGCCATGCCGCGGCGCACCACGGCGTCCAGGGCGTCGGAAACGAAGGGCGGGTATGAATGCTTCCGCCGTTTCTTCTGGGACGGGGCGCCCTCCCCTTCGGCCGGGGGCGTCTGGCCGGCGGGCGCGTTGGATCGCTTGCGAATTTCGATCACGTCCCCCGTCTTGACCTGAAAGGAGGGCACGTCGACCCGTCGCCCGTTGACCGTCACGTGCCCATGACGCACAAGCTGGCGTCCCTGATCCCGGGAGTTCGCAAATCCCAGGCGATAGGCGACGTTGTCCAGCCGGGTTTCCAGCATGACGAGCAAATTGGTGCCGGTGATGCCCTTCTTCTGGTCCGCGCGCTTGAAAAACAGGCGGAACTGACTTTCGGAAAGACCGTACATCCGTTTCACCTTCTGCTTTTCGCGGAGCTGAATCCCATAATCGGAAACCTTTCCGCGCCGCCGCTGGCCGTGCTGTCCCGGGGGATATCCCCGCCGGTCAAAGGCGCATTTGGGCGAATAGCAGCGATCCCCCTTCAGGAACAGCTTCATGTTCTCCCGCCGACAAATCCGACAAACGGAACCTCGATATCGTGACACTGTGCCTCCTTACACTCTTCGTCGTTTCGGCGGCCGACATCCGTTATGGGGGATCGGGGTCACGTCCTTGATCATCAACACCGTGAACCCGGCGGCCTGAAGCGAACGGAGAGCCGACTCCCGGCCGGAACCCGGTCCTTTCACGTAGACCTCGACGTTCTTCATGCCGTGCTCCATCGCCTTGCGCGCCGCGTCTTCGGCCGCCATCTGGGCCGCGAAGGGAGTGCTTTTCCGGGATCCCTTGAATCCCTGCACGCCCGCGCTGGACCAGGAAACGATGTTGCCGGCCGGGTCGGTAATGGTCACGATGGTGTTGTTGAAGGTCGATCGAATATGCACGACCCCGTTCAGAATATTCTTTTTTTCCCGCTTTTTGGTACGCGTCGTCCTCTTGGCCATGGAAATTTCCGCCCCTGTTCGACTGGTTTGCGACCGGCCAACGGCCGGTTTCATCCCTTATTTTTTCTTGGCCCCGCCCTTTTTCTTCACGGCGGCCCGTCGAGGGCCCTTCCGCGTCCGGGCATTGGTGCTGGTGCGCTGGCCCCGAACCGGCAGTCCGCGCCGATGTCGAAGCCCCCGATAGCTGCCCAGATCCATCAGTCGCTTGATGTTCATGGACACCTGGCTGCGCAGCTCCCCCTCCACCTTGTAGTCGCTGTCGATGACCTTCCGGATCTCGTTGATCTGGCCTTCGGTCAGATCGTCGGTCCGGGTGTCGGGATCGATGGCGAGCCGCTCCAAAATTTCACGAGAGCTGGATCGCCCGATGCCGTAGATGTAGGTCAGCGCGATTTCGATATGCTTTTGTCTGGGCAAATCCACGCCCGCGATTCGTGCCACCGTCGCCCCTCCTTATCCCTGCCGCTGGTTGTGGCGTTTATTCGAACAGATGATCCGAACAATGCCGCCCCGCCGGATCAGCTTGCAGTTTTTGCAGATTTTTTTCACCGATGCCCTGACTTTCATGTCGTGACTCCTTTTACGGCCGGTCCCGGTTCGGACGGTCTCGGGCCGGCACGGATTATTTCGAGCGGTAGGTAATTCGCCCTCGCGTCAGGTCGTAGGGGGACAGCTCCACCGTCACCGTGTCCCCGGGCAGAATTCGAATGAAATGCATCCGCATTTTGCCGGAAATGTGGGCGAGAATCTGATGGCCGTTTTCCAGCTCCACCCGAAACATCGCATTGGGAAGCGTTTCAACGACCGCTCCCTGGACCTTGATCGGTTCTTCCTTCGCCATGTTCGCCTTTCCCTGTGTCCGCGCCGGGCGATCGCCCGGGCTATCGCCGGCCGCGAAGCCGTCCGCCGCCTTTTTTGAGAAACCCCTCGTAGTGGCGGGTGAGCATGTGAGACTCGATCTGCGCCACGGTGTCGATGGCGACGCCGACCACAATGAGCAGCGCGGTGCCGCCGAAGAAAAAGGGCACGTTGAACTGGGTCACCAGCACCGAGGGGAGGACGCAGACGGCCGAAACGTAGATCGCGCCGCCCAGGGTGATGCGCGTCAGCACCCGGTCGATGTAGTCGGCGGTTCGCTTCCCGGGCCGAATGCCGGGAATGTAGCCGCCGTGCTTTTTCATGTTGTCCGCCACGTCCACGGGGTTGAAGGTCACCGCCGTGTAGAAGTAGCAGAAAAAGAAGATGAACGCGATGTAGGGCAACTCGTAGGCCAGGTTGCCGGGCATCATCGCGCCGGCCACGGTCTGCATCCAGGGCACGTTGATGAAATTGGCGATGGTGGCCGGAAACATGATGATGGAGGAGGCGAAGATCGGCGGAATCACGCCGGCCGTGTTCACCTTGAGCGGCAGATGGGTGCTCTGACCGCCGTACATCCGTCGCCCCACCACCCTTTTGGCGTACTGCACCGGAATCCGCCGCTGCCCCTGCTCCACGAAGACGATGACGGCGACCACGCCGACCATCAGCGCCCCCAGCAGCAGCAGGGCGAAAACGTTCATCTCGCCCGTGGAGACCAGCCGAAAGGTGTTGGCGGTGGCGGTGGGCAGCCGGGCCACGATGCCGGCGAAAATGATCAGGGAAATGCCGTTGCCGATGCCCCGTTCGGTGATCTGCTCGCCCAGCCACATGATGAAGGCGGTGCCCGCCGTCAGGGTGAGAACCGTCATGAACCGAAAGCCCCAGCCCGGATCGATCACCACCGGCGCGCCGCCCGGGGAGGTCATGCTCTCCAGCCCCACGCTGATGCCGAATCCCTGGATGACCGAAAGCAGAACGGTTCCGTAGCGGGTGTACTGGGTGATTTTTTTCCGGCCCTGCTCGCCTTCCTTGGACAGCCGCTCCAGGTGGGGAATGACCACCGTGAGCAGCTGGATGATGATCGAGGCGCTGATGTAGGGCATGATGCCAAGGGCGAAGACCGAAAGGCGCTCCAGCGCGCCGCCCGAAAACATGTCGAACAGCCCGAGAAGGGTGCCCTGGGCCTGCTGGAAAAAGGAGGCCAGCGCCACGGCGTCGATGCCCGGCGTGGGCACGTGGACCCCGATCCGATAGACCGACAGCAGACCGAAGGTCAGCAGGATCCGCCGCTTGAGTTCGGGAATTTTGAAAATGTTCTGAAAGCTGCTTCCGACGACCATGCGCTTCCTCGCTCGCTGGGAGTTTCCTCCCGGTTATTCCGCGACGGTCCCGCCCGCCGCCTCGATCTTTTGCCGCGCCCCGGCGCTGACGGCGGAAACCCGAACCGTCACGGGGAAGTCGATCTCCCCCTTGCCCAGCAGCTTGACGAACTTGGGACCCCCCTTCACCAGTCCGGCCGCCCGCAGGGCCGCCTCGTCCACCGTGGCGCCGCTTTCGAACCGCGCCAGATCGCGGATGTTGATCTCCTCGACCTCCCGGCGAAAAATATTGGTGAAGCCCCGCTTGGGCAGACGACGGTGAATCGGCATCTGGCCGCCCTCGAAGCCCGGCCGGGTGCCCCCGCCGGATCGGGCCTTGTGGCCCTTGTGGCCCCGTCCCGAGGTCTTGCCGAGCCCGGAGCCTTCGCCCCGCCCCCGCCGCTTGCGGTTTTTGCGCGCCCCGTCTCCCGGGGTCAATTCATGCAGTCTCATCGAGCGCCTCCTCGGCCTTGACCAGATGACTCACGGCGTTGATCATGCCCCGCACCGGGGGGCAGTCCTTCATCACGACCGTCTTGTTGACCCGGGTCAGCCCCATGCCCCGGAGCACCTTCCGATGCTTTTCGGGCCGTCCGATCATGCTTTTGACCAGCGTGATTTTCAGTTTTCCAGACATGACGGTTCTTTCTCTCTGTCGATTCGGGATTCAGCGGGCGATGGGGAAAGAAGACCGATCAGGATGCCAGCCGCTCCACCGGTATGCCCCGGCGGGCGGCCACCTGCTTCCGGCTCTGGAGCCGCTCCAGCCCCTCCAGGGTCGCCTTGATCACGTTGTGAGGGTTGTTGGTGCCCAGACATTTGGTCAGGATATTGTGCACCCCGGCCGCCTCCAGAACCGCGCGCACCGCGCCGCCGGCGATCACGCCGGTACCGGCCGAAGCGGGCTTGAGCAGCACGCGGCCGGCGCCGAACCGGCCCACCACGCCGAAGGGAATGGTTCCGCCCTCCACCAAGGGCACGCGGACCATGCTCTTCTTGGCCTTTTCCACGCCCTTGCGGATGGCCTCGGGCACTTCGCCGGCCTTGCCGAGGCCGAAGCCCACGTTGCCCTCGCCGTCTCCGACCACCACCAACGCGGAAAAGCTGAAGCGTCGGCCGCCCTTGACGACCTTGGCCACCCGGTTGATGTGAACGACCTTGTCGATGAACTGATTGTCGTCGGCTTCATGTCGCTTGGGATTGCTCACCAAGGGGGTGCCTCCTTTTCAGATTTAGAAATTCAGGCCCGCTTCGCGCGCGCCGTCGGAGACGGCCTTGACCCGTCCGTGGTACAAAAAACCGTTTCGATCGAAAACGACCGACGTGATCCCCTTGGTCTTGGCCCGCTCGGCCACCACCTTGCCCACCACCTCGGCGACCGCCTTTTTGCCCTTGGCGTCTCCCAGGTCGGGATGATTCCGAACGTCGGCCTCCAAGGTGGACGCCGCCGCCAGGGTTTCCCCCCGGGTGTCGTCGATCAGCTGGGCGTACATGTGCCTGGCGCTGCGAAAGACGCTCAGGCGGGGCCGATCGGCGGTGCCGCTCAACTGCTTGCGAATCCGTCGTTTTCGTTTCAGCCGTGACAGTCGTTTGGGATTCTGAGAGCCCATGATCCTTCCATCCCCCGTTTTCCGGTCCGCTACTTGGTTCCGGTTTTCCCGGCCTTGCGCTGGACGTATTCCTCGGCGTACTTGACGCCTTTGCCTTTGTAGGGCTCGGGAGGCCGAAATCCGCGGATGATGGCCGCGGTCTGCCCCACCTGCTCCTTGTCGATGCCGCTCAGCTTGACCACCGTGTTTTTCTCCACCGCGGCGCTGACCCCCGCGGGCAGCTCGTAGTTGATGGGATTGGAAAAGCCCAGATTCAACGTGAGCTTCTGGCCGCTAACCTCGGCGCGGTAGCCGATGCCGTTGATCTCCAGCACCCGCTCGAATCCTTCGCTGACGCCGAGGACCATGTTGGCCACCAGACTTCGGGCCAGACCCTGCATGGCGCGCGCCTTGCGGCTCTCGGCCGAAATGGTCACCTCGACGGCGTCGTCGCCGATGGAGAAATCGACCATGGGCGGAATGGTCCGCGCCAGCTCGCCCTTGGCCCCCCTCACCGTGACGCGGCCGTCGGCCACGGTCACCCGGGTGTTGGCGGGCAACGGAATTGCTTTCTTTCCTACTCGGGACATCGGTTCCTCCTCCTACCACATCCGGCAGAGCACCTCGCCGCCGACGTTCTCGTTGCGAGCCCGCTGGTCGGTCATGATGCCTTTGGAGGTGGACAAAAGCGCAACGCCCATGCCGTTGAGATACGGCCGGATATCGTCGCTCTGGACGTAGACCCGGCGGCTCGGCTTGCTGACCCGCTCGATCTGATAGATCACGTGGGAATTGTTCTTGGCGTCGTATTTTAGAAAGACCCGCAGGACTCCCTGCTTGTCGTCCTTCACGAATTTGTAGTTGCGGATATACCCCTCTTCCTTCATCACCTTGGCCATCGCAACCTTCTGGTTGGACGCGGGGATGTCCACGCTCGGAAACTTGGCGCCCCCGGCGTTGCGGATGCGGGTCAACATGTCCGCGATG
>CAYFVR010000005.1:32305-42133 GCA_964346545.1 uncultured Desulfobacterales bacterium | reverse complement strand
ACGGTTTGGAATTGTAAAACAATAGTCATTTCGGTTTGCGGAAATCAAGCCCCAGATTCCAAAAAGAGCGCCGCCCCACTGGAATTGAAGGCGACATATCCAATCCAGCCCATCGGGAATCGATCCGAAAACCCGTTGACAAGGCGCCGGCGCGGGACAATGCTGGTTCCATATGGGTGAACGAAAAAAACAAAAACCGGAAATCAGGGAGCGTTGAATGCCGTCCGCCTCGTCGGCCCGGGCCTATCGCCCGGGCGAAGAAATCGCCAACAGCATCACCCACGGGATCGGCGCCGGTTTGGCCATTGCCGCCCTGGGCATCCTCACCGCCTTCGCCAGCCGCTTCGGCGATACGTGGCATGTGGTGAGCGTCAGCATTTACGGGACCACGCTTGTTCTGCTCTACACCGCTTCCACCCTGTATCACGGCATCCCGTTGCCCAAGGCCAAGGCGGTGTTTCGGGTGCTGGATCACGTCGCCATCTTCCTGCTCATCGCGGGCACCTACACGCCGTTCACCCTGGTCAACCTTCGGGGACCCTGGGGTTGGACGCTCTTCGGGCTCATCTGGGCGTTGGCGGCCTTCGGCATTGTTTTCGAACTGACGCCTCTCCGTCGGTTTCAGCGGGTCTCTCTGTCGCTGTACCTGGGCATGGGCTGGGTGGTGGTGGTGGCCGTTCGGCCATTGTGGAACGCCATGGCCCCGGGTGGCTTGATTCTGCTGGCGGCGGGGGGACTCTGCTACACGCTGGGGGTAATTTTTTACGTCTGGCATCGGTTGCCCTATCACCATGCCGTCTGGCACCTGTTCGTTCTGGGGGGCAGCGTCTGCCATTTCTTCACCGTGCTGTTTTACGTGATTCCGCTTGCGGGCTGAATCGGGGGGATGCGTGATACCCGATCCCCTTTGTAAACGAACCGCGGCGCCGGTGAACCGCAATCATCCGAATCCGAAGGAAAGGTCCGCGCATGGGATTTGATCGATGGTTTTTGCTGGGCGCACTTTTGCTCCTCATGCTCTACCCGGCGGCCTGCGCCCGTCCGCCCGGAGGAACGCCCCGGCCCGACGGAACGGCCCGGCCCGAACCGGAGCCGGTCACCGAAGCCGATTATGGCATCTACGACGGCCGGGGCAATCCCTCGTCCCTTTCCGCCGTGGTGGACGCGGCGGCGGACGTTTCCGTGGTTTTCCTGGGCGAGGAACACGGCAACCGGGTGGGCCATCATCTGCAAACCGAGCTGTTTCGACAATTTCACGAGCGGTACGGGACGGAGCGGCCGGTGGTGCTGGCCATGGAGATGTTCGAGCGGGACGTGCAGCTCATGATCGACGAATACCTGGGCGGCTTCATCACCGAGCGCCATTTTCTGCGATCCGCCCGCGTCTGGCCGGGATACCGCACCGACTACCGTCCCGCCGTGGAGTACGCCCGGGAGCACGAGCTGCCGGTGCTGGCGTCCAACGCGCCCCGCCGCCACGTCAATCGGGTCGGCCGCCTGGGACGGGATTCCCTGGTCGAACTGCCGGCGGCTTCCAAGGTCTTTCTTCCGCCGTTGCCGTACCCGGAGGCGTCCGACGCCTACCGGGCGCGATTCCGGTCCTTTTGGGAAGGGGTGGAAGACCATGCGGCGGAATCGGCGGACAAAACCTCGGCGGCGGGGCCTTCTCCGGCGCCGGAAGACGAGTCGGCCGAGGCCCCGCCGCCCGATCCCGAAGCCGCGGCGGAAGCCAAGGCCACGTTTGAGCGATTCCTTTCGGCCCAGTCGCTTTGGGACGCCGCCATGGCCGACACGGTGGCCGGCGCGCTGGCGGAAAATCCAAACGCCCTGGTGGTCCATTTCAACGGGAAATTCCACTCCGCCGCCGGTCTGGGCGTTCCGGAGCATTTGCGGGAATACCGGCCGGGGGCCGATTTCCTCACCGTCACCATTTCCGCCTCCGCCGCCTTTCCGGAATTCGATCCGGAGCTGGCCGGGGAGGGGAATTTTATCGCCGTCACCGATCCGGCCCGGTCCCGGCGGGCCATGCGGGCGCATCCGTAGAGGACGTTCCCCGTTTCCATGAAAAAATATAGCCTTCATTTCGATGGATTAGGCGTAGGGGCGTATCGCATACGCCCCCGGCCCATCAGACGCCATCGCCCATTTGAAATTCCAACATGAAACGCAGAGGGCCAACCAACTTCCGCTTCAAAATTCGAAACCGGCTCCGCCCATTTTTTGCGGCCCAACCGAAGGGAAAGAAACCCATGACCGCCATCCACGTTTGGATTGTCATTGCCGCGTTTCTCGGGATGGGATTCCCGGGGCCGGGGTCCATGGGCGCGGCGGAAATCTATTTCTGGACCGACGAGAACGGGGTGCCCCATTTTTCCAACGTGCGGCCGGATGGGCAAACCGAGGTCGCGGAAAAGCTGCGGGAGCTGCCCCCCGACCCGGCGGCCGCCGCCCGGCGCGAACGGGCGATGCGGGAGGCGGCGATCCGGCGGGCCGAGGAACGGCGGGAGCGCGAGGTTCGGGAACTGCGGGAGGCGGTGGAACGCGCCGAAGCCGCCGCCCGGGCCGCCGAGCGCCACGCCGAGGAGGTCCGACGGCTGGAGGCGTCCCGGGAGACGGAGCCGGAGGACGACGAACACGACCGGGTCCGATACCGCGTCCCCATCGGCCTTTATCGCCATCCGCCGGTGATCGGCCGAAGCCATGGCCATCCGGTTTTGGGGATCAACCCGCCTCCGCCCCCGGAGAATCCGGAATCCCCGGACGGCAAGGTCCGGGGGCGTCGTCATCCGCGCCGCCCTCGTCCAAACGACTCGCCTCCCCGCCGACGGCGGGACCACCGCCGTCCCCGCCATTCCCACCGGTTTTGCCCGCTCTGTCCCGTCCCCGGCGCGCCCTGAGCCGATCCGGCCGCCTCCCGCAACGCCAAATACTTCTATTTTGGCAGGTTGCTCGGACAGCGGCATCTCCCCGATCTCTACCCCGCCAAGCCACCAAAGCATAAATGCGCTTTGATGAACAAAAACGTCTCTTTTTTGGGGAATTCAAGACAAAATTGTAATCCGATCGTCGCTTTTTTCCGCCGGATGTTCTTTAAAAAAAGATTTATTTTCAAGGGTATATCGCCTCAATGCATTCGATGGCACGCCGGTTGCTATATTTACTTTCAGCCAAACTCGCCCCAAGCCGACGATGCCGGTTCGGAAGACCGACCCCATCGCCAATCCCGGCTCCAAATCCACGCCAAAGGGTGCGCCAGACGATGCCGACACCGGAAGCGAACGCGTACGAAACTCTCTCCCGAAGGCTGCAAAGCGGACGCCGGGCGCTCCATTCTCAATTCTTTCGGGAACGGCCCGCCGATTTTCTGGAACAAAACGCCCGGCTACTGGACGATTATTTCCGCGACAGCTTCGAAACCAGCATGGTGGGCCCCCGCATGGGGATCAGCAAAAATCCCTACGCCATCGTGGCGCTGGGCGGCTACGGTCGGGGGGAGCAGTGCGTCCATTCCGACGTGGACGTTCTTTTCCTGTTCAAAAAGGAGATTCCCGAGCGGGCCGAAGCCCTGATCCGGGAGATGATTTTTCCGCTGTGGGACATCGGGCTGGACATCGGCCACGCGGTACGCACCCTCAAGGACTGCATCCGGCTTTCCGGCCAGGACTACGAGGTGCTCACCTCCCTGCTGGACGCCCGGTTTCTGTGCGGCATGTCGCCGCTGTTTTCCGACATGGTCAACGCCCTGCGGGAGAAGGTGGTCTACCGGCGGGCGCACAAAATCGTGGACTGGCTCGTGGCCTCCAACGAGGAACGTCACCGGCTGTTCGGCGATTCCGCCTATCTGCTGGAGCCCAACCTGAAGGAAGGGCGGGGCGGGTTGCGGGACTACCACACCATGCTGTGGCTGGGCCAGATCAAGTTCGGCCTCAAGCAACCCCGGGACTTCGAATTTCAGGGCTACCTTTCCCACGAAGAATTTCAGGAGCTGGACGCGGCCCTGCGGTTTATATGGAACGTGCGCAGCGGGCTGCATCTGCGGGTGGGCCGAAAGTACGACCAGTTGCACTTCGAGCATCAGGTGGGGCTGGCCGAATCCTTCGGCTACAACGATTCCGACCCCGACCGCGCGGTGGAGCGGTTTTTGGGAGAACTTCACGGCCACATGGAGCGGTTGAAGCAGCGCCATCTCCTGTTTCTCCACGAGATGCGCCGGGCCAAAAAGGGCGGGAAAAAGCGGGAGGGCGCCGCCCCGGAAATCGCCGTGGAGGGGCTGACGATCCGCAGGGACGCGCTGGCCTTCGCGGCCCCCGAGGAGCTGGTGGACCATCCGACGCTGCTGGTCCGGATTTTCGAGGAAAGCGCGCGGCTTGGCCTTCCTCTGGACGCCGAGGCCCGGCGGCTGGCGCGGGAGTTCGCCCACCTCATGGACGGAGACCGCCATTTGGAACCGGAGGTGGTGGCCGCGTTTCAGCGAATTTTGGTCCGCGCCTCCCCCGACGCCTTCAACGTTCTCAACGAGATGGTCGCCACCGGATTTCTGGTTCGGTTGCTGCCGGAGCTGGGCGGGGTGGTGGATCGCATCGAATACGACACCTACCACGTCTATCCCGTGGATCGGCACCTGCTGCGGACGGTGCGGACCATCAAGCAGTTCGGCGGGCCGGAGGATGCCTCGGGCGACGCTCTCTGCGGGACGCTCTACGCCGAGCTGGAAGACCGCCACCTGCTTCTCTGGGCGGCCCTGCTTCACGACGTCGGCAAGCATCAACCGGGAACGGACCACGCCCGGCAAGGGGCGGCGGTGGCCCGGAAGATGCTGACCGAGCGCGGCTATCCCGAGGCCGACGTGGACACGGTGGCCTTTCTGGTGCGGGAACATCCCTTTCTGGGCCACATGGCCACCCGCCGGGACGTGGAGGACGAGGAAACCCTTTTGGCCTGCGCCCGGAAAATCGAGAGCCCCGAGCGGCTGCGGATGCTGTATCTGCTGACGGTGGGCGACCGCATCGCCACCGGTCCCAAGGCCTGGACCGAGTGGACGGCCATTCTGCTGCGAGACCTGTTTCTCAAAACCCTCCGCATTCTGGAGCGGGGCGATCTCAACGGCCGCCAGGTGGTGGCGGCCACCGAGCGGAAGATCGACGAGGTGCTCAACGGGAAGCGAACCGATCCGGCCTCCCGGGAGGCCATGGTGGCCTTGTTCCGGCTCATGTCGCCCCGCTATCTGGTGCATACGCCCGCCTCGGAAATCCGTCGTCACATCGAGTTGTTCCGGCGGATGGAGGACCGGCCCTTCGTTTGGGACGTCGAGCGCCACGAGGAAACCGACGCCCGGACGGTGCGCCTGTGCACCTCGAACGTTCCCGGCACTTTTTCCAAGATCGCCGGCGTTTTGGCCCTCAACCGCATCGAGGTGCTGGACGCCCAGGTCCACGGCTGGCGGAACAATATCGCCATTTTCGTGCTCCGGGTCTCGCCGCCCCCCGACCCGTTGTTCGAAGATGAACGCTGGGCCCGGGCCGGCCGCGAACTGCAAAGCGCGCTGGAGGGGAAGCTCGACATCGCCCAGGCCATGGACGAGCGGTTCGACCCGGAGTCCGGCGACGACACGCCGGCGGGCCGGCGGCTGGAAACCCGGGTCAACGTGGACAACGCCAGCTCCCGCTTTTTCAGCATCGTGGAGGTCTTCACGCCGGACGCGCCCGGTTTGTTGTTCCGGCTGACCGACGTCCTCTTCCGCTGCCGTCTGGACATCTGGAGCGCCCAGATCGCCACCACCGCCCACCAGGTGGTGGACGTTTTTTACGTGCGGGATTTCGACGGACGCAAGCTGGACGCGCCCGGGCAGGTGGAACGGCTCACCGCGGCAATCAAGGGGGTGCTGATCGCCGAGGCGGACACGGAATCGGAAGCCCCGGTCTCTCGCCAAATGGCCCAATAAGGCGGAATGCAAAAATACCGATACCGAAGCCCCAATTTTCCGGTATGAAAATTCGTGCAAACCGCCTAAGTTCTGCCCTCGCCCGATGGCGGGGGCCATTCCGTTTGTCGCCTCGGCGACGTTCCGGCCCAAACCTTGGGATTTTCCGGAATCGCGCCGGCGGGCGGCGATGACGGCAATCCCAAACAGGCGTCCATTCGGCCGGTTTCCATTTTGAGAACGGCGTTGTATACGGCGGGAGGGGCGCCGCCGGGATCGTCTACGTCCCCCGCCTGGCCGCGGGCGACCCGAGGGGAGTGGGGGGGGGAGACGACGAGGTCAAGGGGCTGGACAACGCGATTCACGGCGAACGCGCCTTTGAAATCGAATTTTAATCCGAGTTCTTCCGGAGGCGGCGAATTCCGTCGGCCCGGCCGCGACCCGACCGGGACGCCTTCGGCCGGGAACGGCGGCGGCCGTCAACGAGGGACCATCATCCACACAGGAGGGTCGTACGATGAAGAAAATCGAAGCCGTCATTAAACCGTTCAAGTTGGACGACGTGAAGGAGGCCCTGAACGAGATGGGCATTCAGGGCATGACCATTTCGGAGGTCAAGGGCTACGGACGCCAGAAAGGTCACAAGGAGATTTACCGCGGGGCGGAGTACGTGGTCGATTTCATTCCCAAGGTCAAGATCGAGGTGGTGGTGGAGGCGAGCTGGGTGGACCAGGTGGTCGAGAAGATCCAGCAGGCCGCCCACACCGGAAAGCTGGGCGACGGCAAGATTTTCGTGCTGCCGGTGGAAAAGGCCGTTCGCGTGCGCACCGGCGAAAAGGGAAAAGACGCCATCTGAGACGTCTTCCACCGGCCGGGACGGTCCCGCCGTCCCCGCCCGCCGTTCCGCCGACCGGCCGGCCTCCCAACCGGGAGACCGGCCGGTTTGCGTTTCCCGCCCGTCGGCCCCCATTCATCCCTTCGAAAGTCGTTTCGAAAACCCAAAAATCCGTTGACTATCAACGAATTTTTCCGATTCCGATCTTCCCCCCTCTCGCCCGGTCTTTCCGCGTCCCCCGGGCGATTTTCGTTGATCCGTTTCTCCTTTTTTAGTCCGCGTTTCATCTTTTTTTCCGATTTTCCGCCCAAATCGGCCCTCTCGCCTTGACTTGGTCTCGAAAAATTTTTATGGGTGAAAATTCAGTCTCCGCACCGAAAAAATGCTGCGGGGTTTTGATGGCTTTTGTTCCGAGCCTTCGCCGGTGGGGCCGCCATCCCGGAAACCGGCGAACGGATATTTCCCCGCCAACCCGCTGAATCCGAATCTGAAAGCGACTATGAAGCTCATTCTTCGAGATATGATCGAAACCGCCGCTCGAAAGGCCCACGAAAGCGGCGCGCTGCCTTCCGGGGAATTTCCGCCGGTGGAGCTGGACGCGCCCAAGGCGGAGGCCCACGGCGATCTGGCCACCAATTTCGCCATGATCATGGCCAAGCCCCAGCGGATGGCGCCCCGAAAAATCGCCGAGGCGCTGTTGGCCCATCTGGATGATCCCGAAGGCGTTCTGGAAAAAACCGAGATCGCCGGACCGGGATTCATCAATTTTTTCATCCGTTCCGCCGCCTGGTTGCCGGTGCTCCGGAACATCCACGCCGCCGGCGACCGTTACGGCGCGTCGGACATGGGCGAGGGGCTCCCCGTTCAGATTGAATTCGTCAGCGCCAATCCCACCGGGCCGCTTCACGTGGGCCACGGCCGAGGCGCGGCGGTGGGCGACACCGTGGCGCGGGTTTTGGCCTTTTGCGGCTTCGACGTGCGGCGGGAATATTACATCAATGATTCGGGCCGGCAGATTCGCACCTTGGGCGCCTCGGTGTTCGCCCGATACCGCGAGCTGGCCGGCCAGGGGGTGGAATTCCCCGAGGACGGCTACCGGGGCGACTACATCGTCGATCTGGCCCGGGAGATTCGGTCCGCCCGGGGCGACGCGCTGCTGGAAATGGCCCCGGAGGCGGCGCTGGACGAATGCGCCCGGTACGCCGCCGGCCGCATCCTGGCCGGCATCCGCGAGGATCTGGCCGACTTCGGGGTGGTCTTCGAGAACTGGTTCAGCGAGCAAAGCCTCTACGACGCCGGAAAGGTGGCGGCCGCCATCGACGATTTGAAGGCCCGGGAGCTGGTCTACGAGGCCGACGGGGCACTCTGGTTCCGTTCCACCGATTACGGCGACGAGAAGGACCGGGTGGTGGTCCGGGCCAACGGCGTGACCACCTATTTCGCTTCGGACATCGCCTATCACAAGGACAAGTACGATCGCGGGCTCCGAAAGGTCGTGGACGTGTGGGGGGCCGACCATCACGGCTACATTCCGCGGATGCGGGCCGCCGTGGCCGCCTGCGGCCGGCCGCCCGAGGCCTTCGACGTGATTCTGGTGCAGCTCGTCAACCTGCTGCGCGACGGCGCGCCGGTGGCCATGTCCAGCCGGGCCGGGGAGTTCGTCACCCTCAAGGACGTGGTGGACGAGGTGGGGGCCGACGCGGCCCGCTTCATCTTCCTGACCCGCCATTACGACAGCAAGCTGGATTTCGACCTGGAGCTGGCCAAGCGCAAGACCAACGACAACCCGGTCTACTACGTCCAGTACGTCCACGCCCGGATCGCCGGGATCATCGCCAAGGCGGCCGAGCGGGGGGTTTCCGTTCCCGCCGAGCCGAAGACGGACGCCCTGGAGCGGCTGGACGCCCCCGAAGAGGTCGGCCTGATCAAAACGCTGGCCCGCTTCCCCGAGATCGTGGCGGCGGCCGGGCGGATGATGGAGCCCCACCGGATCACCTACTACCTGCTGGAACTGGCGGCCGCCTTTCACGGCTACTACAACAAACACAAGGTGTTGACCGAGGACGACGGGCTGACCGCGGGCCGGCTGTGTCTGGTTCGGGCCATCCGGCGGGTCATCGCCAACGGCCTGTCGCTTCTCGGCGTATCGGCTCCGGATACCATGTAGCGTTGATGCCCCATATCCAGAAGAAAAACGGCCTCAAGGCTCGGCCGCCGATGCCGGGCCGGCTGCCGTTTCAGTACAGCCATCCCTCGCCGGAGCGGCTGGACCTGACCTTCCGGCCCGAGGGACGGACGGAGCGGTCGGTTCCGCTGTGGCCTTGGGTGTTGGCGACGGTGGTGGGCGTCTGGATGTTCGGGGTGGGGGTGGTGGTGGGCCGCTACGCCGTGCCGGTGGAGATGGGCGAGAACGTGGCCGCGGAGCTGGATCGGTTGCGGATCGAGGAGGCCGAGGCCGACGAGGCGCGGATGGCCCGGGTCGCCGAAGAGCTTGCGTCCAACTCCTTTGCGTTTTATGATGCCCTCGCCGAAGGCGACGCCGGGGTGCCGCCCCCGGCGGTGAAGGAATCCGCCGATCCGAAATCGACGGAAAGCCTGTTGGATGAGGCCGTCCCGCTTTCCGAGGCGCCGGACCAACCGCCGGAGATCAAGCGCATCAAGGTTCCGAAGCGGCCGGTTTCCGAAGGGGGCGCGGAGGAATCGGCCCCGCCCGCCGCTCCGGCGCGAAAATCGGCGCCGGAGGCCCCGGCCCGACCGGCCCCGAAATCCGATCCCGAATCCATCCCCGCGCCCTCCCGGGTCAGCGAGGGCCGCTACGCGGTCCAGGTGGCATCCTTCGCGGTGTCGGCCGACGCGGAACGGCTTGCGGCCGGCCTGAAGGAAAAAGGGTACGACGGGATTTACATTGCCGACGAGGCCGGTCCCGACGGAGCGGTTCGGTATCGGGTCAAAATCGGCCATTACCGAACCTACGCCGACGCCCAGGTGCTGCAAGCCCGGCTGAAAAGCCGGGAGCGGATTCACGACGCCTTCGTTTCCCGCCGGTAGCGGTCGCGGGACCCATCGCGGAACC
>CAYFVR010000005.1:1724-32205 GCA_964346545.1 uncultured Desulfobacterales bacterium | reverse complement strand
ATTCACGACGCCTTCGTTTCCCGCCGGTAGCGGTCGCGGGACCCATCGCGGAACCGGCGTTTTCCAACCGTTTCCCCCAAATCGATTCCTGGAAATCCCATGAAGATCACCCCCGAAGACGTGCTGCACGTCGCCGACCTCGCCCGGCTGGACCTGGACGCGGGGGCGGTGGAAACCTTCGCCGAGCAGATCGGCGACATTCTGAACTACGTGGACGCCTTGAACGAGGTGGACGTCGCCGGCGTGCGGCCCACCTCCCACGCCGTGGCCTTGGCCAACGCCTTCCGGGAGGACGTTCCCGGCGATCATCTGGACCCGGCCGACGCCGTGGCCAACGCCCCCGAGGCGGAGTCGGCCGGCTTCGTCGTGCCCCGGGTGGTGGAAAGCGATTAATGGAAACCTTTTCCCGGAAGGCGCGAACCCCCCGGCCCCCGGACGCGACGGAACGAGAACAGAGGAGCGCATGGAGCTGCACGAGCTGACGATGGAGGAGGCGCGGGCGCGCCTGGACGGCGGCGAGATTTCCGCCGAGGAACTGACCCGGGCCTATCTGGACCGGATCGAGGCGCTGGATCCGAAGGTGAAAGCCTACATCACCTTGGCGGCGGAGTCGGCGCTGGCCGACGCGACGGCGGCCGACCGGGCCATCGCCGCGGGAAAGGCGGGGCCGCTGGCCGGGATTCCAATTTCGGTCAAGGACGTTCTCTGCACGAAGGGGCTGAGGACCACCTGCGCCTCCCGGATGCTGGAAAACTTCGTTCCGCCCTACGACGCCTGCGTGGTGGAAAAACTGCGGGCCGCCGGCGCGGTGATCCTGGGCAAGGCCAACATGGACGAGTTCGCCATGGGCTCCTCCTGCGAGAATTCCGCCTTTTTTCCCACCCGCAATCCCTGGGACCTCTCCCGGATTCCCGGCGGCTCCAGCGGCGGCTCCGCGGCGGCGACGGCGGCGGGGCTTTCCATGGGCTCGGTGGGCACCGACACCGGCGGCTCCATCCGCCAGCCGGCCTCCCACTGCGGCGTGGTGGGGATCAAGCCGACCTACGGCCGGGTTTCCCGCTACGGGCTGGTGGCCTTCGCCTCCTCCCTGGACCAGGCCGGGCCCCTGGGCCGCACGGTGGGCGACTGCGCCCGGCTGCTGGGCGTTTTGGCCGGCCACGATCCCCGGGATTCCACCTCGGTGGATCGGCCCGTGCCCGACTACGCGGCGGCGCTTTCCGCCGGGGCGAAGGGGTTGCGAATCGGCCTGCCCCGGGAGTACGCGGAGGCCGAGGGGCTGGACCCGGAGGTGCGGGAATCCGCGGAGTCGGCGATTCGCGTCTTGACCGGCCTCGGCGCGGAAACGGTGGACATTTCCCTGCCCCACGCCAAATACGCCGTTGCCGCCTACTACCTCATCGCCCCGTCGGAGGCCAGCTCCAACCTGGCCCGATACGACGGCGTCCGCTACGGCTTTCGCGCGCCGGAGGCCGAGGGACTCATGGACATGTATCGGAAGACCCGCTCCGCCGGCTTCGGCCCGGAGGTGCAGCGCCGGATCATCATCGGGACCTACGCCCTTTCGGCCGGCTACTACGACGCCTATTACGGCAAGGCTTCGCAGATTCGCACCCGCATCATGGAGGATTTCCGAACCGCCTTCGAATCCTGCGACGTGATCGCCTCGCCGGTGGCGCCCACGCCGGCCTTTCCCATCGGGGAAAAAACCGACGATCCGCTGACCATGTACCTGTCCGACATTTTCACCCTTTCGGCCAATCTGGCGGGCGTGCCGGGCGTCTCCGTGCCCTGCGGCTTTTCGGCCGGCGGACTGCCCATCGGCCTGCAACTGATGGCGCCCCATTTCGGGGAGGAAACCCTGATCGCCGCCGGGAAAGCGCTGGAGAACGAACTGGAACTTTATCGGAAATGGCCGTCCATTTAAAACTCTCAAACCATGCCGCACCGGGTTTCGCGCGGCGGAAGGAAACCCCATGATTCGACATGTGGTGCTGATGTCCTTTAAAGGCGACGCCGATCCCGCCCGGATCGAGGAGATGGAGCGGCTGCTCGGCGCCCTGCCCGGGTCCATTCCGGAAATCCGGTTTTACGAATTCGGCCGCGACATCGTCCGATCCGAACGCTCCCGCGATTTCGCCCTGGTCTCCGCCTTCGACGACATGGCGGCGATGAAGCGGTATCAGGAGCACCCCGACCACCAGAACGCCCTGGCGGTGATTCGGGAAATCTGTTCCGACATTTGCGCGGTGGATTACGTCGCGGAAAAGGGGGACGCATGAGCCTGACTCCCCAGGGCGACGACATCCGCAAGGCGGTGAAATGGGTTTCCGAGGAGCGGAAGGCCCGTCCCGACGCCGATCCCCGGAAATTGGCCAACGAGGCGGCCCGGATGTTCGATCTTTCGCCCAAGGATACCGATTTCCTCCATCGCTTCGTCAAAGACACGCCGGTCTGACCCATGTCCCGCGTTCGGGTGCTTCCCGAGGCCCTGGCCAACAAAATCGCCGCCGGCGAGGTGGTGGATCGGCCCGCCTCGGTGGTCAAGGAGCTGTTGGAAAACGCCCTGGACGCCGGGGCGACCCGGGTGCGCATTGAGATTGACCGGGGCGGCCGGTCCCGGATTCAGGTCTCGGACAATGGGTCGGGCATGTCCCGGGACGACGCGCTGCTGGCGGTGGAGCGCTACGCCACCAGCAAGCTGGCCGACGACGCGGGCTTGTTCGACATTCGAACCTTGGGCTTTCGCGGGGAGGCCCTGCCCAGCATCGCCGCGGTTTCCCGCTTCGCCCTGGAAACCCGCGCCGCCGAGGCCCCGGCGGGGACGCGGGTTCAGATCAACGGGGGCCGACTGGCCGATGTGGGAGAGGTCGGCGTTCCGGTGGGGACGCTGGTTTCCGTCCGCCAACTGTTTTTCAACACCCCGGCCCGGCGGAAATTTCTGCGCACCGTCAACACCGAAATGGGCCACATCGGCGATGTGGTGGCCGCCGCCGCTCTGGGCCGGCCCGACGTTCGGTTCCGACTGATCCACAACGGCCGCGTCGTCCGGGAATTTCGGGATTCCGATCCGGCGGGGCGGGTGGTGGAAGTGCTGGGGAGGGAGCTTCGGGACGCCCTGTTTCCGCTGGATCTGTCGGCCGACGGCATCCGGCTGCGGGGCTGGGTGGCCGCGCCGGAAATTCACCGGGCCACCTCCCGGGGCGTCCATCTCTACGTCAACGGGCGGCCGGTGCGGGATCGGGGCGTCCAGAGCGCCCTGTTCGACGGCTTCCGGGGGCGGCTCATGCGGGGCCAGTTTCCCGTGGCGGTGCTGCTGCTGGACCTTTCGCCGGACGCCGTGGACGTGAATGTTCATCCCACCAAAAGCGAAGTGCGCTTCTCCGACGGCCGGGCGGTTCGCGGCGCGGTGACCCGGGCCGTGATCGACGCCCTTTCCGCCGGCGAAAAGCCCCGCTGGCGAGGGCCCGCGTCCGATCCCCCCGGTCCCGCGCCGGAGCCCGATCAAGGGGGCGGCGGCCCGGTCTTCGGATCGGGTTCCTCGGAATCTCGTTCGCATCCATCCCGTCAAGACGGCGTTTCCAGATCGAAACCGCCCCTGGGCTTTCCCCAAGCCACCGATTCCGGCCCGCGCGTTTCCCGGCCTTCCGAGCCGCCGCGCGGGTCTTCCGATTTCGCGGAAACCGTTCTCTCCAATTTGGAACCCGATTCGTCCCCCCCGGCCTACGCCGAAGTGGCGGAAGGACGGCCCGCCTATCCGCCGCTCGGGACGGATGGAACACGGAGCGCGGAAGGCGACGCCCATCCGTCCGCTCCGGCCGAAAATCTTCGCCCCGCGGGTCATGAGCAAACCTCGCTGTTCGGTTCCTCCCGATTCGGCGAGCTGCGAGTGATCGGCCAGTACGGCGGGGTCTACATCCTCTGCGAATCCCCGGCGGGGCTGGTGCTGGTGGATCAGCACGCGGCCCACGAGCGGATCGTCTACGAACGGCTGCGACGGGACGACGGCGGAAACGCGCCCGCCCAAGGGCTTCTGGTTCCCGAGACGCTGGAGACGAGCGCCGCCGAGGCGGCGCGGCTGACCGAGATTCTTCCCGCCTTCGCGGCCATCGGCATGGAGGTGGAACCCTTCGGCGGGAACACCTTCGTGGTCCGGGCGGTTCCGGCGCTTTTGGGCGGACGGAGCGCGGTTCCTCTGTTGCGGGAGATCGCCGAGCGGTTGGCCGCCTTGGACGACGGCGGCGACGCCGACGCGGGGGAGCCGCTGGACGAGGTTCGCAAGCTCATGGCCTGCCACGGCGCCATCCGGGCGGGTCAGCGGCTGACCGACCGGGAAATGGCCGACCTGCTGCGCCAGCTTGACGGATGCGAAAATCCCTCCCACTGCCCCCACGGCCGTCCCACCTGGGTTCGTTGGACGCCCCGGGCCCTGGAACGGGCCTTCGGACGGACCACCTGACGGCACGCCCGAATCGAACTCCGCTTTCCAATTTGCCGGACTCGCTTTCCGCGCCGGGAAACCCGCCGCTCGGGGGAAAAGTCTTGCAAAAAAAAATGCTCCCATGTTAAAGAGCGAACGTTCGTTTTGGTTTGCCCAAAAAATTTGAACGAGCGTTCGATCAAAAGCCGCCCGGCCGATCCCGCGTTTCCGTCGGACGGCGTTTCATCCGGCATTTCCCCGCGACGCCCTTGCGCGCGGGAGGAGGAGACCATCGGCGAAAACAGGCGATTTCGCCGCAATCGCAACCATGGAAGCGAGGAAAGGGGAACAGGTGACGGCATGAGACGGAAACGCGTTTGGCTTTGGGCGATGGTGGGAATTCTTTGTTTGGGGATGGCCGGACCCGGATGGGCCCAGCCGGAGGATGTGGTGGAGGACATCACCGAGGAGGTGTTGACCGGTCCGTCGGATTTGGACCCGGAAAAAATTCTGGGGCCGGGCGGCGTGAGCATTACCACCGGCAAAGACATCCTGATGAGCTTCGGCGCCACGGTGCGTTTTATTCCGACCGCGGAATCCAATTGGGATTTCGGTCTTGGCGACGAGGTGCCGGGCTATTTCAACACCCGGCCCATCAAGGATTTTTCCGGTTCCGCGCTGACCGGCATGACGGCGCTCAAGGACGTGTTCGACGCCTCCCGGACCTTCGACGCCGCGGCCGCCCCCAACGGCGGAACCAGCGACATCGCGGTGATCGAATCCTACAACAATTTCGCGGATTCCTTCCTCCATTTAAAAACCGTCAGCCCGACGCCGGAAACGGTGGCGGCGGCCGACGCGGTCAATCAGATTCGGGACGTGGCCCATCAGACCGGCAATGACGCCCGGGCCGCCTTCAACCAGGGCGCGCTGCAAAGCGGCGGCGATCCCAACGGCGGTCTGGCCGCGCTGAATCAGGCGGCGGCCCAGGCCGGGCAGGCGGTCCAACAGCTTCAGCAGGCGGTGGCCGCCGACCCGACCAATCCCGCCCTGCGACAACAGCTTCTGGGCACGGCCGGCGTGGCCTCGGGATTTCAGGCGGCGGCGGCGGCGGTGGCCTCCGATCCCAACGCGGCGGCGGACGTGGGCGCCATCGCCAACGCCACGGCGCTGGAAACCATGGCCGACCAGGCCGACCTGGTGGCGGGCGTGAACGAGACCGCCGCGCAGCGGGTGCGGCTCGTGCTTCGAGACCCCAACGCCACCAGCGCCGACATCACCGCCGGCGTGGCCTACCTGACCGGCCTGAAAGCCCAGGCCGACGGCTTCGACTCCTACGCCCTGGCGGAAACCTTTCTCAAAACCCACTCCAACGAGAGCGGCAGCGTCAACGACAGCTATATCCGCAACGAGACCAAGCTCTACTTCAACGCCATGGCCAAGGACAAAAAGTGGAGCTTCTACGGCGCGTTGGAGTTTGACCGGCCCATCGACAACGAAACGGTGGACAACCGGGGCGGGCGCAGCGACGAATCCAGCAACTTCGGCCTGGAGCGACTCAACGCCAGCATCGAGCTGGTGGACGGCCTGCGGCTGCACGGCGGCTGGGACGTCTGGGGGCTGGACATCATCGAGGCGGCATCCATGGTCTACGGCGACGACAATCCCGGTTTCTGGATCAAGGGCAATTACGACGATTTCGACTTCTCTTTGGCTTGGCTGAAGTTGGAGGAGAACGACTTTCAGAACGAGGCGTCGGACCACGACGGCGCCGTGGATTCCGACCGCGACCTGGTCGCCGGCTACATCGACTATCTGTTCCGCGAAAACGACAAGGTCCGCTTTTTCTATGGGTGGGACCGCATTCGCAACGTTCCGTCCCTGGACCTGACCGGCGCCATCGCGGCCCAGCAGGGGCTGGCCCAGCTCGGCATCGCGGGCATCTACGGCAATAACGGCAGGGTGGAGGGGATCACCGGAACCGAGGCGATCAACGCAAATACCGACGCCCACACCATCGGCGGCTACTACCTGGGCCATTTCGGCATTTTGGAGTTGATGGTCGAGGGCGCCTATAAATTCGGCGAGGCAAAAAATACCGGGCTCAAGGGCGTGGACAACGGGGAGTTCGTCATTCAATATGACGATTTCGACATTTCCGCCTACGCCTTTTCCGCCGACGTGGGGCTGGAACTCAAAGAACTGGTGGGCTGGGAGAGTCTGAAACCCCGCCTGGGCTTCATGTACACCTCCGGGGACGATAATCCCGGCGACGACGAACTCGGCGGCTTTACCGGGATTACGGCCGCCCAGCGGTTTTCCCGGGCCTGGGGCGGCGAGAACACGATCATCGGCGACACCAACTTCGTGCTGGGCACGGGCCTCTACGGCTACATTCCCGAATTCTATGGGAACGGCACCCCCGTCTTCACCGGCGGCATCCAGAATTTCGCCGGCACCGGCAACGGACGCGGCGACAACCCGGGCCTCACCATGATCAGCGCCGGCCTGACCCTGCGGCCGCGCATCTATTTGATTTATCGAACCAACGTCAATTATTTCCGGTGGAACGAGGATTTTTCCGTGGCCAACATGGTGGACCCCATCACCGTCACCCCCGAGGGCGCCCTGGCCAAAAGCCGATACACCCGGGTGGAATCCGGCTACGTGGGCACGGAATGGGACAACGAAATCACCCTGGCCCTCAGCAAGCACATGTTCGTCAAGGGGCAGTTCTCCTTTTTCTTTCCCGGCGAGGCCGTCGAGGACGCGACCCGGGCCCTTTCCGGCGGCACGGAAACCGACGAAGTGGCCACCCGGCTGGCCATGGAGCTGATCTGGAACTTTTAACGGCGTCGCCCATCGTTTTATCGGGGGCCGTCGCCGCGTGGGCGCCGGTTCCCGCGGAAGGACGAGATTCCAAACCATCCAAATGAGGGGCGGCCTTCGGGCCGTCCCTCATTTGTCCGTCCCTTTTTTCCCTCGACGGTTTCTCTGTTTTTTTCTTCGCCAAATTCTTCCCGCTTTTTTCGCCGCGATTGACGGCCGGGATTGATTTCATTGCCGGTTTTCTTGTATACCCTTCATTGGTTCATGGAACGCCTCCCCCCGGATTCCCGCGCACGTCCAAAAAATGATGATTTGGAAGGTCTTGGTCGAAGTTCCGGCCCGGGCCGCCCTTTCCATTTTTGGAATATTTTTTGGGAGCGCTTTGGCGACGCCGGTACGGATTGGGATCGTATGACGGAGGCGGAAGCGACGGGTTCGGTGGAGGGACGTGTGGCGAAAAAAGCGGGGTGGACAGCGCGTTGCGGCGAGACTCGAATCCAACGGGTCGTCGGTTGGGCGGCGATGGGGCTTTTGTGTTTTTCGCTTTCGGCGCCGGGATTTTTTCCCGCCGGAACCGCCCTGGCCGGGCCGATCTCCATTGAGAAGTCGGGTGCGGAGCGGTCGCCTTTGTTTTTGGCCTCCCACGCCTTTCCCGCCCCGATGGAGGTGGAATTCCGGCTGATCCGGGGGGCGTCCGAGACGATTTCCCGGCCGCCCATGCCGGTGCGGGCGATCATTCCGGCCAATACCCGGGTGGAGGCCTTTCGGCTTCAGGCCCGCCAGGCGACGGGAGCCTGGTCCTACGCCTATGACTACCGGTTCGTCCCCGGCGATCCCCGGGCCCGCCATGCGCCGGAACGTCCCTATCGCCCGCCGGTGCCGCCCGGCCGGCGCTTTCGTTTGGCCGGAACCGGGCAAGGAGACGAAGCGAACGCGGTCACCATCCTCATGGATCCGGGGACCCCGGTGATCGCGGCCCGTTCGGGGGTGGTGGTGGACGTTCGGCAACGACCCTTCCGGCGCCGGATCGGCCGGCGGGCCATCCAGGGGGAGACCACATCGATCCGCCTGCTCCATTCCGACGGCACCTTTGGCGTCTACGCGCATCTGGCCCGGGATTCCGTGGCCCTGGAACCCGGTCGTCGCGTGGAACGGGGACGGCCCATCGGCCGAATCGGCCGCGAAATGGAGCCTTCGGCCCTGCTGTTCATGGTCCAGCGAAACGCCGGGATGAATCTGGTGTCGGTGCCCTTTCAGTTCGAGGGACCCGACGGCGGGGCGGTGTCTCCCCGGCGGGGCATGATTCTGAGCGTCAACGCCCCCTGAGCCGCGGAGGGGGGCGGTTTTCGGAGGGCGAAAGAGACGCGCGCTCGGGGATCAGCCCTTTCCGGTCATGTATCCCCGGTTCAATCGGCCGGAAATCCGGGGCAGCGCCGCCGGTTCCGGGGTGTAAAACCCCAATGCCGTCCGAAGAAAGGCCGAAACGATCCGGAACGTCGCGCCCCACAGCAGCTCCTCTCCGGATTCGTCCGCGTACCGGACGCAGGGAAAATCCCGCACTTCGTGGGCCGCGTCGCCGTTCCGGGCGAAGGAGACGCGAAAGCAGGCGTAGTTGGCGGGGTCCAGCAGATGGCGGATGGGGATGGTCACCACCCGCTCCACCTCCCGGTTGGTTTGAAAGCGGCGTTGCCGGTCGGCCCACACGACCAGGGGGTGGATCTCCCGCCGAAACAGCCGCAGCCGCTCCGGCGGAAGCGGGCCGAGGAAGCGGAGGCGCAGCGGGTTGAGCCGCATCTCCTCGAAGGCTTCCCGCAGGCCGGTGGCGGTCATCCGCGCCAGGGCTCGGGCCGCGGCGGGCCGGGTTTTTCGCCACCTTTCCCACGGGGGCCAGCGATCCAGCGGCGACCCGGGCAGGAAAAGCAGGCGGGACAGGGCGGCGTCGGCCCGGGGCATAACGCCGCCGCCGGGGCAGCAAAGATCGCCCGGCTGCCGAACCGCCCGGGAGCGCTTGTTCAGAATAAGGCAGGGGCCGGCGGCTTCGCACTGCCGGCCCAGCACCAGCAGCACCACCGACGGCGAAAGCTCCGGCGCGATCCGGACCCCGGCGCCCGGCGGCAAGGCGCAAAGACGTTCCGAAACGTGCCGAGCCAGCCGCTCGGGCCGGTCCAGCAACGCTTCCACTTCCTCGACGCGCTCCGTTTCCCGTTTCTCCATTCCGCTCCGATTCCGTTGAGGATTTTCCGGCGGCGACTTCCCCGATCCACGATCCCGGAACCCCGATCCGATCGACCATGGACCACCCGCGAAAACGGAGCAAGACGGGAGATCCGCGTTCCGCATGGGACACCCGCCGCCGATCGACGGGTCGGGGGCGATGCCGTTCCCTTGACGAAAATTTGCAGGGGCGAATTGCATTCGCCCTTCGAACAATCCGGCACATTCGTCCTTTGGAAATTCCAAAATGAACGGCGTCGGGATTAGGGGGAATGGCGATCCGGGACCGGCAGACCGCGCTGTTTCAAGGCTTCGGCGTAGGTCCGGGGCAGGGTTCCGCCGGCGATGCCGTCGGCCCAGCGGGTGGTTTCCGGCAGGCGAAACCCGGCCCCGCAGGCCAGCACTCGCGCAACGGCGGTCTCCATCGAAATCCGGTGTCCGGGAGAGACGAACACCGGCTTCACCCCGTCCCGGGTTCGGAGCGCGGCGCCGATGGTCTCGCCCCGATGGACCAGTTCGGCGGTTTCGCCCCGTTTCGGCCCCGGTTCCCGGAAACGGCCGCACAGGCGGGATTTTGCGCAGCCGACGGTCGGGCGGTCCAGCAGAACGCCGACGTGGCTGGCGATGCCGAGCCGCCGGGGATGGGCGACGCCCTGGCCGTCGAAGATCAGGAGGTCCGGTTCGGCGTTCAGCCGCGCCAGCGCGTCCAGAATCACGGGGGCTTCCCGGAAGGAAAGCAGCCCCGGGATGTAGGGGAAAACCGTGGGCCGTTCGGCCGCGGCGTACGCGAGCATCTCCAGTTTCGGGAAGGAGAGCACCGCGACGGCGGCGCGGGAGACGTCGTTTTTGACGCTCACGTCCACCCCCGCCACGGTGCGCGGCGGTTCCGGCTCGTCGGCGAGAATCACCTGTTTCGCCAATCGGGACTGGAGGGCGACGGCCGCCTCCGGCGTCAGGTTCCATTCATGGTTTTGGGCGGGAAACAGGGGCATGGGCGATTCCGATTCCGGAGCGCAAGCGTCTCGCGTTCGAACGTGCAAAGCCGCCCGATCGCCGCGAGGGGTCTTTTTCGGGAAAGGTTCACGGCAAAGCGGGAATTTTTCCCGTAGGGTTTCCGGAAAAAATTGGGACGGATTGATTTGGGACGGGTTCTCCGCGCCGGTTCTTTCGGCGCCGGGTTGATGTGCGGCCGCCGGCGCGGGATTTCATTTTTCGAATTTTATCCGGCAAATATCCGTCTGTCAACGGGTCGGATTCCGCCGCCGGAAAGTATTGAGTTTTACCCGGCGATCCAGTACAACCGATTCGGGAACGATCGTCGGCAACCGAAAAGGAAACGGGGCCGTCAACCCCGGAAAAGGGAGGCGTCGGATGGCCGAAAAACAGTACAATTTGGTGTTCGAGGGACAAATCGTCGAAGGGGCGGCGGCCGACAAGGTCAAGCGGAACCTCGCGGCGTTGCTGAAACGGGAGCCGGGGGAAATCCAGCACCTGTTTACCGGCGATCCCATCGTCATCAAGCGGAACATGTCGCCGGAAAAGGCCAAAAAATACAAAGCGGCGTTCGAAAAGGCCGGCGGCGTTTGCCGCCTGGAGGCGGCCGGCGGGGAAAAGTCCGTCGAACTCGCGGCCAAAAAGAGCCCCTCGCCGACCTCCGCTCCTTCCGAAACGGATTCCAAGCCGACGCCCGCGGCGGCCGAGGAGATGATCGCCTGCCCGAAATGCAACTACCGGCAGAAACCCTCCCGTGCCTGCATCATGTGCGGGATGTCCTTCGCGGATCGGCCCGATCCGCCCCCGACGCCCGCGCCCGCCCCGAAAAACCGCCCCGCGCCGACGCCCCTCCGTTCCGGCGAACTGCTGCTCACCAACCTGGAATTCGTCCCCGGCCGGACGGTGGCGGAGCATTTCGGGCTGGTTTCCGGCAACACCATCCGCGCCAAAAACATCGGGCGGGATATCATGGCCAGCATCAAAAACATTTTCGGGGGGGAGCTGAAGGGCTACACCCAGCTTCTTCAGGAATCCCGGGAAGAGGCGCTGGATCGGATGAAGGCCCAGGCCCGGCAGCTCGGGGCCAACGCCGTGGTCAACGTCCGTTTTTCCACCTCCTCCCTGGCCCAGGGGGCGGCGGAGCTGTACGCCTACGGCACCGCCGTGCGGGTGGAATAGGGAGGGGCCATGGAAGCCCTTGTCAACCTGATCATTTTTCTGGCGTTGATGGCGTGCGGCTTTTTCGTGGGGAGATGGCTGGAGCGTCGCCACTATCGTTCCATTTTGAAGCGGGAGCAAGAGACCCTGGCGCGGCCCGCCCATACGCTCCGGCGGCTCGACGTGGACCCGATGGACGTGGTCCGGGCCGAGCTGGTCACCGGCAACGTGGTCGTCTCCATCGATTATTTCAAAATGATTCTGGGGGCGTTGCGGGCGATCTTCGGCGGTCGGATCAAGTCCTATGAAAGCCTGGTGGATCGGGCGCGGCGGGAGGCGGTGCTGCGGATGAAGGAAAGCGCCCCCTGGGCCCATCGGTTCGTCAACGTGCGGCTGGAAACCTCCACCGTCGGGCGGAGCGCGGGAAAGAAGGGCCCGGGATCGGTGGAGGTGCTGGCCTACGGAACGGCGCTGACGATGCGGAAGGAGTGATCGCCGCCGATTTCCGGAGAAGGAAAAACCGGAGCGGGCCGCGCCGTCGATCCGGATCCTCCGGACGCGGCGGATTCAGCCCGAAGCGGGCCGATGAGCCTCGATGCAGACCACGCCTTCCGATCCCGCCACCGCGTCGTGGACCACGCCGGCGGGCAGATCCATCCGATCCCCGGCCGACAGGGCCACCGATTCGTTTCGTTCCGGCAGGCCGAAGGCGACGGCGCCCCGCACCACGTAAATCACCTTGTGGTAGTCGTGGGAATGGGCGCCGTAGACGGCCCCGGACCCGTTGGACCAGCGGTGTCCCGACAGGTGTTCCTCGGCCAGCCGTTTCCGGACGGCCGATTCCGTCGCCGGTCCCGGTCCCGGCCAGGGGGTCACGCGGACGGTTTCGTCGTTCATGGCGTCCTTCCTTTTCCCGGCGCGCCCCTTTTCGCGCACGGTTTTTTTGGGCTTGCGCGGGCGGGTTCGCCTGACGCGACGCCGGGTTTTCCGTTTCAGCGCCAGCTTCCGGCGCAGTTCCTCCCGGTATTTGGCGATGGCCGAATACGCCAGATAGTACCCGGCCGCCGCCAGCGGCAGCCCCAGAATCACTCCGCCCACCGTCAGAATCCAGAAAAATTCCGGGGCCTGGCCGAACAGCGCCGGCAACTCTTCCAGATTCCTTGGCAGAGGCGCCATGACGCCCTTTTTCAGGCCCAGGAATCGCGCGCCGGCGACATAGGTGGCGCCGTACAGAAACGGAGCCGTCAGCGGATTGCTGATCCAGACGCCGGTGGCGGCGGCGATCTTGTTCCATTTGAAACAGGCGGCCATCAAAACGGCGATGGCCATGTGCAGCCCCAGGTAGGGGCTCATGCCCACGAACAGACCGAGCGCGAAGCCCCCGGCGATTTCGCGGGGATTGCCGCGGATGCGCAAGAAACGGTCGTAGGTTTGGCGAAGGGAGGCGACCAGGCGATTTTCGTCGGACGGCGCCTTCTCGGACCCGGCGGCGGATTCGTCCGGGCGCTCGGGATCGATCATCCCGGGCGCCGCGTGCCGATTACGGCGGCGAAACGTCCGGTGGTTTTCTCGCCACGGTAGGAATAAAACAGGTCGGCGCGGCAGCGGGTGCACAGCCCGGCCGTCTCGATCCGGCGGTCCGGGACGCCCGCCTTCCGCAGCTGATCGCGGCTGAGACGCCAGAAATCGAAATGGCATTTGTCGTCCTTGTATTTCCACAACGATTCGGGGATTTCCCGGCGATAATGAACGAATTCCGCGCAGCAGGGGCCCAGGGACGGACCGATGCCGGCGAAAATGCCGGCCGGATCGACCCCGAAGGCGGCCTTCAGGGCGCGGACGGTGCGGCCGATAACGTCGGCCACGCTGCCCCGCCATCCGGAATGGATCGCCGCCGTCACCCCCCGTTCCGGCGCGTAGAGCAGCACCGGCTGACAGTCGGCCACCAGGACGGCGAGCCACCGGCCGGGCCGGTCGGCGGCCAGGGCGTCGGCCTCGGGCGGCGGATCGTCGATTTCGTCGCCCGCGATGTGAAGCTCGGTTCCGTGGACCTGCCGCGCGAAATGAAGTTGCCCCGGCCCCATGGCTTCGGCCACCGCAAGGCGATTGGCCGACACCGCCTCCGGGTCGTCTCCCACGTCTTGGGCCAGGTTGAGGCCGCGAAACGGGCCCTTGCCGACCCCGCCTTCCCGGGTAAACACGGCGTGGCGAAGTTCCGGAAAGCGCGACAGATTGCGGAATCGAAGGGCGGTCAACGAGTTGATCGGGATCATGTCCATGAATTCGGCTCCGGCGGGGGGGCCGTCCGCGGCGGAACGGCGAGGGCGGTCTGATCGCGCTACTTATAAGGAAATCCCGTCGGGTGTCAATCGGGAAACTTCGCAATCCCCGCTTGCATTTCCCGGCCGTCGGGGATATCTTCGGCCGTTTTTCTCCGCCGGGAAGGGAAAGAGTCGGCCTCCGAAATCCCCACGAATCCGACGAACCGTCGCGGACGGACGGAGCGATTTGGGTTTTCGGGCGGCTTTTTTTGTTGGATATTTTGCGGAATTTCGTGCCGTTCCGCCGGACCCGAGGCCGAGATCGATGTCGTTTCGTTCCCCCGAATGGCAAGCCGACCTGTCGCTTTTGGCCATTTCGGTCATCTGGGGCAGCACCTTCATCGTGACCAAGGCCGTTTTGGAGACGGTCTCGCCCTTCGCCTTTCTCACCCTGCGATTCGCCGTGGCGCTGGCGGGGATGGCCGTTCTGGCGGGCGCGCGGCGGACCCGGCGAACCCCCGGGCTGCTCCGGGACGGGTCGCTGCTGGGGGTGGCCCTGTTCGGCGCCTTCGCCGCCCAGACCCTGGCCCTGAAGACCGCCGCCGCCTCGGTGGTGGCCTTCGTCACCGGTCTCTTCGTGGTGCTGGTCCCCCTCGCCTCCGTTCTGGTCCTGCGCAGGCCGCCGCGGCCCGGTTCGGTGGTCGGCGTGGCGGTCGCGGTGGTCGGGCTGGCCCTGATGAGCCTTCGGCCGGGAGAGGCGATTTCGCCGGGCGTGGTCTTCGCGGCCCTGAGCGCCGTCGGGTACGCGGCGCACATCCTGCTGACCGACGTTCGGGCCGTCCGCCACGATCCGGTGCGGCTGACCGCGATCCAGGTGGGTTGGGTGTTCGGTTTGTCGGGGCTGACGGCCCTGCTGCTGGAGCCGTCCATTCTTCCCGCCCGGTGGAGCCCGGCCCTGGCGGGCGCGCTGCTGTTGACGGGGCTGCTGGCCACGGTGTTGGCCTTCGCCGTTCAAACCGCCATGCAGCACCGAACCACCCCGACCAAGGCGGCCATTTTGTTTTGCATGGAGCCGGTTTCCGCTCTGGGATTCGGCTTCGCCCTGGGGGGCGAACGGCTGGCCGCGGTCCAGTACCTCGGCGCGGGCTTCATCCTGCTGGCCACCCTGGCGGCCGAGCTGGGACCGGCCGAGGGGGGAGGGAAGCCGGTTTCCGCCGGTTCGGCCCGGAAGTAGGCCGGGGCATGGTTTTGGGCGAAATCGGCGGCCGAAACGGGAGAAAACGGGCCGGGCGTCCGACGGTTTTCCGGTTGCCGGCCGCCTTGGAGAACGGCTTCGAACCGCGGCTTCGGGGCCGTTCGGTTTTCCCTTTACTTTTTGGTTGCATTTCTTTACGTTATTCGATATTGGACAGTGGATTATCTGGAAGGTCCGGCGGAATGTCTTCTTAACCCGCCGGGTTGCTTGCAAATACGGAAACGTGTGCAAACGGGGATCGACAACACGGGAGGTGTGGGATAGCTAAGGGAAAGCAAACCGAGAAGGTCAATATCAATCATCAGATTCGAGCACGGGAAGTTCGGGTGATTGATCCCGACGGCAATCAGGTCGGCATCGTGCCGACCGACAAGGCGTTGGCGGCGGCCAAGGATTTCGGGTTGGATCTGGTGGAGGTGTCGCCCAGCGCGACGCCGCCCGTCTGCAAGATCATGGACTACGGCCGCTTCAAGTACGAGCAGGACAAGAAGCTGCAGGAGGCCAAGAAAAAGCAGAGCACCTTTCAGGTCAAGGAGATCAAGGTCCGCCCCAAAACCGGCGATCACGACTTGGACGTCAAGCTGGGCCGGATTCGGAAATTCATCGACAAGCGGGACAAGGTCAAGGTGACCTGCATGTTTCGCGGGCGAGAGATCACGCTCTCCGAGCGGGGACGAGATCTGCTTCGGCGCATCGCGGAAGAGGTCGACGACGTGGCCTTGGTGGAGCAGCCGCCCAAATTTGAAGGTCGAACCATGATGATGATTCTGTCGCCCCGGTAGTCTTCGAGGCGCTTCCCACCCCGCCTGCCAACACCGCGGTACTTTGACGGGCCGGAATTGGGTTCGGCCCGACGATGGCGTGCGCTCGTTCAGCGAGAAAGGGCACACGCCATTTTCTATGGGCGTTCGGAAAGACCGCTTTCCGAACGCGGATATATTCGTTACCTGTTTCGTTCGGCAAGCCGACGGGACGCGGAGGAAACCCATGCCCAAGATCAAGACCAACCGCGCCGCCGCCAAACGGTTCAAAAAAACCGGCAGCGGCAAATTCGTGTATCACAAATCCTTCGGCAGCCACATTCTGACCAAAAAGAGCCGGAAGCGCAAACGATCCCTGCGCCAGAACAACATCATCGACAAGTCCAACGAGCGAGAGCTGCGGCTGCTGTTGCCCAACGGCTGAACCAACGGCCGAAACGATCCGTCGAGACGTCTTCGGCGGCGGCCGTCGCCGAATGATCAACCAAGGAGTTTTTCATCATGCGAGTCAAAAGAGGATTCAAGGCGCGACGTCGCCGGCAAAAAGTTCTGAAGCTGGCCAAGGGCTTTCGCGGAGGCCGCGGCAAGCTGTTTCGCACCGCGAACAACTCGGTGGACAAGGCGCTCATGTACGCCTACCGCGACCGCCGGGTTCGCAAGCGAGATTTCCGGAAGCTGTGGATCGCCCGCATCAACGCGGCGGCGCGGCTGAACGAACTCAGCTACAGCAAGTTCATGCACGGACTGCGGCTGGCCGACGTGGAGCTGGACCGGAAGGTGCTGGCCGAGCTGGCCGTCTCCGATCCGGCCGCCTTTTCCCGTCTGGCCGGACTGGCCTCGGCGCAGCTCTGATCGGGGCGCACGCGGGGCCGCCGGACCCCGAACGACCGTCCCCGGGCGACCGCCGCCCGTCGACGGAATTTACGGAATCGCGGACATCGACGCCGGAGCATTTGTGAATCAGGATATCGAAGCCATAAAGTCCGAAGCATTGGCCGAACTGGAAGCGGCGGCCGGGCCGGAGGACGTGAAGGAGATTTCCGTCCGCCACCTGGGCCGGAAGGGCCGGATCACCCAGTTTCTGCGGGGGATATCCGCCCTGCCCGCGGCCGAACGGCCCGGGGCCGGAAAGCGGGCCAACGAGGTCAAGGGCGAACTGGAGGCGGCCTGCGAGGCCGCCCTGGAGCGGCTGGCCGTCGGCGAGTCGGCCGACGACCGGATCGACGTCTCCCTGCCGGGAAGGCCGCCGCCCCGGGGCCATCTGCACCCGCTGACCCGGATCACCCGGGAAATCGGCGATATTTTCGTGCGGATGGGGTTCGAGATCGTGGAAGGGCCCGAGGTGGAAACCGACTATTACAATTTCGAGGCCCTCAATATTCCGGCCGACCATCCGGCCCGGGACATGCAGGACACCTTCTATGTTTCCGAGAACATCGTCCTGCGCACCCAGACCTCGCCCATGCAGATTCGGACCATGGAGGCGCGGAAACCTCCGGTTCGGATCATCGCCCCGGGAAAGGTGTACCGCTGCGATTCGGATTTGACCCACACCCCCATGTTCAGCCAGGTGGAGGGGCTTTTGGTGGACGAAAACGTCAGCTTCGGCGATCTGAAGGGAACGCTGACCGCCTTCGTCCACCAGATGTTCGACGCCAAGACCGACCTGCGGTTCCGCCCCAGCTTTTTTCCGTTCACCGAACCCAGCGCGGAGGTGGACATCCGTTGCGTCATGTGCCGGGGCGGGGGCTGCCGGGTCTGTTCGGGAACCGGCTGGCTGGAAATTCTGGGGGCGGGCATGGTGCATCCGGCCGTCTTCGAGAACGTGGGATACGACACCGACCGCTATTCCGGCTTCGCCTTCGGCATGGGGGTGGAGCGGATCACCATGCTGAAATACGGGGTGGACGATATCCGGAAGTATTTCGACAACGATTTTCGATTCCTGAGGCAGTTCTGATGAAGGTCAGCCTGAGCTGGTTGCGCAGCTACGTGGACGTGGAGATGGACGTGGCCGAAATGGCCGAGCGATTGACCCGGGTCGGTCTGGAGGTCGATTCGGTGGTCGATCGATTCGCCTGGCTGGCCGACGTGCGGGTGGGCCGGTTGGCCGAAGTTTCGCCCCATCCCAACGCCGACCGCCTGTGGCTTTGCACGGTGGAAACCGGCGACGGAACGGCCCGGGTGGTCTGCGGCGCCCCCAACGCGCGGGCCGGAATGCTGGCCCCCCTGGCCCCGCCGGGCACGGTTTTCCCCGGTGGACGGGTTCTGGAGAAAAGCGTCATCCGGGGCGAAGCCTCCGAAGGGATGCTGTGCAGCGCCGCGGAGCTGGAGCTGGGAGACGACGCCGCCGGCCTGCTGGAGCTGGACCCCGGCCTTTCTCCGGGCGCGCCGCTGACGGAGGCCCTGGGGCTGTCCGATCCGGTGCTGGAAATCGAGCTGACCCCCAACCGGCCCGATTGTCTCGGCGTGCTGGGGGTGGCCCGGGAAGTGGCCGCCTTCGAGGGCAAACGGATCCAAAAACCCGCGCTCGCCATGCCCCCCGCCGCCGGTTCGGTTTCGGAACGAACTTCGGTGACCATCGAAGATCCGGAGCACTGTCCCCGATACGCCGCCCGGATGGTGGAGAACGTCACCGTGGGGCCCTCGCCGGACTGGCTGCGGGACCGGCTGCTGTCGGTGGGGCTGCGGCCCATCAACAATCTGGTGGACGCGACCAATTTCGTGATGATGGAGACCGGCCAGCCGCTGCACGCCTTCGACCACGACCGGTTGGAAGAGGGCCGGATCGTGGTGCGCACCGCCGCCGAGGGCGAACGGTTCACCACCCTGGACGGCAAGGAGCGGATCCTGGCCGGCGACATGCTGATGATTTGCGACGGCAAGCGGCCGGTTGCCGTGGGCGGCGTCATGGGCGGGCTCAACTCGGAAATCGAGGAACAGACCCGCAACGTGCTGATCGAGTCGGCCTATTTCGATCCGGTCGGCATCCGCCGAACCGCCAAGCGGCTGGGGCTTTCCACCGACGCCTCCCACCGGTTCGAGCGGGGCGTGGACCCGGAGGGCACCCTTTTCGCCCTGGACCGGGCCGCCGTCCTCATGGCCGAACTGGGCGGGGGAACTCTGCTGGAAGGGACCATCGACGAGCGGCCCATCGTGGTCGGCCCCAAGCCCATCGCCCTGGGCGCGGACGCCTGCAACCGCCACCTGGGCGCCCGCCTGGAGCGGGAGGAGATCGCCGAACGCCTGCGGTCCATCGAATTCGAGGCGGTCCCCGAATCCGATCCCGACCGGCTGACGGTGACGCCGCCCTCGTTTCGGGTGGACGTGACCCGTCCCGAGGACCTGATGGAGGAGGTGGCCCGGCTGTGGGGATACGACCGGATTCCGGTGACGTTTCCGGCGCTTCCCGCCGAAGGCGCGCCGCCGGCGCCCCGGGTGGCCCTGCGCAATCGGCTCCGGGACCGCATGGCCGGTTTCGGATTCGCCGAGGTCATCAGCTACAGTTTCATCGATCCCGCCGCGGTGGATCGGCTGCGGATCGGCCCGGAAGACGACCGTCGCCGCCAGCTCCCCATCCTCAATCCCATCAGCGAAGAGATGGCGGTGATGCGGACCACCCTGCTTCCGGGACTGCTGGACGCCGCCCGGCGGAACCTGGCCCGGGGCAACCGGGATCTCCGGCTGTTCGAGGTGGGCAAGGTTTTTTTCGGCAATGGCCCGAACCGGCTCCCCGACGAATTCGAGTGGGCCGCCGGCCTCTGGACCGGCGTCCGCGCCGAAGCCGGCTGGCACACGCCCGACGCCCCCTGCGATTTTTTCGACCTGAAAGGCGCGCTGGAGGCGCTGCTGACCGGGCTGGGGGTGGCCGGCGTCCGCTTTGCCGCGCCCGACGGGACCGATTGCGACGCCCTGCGGACCGGCCACGCGGCGATCCTTCGCCTGGACGGCGCCGAGATCGGCCGGATCGGGGAGATTCACCCCGAGGCGCGGGCGGCCTATGATTTGGGCCAGCCGGTTTTCGTCTTCGAACTGAACATGGACGCCGCGGCCGATCGGACTTCGGACGTTCCGCAAGCCGCGTCGCCGCCCCGGTTCCCGGCCGTTTTTCGAGACGTGACCCTGACGCTGGACCGGAACGTGGAGGCGGCCGACGTGCTGGAGCGGGCGCGGGAAAGCGGGGAGCCCCTGGTGGAAGACGCCTGGCTGTTCGACGTCTACGAGGGCGAGAAGGTTCCCGCCGGGCGCAAAAGCCTTTCCTTGCGAATCGTCTACCGCTCGCCCGAGGAAACGCTCACCGACGAACGGGTTTCCCCGGTTCATGAACGGATCTCGGCCGGGCTGCTGGACGCCTTCGACGCCGCCTTTCCGGGGGAAAACCCATGAGCGTGGAAGCGCCCGAATTTTTGCAGTCCCATTCCATGAAATATCTGGAAATGGCCTTTCGAACCGACCGGATGGAACCGCCCGACCGGGTGGACGGACGGGCCGAGCGAACCGGCGACTGCGGCGATTCCGTGGCCGTTTCGGTGACCCTGGAGGGGGACCGGGTGGCCGCCGTGCGGTTTTCGGTGAACGGCTGCCTCAACACCGCGGCCTGCGCCAACGCGGTGGGGGAGCTGGCCGAGGGGCGCTCGGTGTCCGACGCCTGGGAGATTCGACCCGAGGACGTGGCCGCCTTCCTGGAGTCCCTTCCCGAGGACCATTTCCATTGCGCCGAACTGGCGGTGGGGGCCTTTTACCGGGCGCTGGCGGACGCCCGACGGAACCCTTGGAAGGGGGCCTACAAGTAGTCGAACCTCGCCGGAACGGGGGGATTTATTTTGTTCTCCAACCGACGCCGTTTTGTCTTCGCCGTTCCGGTTTTGTCTTTTCTTTTCAACGTTTTCATTCCTCCTTCGCCGAATTTCGTCCCGGCGAATTCCTTCCCCCCCGCGAAAAATAAATCCCCCGCGACGTTTCGGATTTATTCTTGACACGCCGCCGCGATATCGACTATAGCTCTTACGCCAAGACCCCAATTTGTCCAATTGACCGTTTTTTGACGAAAAAATTTCCTTTCTCGATGAAAAAGGGGATGTTAGGGAAACCCATATGCGGCTGGAAAACCTGTTGGCGGAACGGCGAAAATCGATCGTGCGCAAGTGGTTCGATCAAGTGGTGAACACCTACCCGGCCGACACCTCCAAATTCCTGAAGCGGCAAAAAGACCCCTTCGCCAATCCGGTGGGGGCGGCGACCCTGGAAAGCCTGGAGGGCGCGTTCGACGCCCTTCTGAAGGACGAACTGGACCGGGAGGCCGCGGCCGCGGCCCTCGATCCCGTCATCCGCATCCGCGCGGTGCAAACCATCCTCTCCACCGAAAACGCCGTCGGTTTTCTATTTTTTCTGAAAGACATCGTTCGAGACGAACTCGGGAGTCGCCTGGGCAAGGCGGAATCCGGCGGTGATCTCCGCGCGTTCGAGCGGAAGATCGACGCCTTGGGCCTCGTGGGCTTTTCGGTCTACGTCCAGTGTCGGGAAACCGTATTTCAGCTCAAGGCCAACGTGGAAAAACGAGGCGTCTACCGGGCCTTCTCCCGGGCGGGACTCGTTGCCGACCCGGACGCGGAAGGGCCGGCGCCGGAAGATTCATAATTTATCAACCTTCCATAAGGCCCCGGCCTCGCGGCCGGGCCCGCAGAGCGAGGTAACCTTGAATGAATGTTAAGTACATCTCTTCGCTGATGGCGGTCGTCCTGCTCTTCCTGCTCGCCTACGCGGGCGTCGAGGCGGCGGGGCTCAACGTGCTGTTCGGCATCGTATTACCCTATCTGGCGCTCGCGATTTTTCTCGCGGGGTTCGCCTATCGGATCCTGGACTGGGCCCGATCCCCCGTTCCCTTCCGGATTCCCACCACGGCCGGGCAGCAGCAGACGCTTCCCTGGATCAAGCAGGCCAAACTCGACTGCCCCAGCTCCACCGGCGGCGTGATCGGGCGGATGGTGCTGGAAGTCTGTCTGTTCCGCTCCCTGTTCCGGAACCTCCGGTTTCGGTTTCGGGAGGGCGGCCGGCTCTACTACGGCCTGGAGCTGTTCCTGTGGCTGGGGGCGCTGGTTTTTCACTACGCCTTTCTGGTCGTCGCCATTCGCCACTTTCGCTTTTTCACGGAGCCGGTTCCCTTTTTCGTTCCCCTGCTGGAATCGGTGGACAGCTTCTTCCAGTTCGGCCTTCCGGTTGTCTATCTCTCGGGCCTGGCCCTTTTGGCCGGATTGATCTACCTGCTGGCGCGCCGGATTTTCATCTCCCACGCCAAATACATCTCCCTGGCTTCCGACTACTTTCCGCTTTTCCTCATCATCGGAATCGCGGTCACCGGCATCCTGATGCGATACTTCACCAAGGTGGACGTGGTCAAGGTGAAGGAGTTGACCATGGGCTTGGCCACCTTCCGCCCCGTCCCGGTTCGAGGAATCGACGGGCTGTTCTACGCCCATTTCTTCCTGGTGTGCGTGCTGCTGGCCTATTTCCCGTTCAGCAAGCTGATGCACGCGGGCGGCGTCTTCCTGAGCCCCACTCGGAACCTGCCCTGCAACGGCCGAGCCGAACGGCACATCAATCCCTGGAATTATCCGGTCAAAGTCCACACCTACGAGGAATACGAGGACGACTTCCGCGAGCACATGATCGAAGCCGGCCTCCCGGTCGAGAAGAAGGAGTAACCACCATGTCGGACCTTCCCAAATCCCAGGAGGTTCTGGAGAACCTCGATCACGATGCGCCCCAGAAGGACTGGATGGATGTTCCCGCCAAGATCCGGAAGGGGATGTACTGCTACGCGGCCAAGGCCGAGAGCCTGAAAACGCTCGGATTTCCCCACGCCCGGTCCTGGAACCCCATGGACGACGATTGGAAGCTGCCGGAGAATTGGCAGCAGATCCTCCACGAGGGCTTCAAGGAGCGGCTGGACAAATTCCGTTCCTTCAAAGTGTTCATGGACATCTGCGTGCGCTGCGGCGCCTGCGCGGACAAATGCCATTTCTTCATCGGCACCGGCGACCCCAAAAACATGCCGGTGCTCCGGGCCGAGCTGCTTCGGTCGGTGTACCGGAACGACTTTACCGCCGTCGGCAAAATCCTGGGCCGGCTGACCGGAAGCCGCAAGCTCACCGAGGACGTGCTGAAGGAGTGGTGGTACTACCTGTTCCAGTGCACCGAGTGCCGACGCTGTTCCCTGTTCTGCCCCTACGGCATCGACACCGCCGAGATCACCATCATGGGCCGGGAGCTGCTCAACCTGATCGGCCTCAACATCGACTGGATCGCCACCCCGGTCGCCAACTGCTACCGCACCGGAAACCACCTCGGCATTCAGCCCCACGCCTTCAAGGACATGCTCGACTTCTTCGTCGAGGACATCGAGGACATCACCGGCGTCAACGTCGAGCCCACCTACAACAAAAAGGGCGCCGACATCCTGTTCATCACCCCCTCCGGCGACGTGTTCGCCGATCCCGGCACCTACACGGCCATGGGCTACCTGATGCTGTTCCATTTCCTCAAGGAGAAATACGGGCTGGACGTGACCTGGTCCACCTACGCCTCCGAGGGGGGGAACTTCGGCTTCTTCACCTCCCACGAAACCATGAAGCGGCTCAACGCCAAGATGTACGCCGAGGCCAAGCGGCTGGGCGTCAAATGGATCATCGGCGGCGAGTGCGGCCACATGTGGCGGGTCATCAACCAGTACATGGACACCATGAACGGCCCCGCCGACTTCCTGGAGGAGCCGGTTTCCCCCATCACCGGCACCCGGTTCGAAAACGCCAAGTCCACCAAAATGGTCCACATCTCCGAGTTCACCGCGGACCTGATCAAGCACGGCAAGCTGGACCTGGACCCGAGCCGGAACGACAACCTCTCCGTCACCTTCCACGACTCCTGCAACCCCAGCCGGGGCATGGGCATGTTCGAGGAACCGCGCTACGTCATTCAAAACGTCTGCAAAAATTTCTACGAAATGCCGGCCAACACCATCCGGGAAAACACCTTCTGCTGCGGCAGCGGGTCGGGCTTGAACGCCGGCGAGGACATGGAGCTGCGGATGACCGGCGGACTGCCCCGGGCCAACGCGGTCAAATACGCCCGCGACAAATTCGGCGTGAACATGCTGGCCTGCGTCTGCGCCATCGACCGGGCCGTCTTTCCCGATCTGATGTCCTACTGGGTGCCGGAGGTGGACGTCACCGGCGTCACCGAACTGGTGGGCAACGCCCTGATCCTGCCGGGCGAAAAGGAACGCGAGACCGACCTGCGCGGAGAACCGCTGCCGGGAATGGAGGAGTAAATGCGCAAACTCTACAACAAGGAATGGGTCGTCGCCGGGTTGGCGGTGTTCGCCGTTCTGGCGACCTTCCCCTTCTGGTACAACCACGGCAAGGCCGCGCCGGCGCCGGAGGTGGAGCTGACGGAAAAGGCCAAGAAGGCGGAAAAATGCGTTCGGCCCACCGAATACATCCGAAACAATCACATGCAGCTTTTGGATCTCTGGCGGGACACGGTGGTCCGGGAAGGCATCCGGATTTACGAGAACGAGGAGGGGAAGCGTTTCACCATGAGCCTTTCCAACACCTGCCTCGACTGTCACAGCAACAAGGAGGAGTTCTGCGACCGGTGCCATGAATACGCGTCGGTGGACCCCTATTGCTACGACTGCCACATCGACAAGCCCAAGGAGAAAGAGTGATGGAACGAAGCAGACGATCGTTTCTGAAGGTTGCCGGAATCTCCGCGCTGGGCGCCGGGGCGGTCGGAACCGGACCGGCGCTGAACGCGCTGGCCGCGGGCGGGGGACACGGCGGAGCGGAAAAAAAGACCATCCGGATGATGCCGGCGGAAAACGCCCTGCAAGCCACCCGATGGGGGATGGTCATCGACACCCGGAAACTGAAAAGCCGTTCCGACGTCGCGCCCCTTGTCGATGCCTGTCACAAGGTTCACAACGTTCCGGAAATACCCAATAAAAACCATGAAATCAAATGGATATGGGAAACCGAGTTCAAACATGCCTTCCCCGGCAAGGAAAGTCCGCACCTGAACGAAGCCGCCGAGCATTCGCCTTTCCCGGTGCTCTGCAATCATTGCGACAATCCGCCCTGCGTGCGGGCCTGTCCGACCCAGGCGACCTTCCAGGCCGCCAACGGCATCGTCATGATGGATTTCCACCGTTGCATCGGTTGCCGGTTCTGCATGGCCGCGTGTCCCTTCGGCGCCCGGAGCTTCAATTTCCGGGACCCCGAACCCTTCATTGGCGAGGTCAACAAAAAATTTCCTCGGCGCTGCAAGGGCGTGGTCGAGAAATGCAACTTCTGCGCGGAGCGGCTGGCCGAAGGAAAACTGCCGGCCTGCGTGGAAGCGTCCAAGGGCGCCCTCGTCTTCGGCGACCTGGACGATCCCCATTCGGAAATCCGGGAGCTTTTGCGGGAAAACTTCACCATTCGCCGGAAACAGACGCTCGGGACCGAGCCGTCGGTTTACTATATCGTCTAGGGAGGATCCATGCTTGAATTAGCGATCAAGGGAAGCAAGCGATACTACGGCTGGATGCTCGCCTTGGCGGCGGTGGCCGGCCTGGGGGTGGCCACTTGGCTCTATCAGCTCGATTTCGGCCTCGGCATCACCGGCATGAGCCGGGACGTGTCCTGGGGCTTTTACATCGCCCAGTTCACCTTTCTGGTCGGCGTCGCGGCCGGAGGCGTCATGGTGGTGTTGCCCTACTATCTGCATAACTACAAGGCGTTCGGGCGGATCACCATCCTGGGCGAGTTCCTGGCGATCGCCGCCATCGTGATGTGTCTGCTGTTCATCACGGTGGACCTGGGCCAGCCCAACCGGATGCTCAACGTGATTTTCTACGCCACGCCCCATTCCATGCTCTTTTGGGACATGATCGTGCTCAACGGCTATCTGTTCCTGAACATTCTGGTGGGCTGGAACGTGCTTCAGTGCGAGCGGAACAACGTGCCGCCGCCCAAGTGGGTCAAGCCGTTCATCTACCTGTCCATTCCCTGGGCCATCGGCATCCACACCGTCACGGCCTACCTGTACTGCGGTCTGCCCGGCCGGGGCTTTTGGCTCACCGCCATTTTGGCCCCGCGCTTTCTGGCCTCGGCCTTCGCGGCCGGTCCCGCGTTTCTGATTCTGCTGTGCCTCATCCTTCGGCGGGTCACCAATTTCGATCCGGGCCGCGAGCAGATTCAGAGCCTGGCCAAAATCGTCACCTACGCCGTCATCCTGAACATTTTCTTCTTCCTGTGCGAGGTGTTCGTGGCGGCCTACAGCCAGATTCCGGAGCACATGGACCATCTGAAATACCTGTTCTTCGGGCTTCACGGGCATGACGGCCTGGTGCCCTTCATGTGGACCTCCATGGCCCTGATGGTGCTCGGCGTTTTCATGCTCCTGTTTCCGGCCATGCGGCGAAACGAGAGCATGTTGGCCGTCGCCTGCGCCGCCATTTTCATCGGCACCTGGATCGACAAGGGCATGGGCATGATCTCCGGCGGGTTCGTTCCCAACCCGCTGCACGAGGTCAACGAATACGCGCCGACCCTTCCCGAGCTGATGATTACCGCGGGCGTCTGGGCGGCCGGATTTCTGGTGCTGACGGCCCTGTTCAAGATGGCGGTCGGCGTCAAGGAGGAGGTCCGGGCCTAGCGGGCTTCCGCCGCGCCTTCGGATTTCGCGAGTCGATAAATAAAGCGGGTCTTCGGTCTGATGTTGCGGGCCGGAGACCCGTTTCGTTTTATGCGGCGCCGCCTAAAGTCCGAGACCGGTGGGCGGGGCGATGATCAAGGCCGGTTTTTAAAATGGAAAAGGAGGACCTTCCATGGGCGTTTTGGTGCATGAACGGAACTCGATCCACCGGGGGCGGGTGTTCGAGATGTTTCGGGAGAAGGTGACCCTCGACAACGGAGCGACCACGGAGCTGGACCTGATCCGCCATCCGGGGGCCGCCGCCATGGTTCCCATGCCGGACCCGGAAACGGTGATTCTTTTGCGGCAGTACCGGCACGCGGTGGGGGACTATATTTGGGAAATCCCGGCGGGGACCCTGGAGCCGGGGGAAGACCCTCTGGATGGGGCGAAGCGGGAAATTGTGGAGGAAATCGGTCATTCCGCCGATCGGTGGGAAAAGCTGGGGGAGATTCTGCCGGCGCCGGGATATGCCGACGAGCGGATTCACCTGTTCCTGGCCGAGTCCCTTCGGCCGGCACGGCAGAACCTGGACGCGGACGAGGTGCTCGACGTCCATTTTTTTCCGTTGCGGGAGGTATGGGAAATGGTCGATGCCGGAGAGATTCAGGACGCCAAAACACTGGCCGGGCTGCTGCACTTGGCGCGGCGCGGAAATCCGATCCGCTAATTCGGGCGCGGGCGCCGTTGCGGGAACGGCCGGCGGCGGGGAATCCGGTTGCCGCGCCGGTCCCCGGGATTTCTGGAGAGGCGGGGGCCGGCGGACCTGGCAAGTTCCTCCGAGGGCCTACTTTTCAAACGCCCTCTCAGGGATTGGACTCCGGAACCTGGCCCGAATGGGGAGAGGGCGAGGGGAGCGACGTTCCGGCCTCCCCATTGAACTCCCGCTCCCGGTGAGAGGACTGCCAGGCCTTGACCACCGCATGGAACAGCGTTCCCAGCGGAATGGCGAAAAACAGCCCCCAAATGCCCCACAGGCCGCCGAAAAGCAGGACCGCCACGATGATGGCCACCGGATGCAGGTTGACCACGCCGGAGAGCAGCAGCGGCACCAGGAGATTGCCGTCCAGGGCCTGGATAATGGCCAGGGCGATCAGCGCGGTGGCCAGTTCCGAACCCAGGCCCCACTCCAGAAAGGCGATGAGCCCCACGGGAAGAAACATCACCGTCGCGCCGATGTAGGGCACCAGCACCGAGAGCCCCACCAGGAGGGACAGCAACATGGCGAAGGGCAGCCCGAGCATTTTGAAGGTCAGATAGCTCACCCCCCAGACGATCAGGATTTCCCAGATTTTTCCGCGCACGTAGTTGCCGATCTGGAAATTGACCTCCTGCCAAACCTCCCCCGCCAGCCGCCGTTCTTCGGGAAGAAATCGTTGCAGCCAGTCGATGATCAGCTGCTTGTCCTTCAGGAAGAAGAAAATCAGAAGCGGCACCAGAATCATATAGACGAGGAAGGTGATGAGCCCGCGAACCGAGGCCAGGGAGATGGACAGCAGGTATTGCCCGGCCCGGGTCAGCTCGGTGGTCAGATAGTCGATGATCTGGCGGATTTGTTCGGCGGAGATGAATTCCGGGTACTTTTCCGGCAAATGCATCAGCTCTTTTTGCCCGTTGGCGATCATGCCGGGAAGATCCTGGAGGAGCTGAACGATCTGGCGCGAAAGCATGGGCAGCAGCCAGATGCTGAGGATGAGCAGACAGGCTATGAAGCAGAGAAACACGACCAGCACCGCCGCGAACCTTGGCATTTTTAGTCGGTGGAGCCAGGCCACGATGCCTTCCAGCAGATAGGCGATCACCACGCTGATGAAGACCGGCAGCAGAATCTGGCCCAGGTAGAAAACAAAAACAAAGCCGAACACCAGCAGAAGCCCGAGAATGAGCACCTGCGGGTCCGAAAAATGGCGATGCGCCCAGTTTCGGAATATCTGAAGCATCCGTGTCAGTCTCCCCGTCTCGGAACCAGGAGATGCCGAATCCAGCGGCCGGCGGTGTTGCCCCGCAGGATGTCCCGGTCCCACTGATCCAGTTCCCGGGCCAGTCGGTCGGGATCCGCGAACCAGCGGTCTCTCGGCACGCGGGGTTTTTCGGGGTCCAGCCGCTTGACCACCCCGGCGGGATTGCCCGCCACCACGGTATCTTTCGGAACGTCGCGGGTGACCACGGCTCCGGCCCCGATCACGCTGTTTCGTCCCACCGATACGCCTTTGCAGATCATGGCCCGGTCTCCGATCCAGACGTTTTCCGCGATGTTCACCGGCTCGGCGGTTCCGGCGGAAACCCGGTCGTACAGCCCGTGCCAGTCGGAATCGGTGATGTAGGCCCCGCTGGCGATCATGCAGTTGTCGCCGATGAACACCCCGGCGGCCGAACCGATGCGCGCGCCGGGACAGACGAGTCCGTAGTCGCCGATTCGGATTTCGCCCGATTCCGCGTCGGCGGGCCACACGCAGAAACGGACCCGGCGATCCGGCGCGGCGATGATCGTGGCGAAATCCCCCATGGAAATCCGGGGACCGAACAATTCCACGTGCCAGGGCTTGAAAAAGGCGCCGCCCTTTCCCAATCGCTCGAATTGGGGCGCCAGCCGACGGCGGGCGTACCAGCTTTCCAGCCTTCGGTACAGACGTTTCACGTGGTAGGGGCGGTGGTCACGGATCACGACGGCCGTCCGTCGCCCTCGCCGGAGCGGTCTCGCCAAAACGAATGATCGAATAGCCGACCGCCGGGGGTCAACCCGTAAATGGCGTCGGCCGCCAACAGGACGGCGGCGTTGGTCCACGTCAGTCGGTCCTCCGGCCAAATGGTCATGTCGGGAAAGGTGAAGCCGCACCAGTAGGCGCCGTCGGGGTCGCGTCGCTCCGCGATCCAGTCGAAGACGATTTTCGCCCGGTTGCGTCGACCCATGGCGCACAGCGCCAGGCAAAGCTCGCAGGTTTCGGCCACCGTCACCCAGGGCCGATCCGACACGCAGCGGACCCCCTGCCCGGTAATGACGAATTTTTTCCAGCTTTGTTCCAGCCGCCGCTCCGCCGCCTCTCCGGTCACCGCCCCGCACAGGATGGGATAAAACCAGTCCATGCTGAACCGGGCCTTGGTCATGTTGAACAGGTGCGGGCATTCCCGGATGGCGCGGCCCAACCGTTCCATGGCGGAAACCCATCGGGGCCGGGGCCGGTTCAGCAACTCCGCGATGGCGACGGCGCATCGAAGGCCCAGAAAAACCGAACTGGAACCGGTAAGCAGGGCCATGGGATCGACCTCGCCCGCCGGATTTAACGCCCAGAACACCTCTCCGCCGGCGGCCTGGAGTCGAAGCGCGAAGTCCGCGGCGGATTCCACCGTTGGCCACATGCGTTCCAGGAGATGAATATCCTCGTGGATTAAATAATCATGGAAGAGGCCCACGGCGAGGTAGTTGGCCATGTGGGATTCCCGGGTGCGGTCAACGGGAACGCCGTTTTGGTAGGCGGAAAACCATCCGCCATCGGGAAGTTGATTGCGGGCGGACCATTCCCAGGCGCGACGGGCGGAAGCGACGTCGCCGGCCACGTTGAGGCCCATGGCCGATTCCACATGGTCCCACGGATCGGTCTTTTCGCCGTCGGTCCAGGGGATTTCCCCGTCCGATTTTTGCGTTTCTCGAATCAGATCGGAGACGTCGGAAATCGGAAGAGAAGGCGGAGTGGAGCGAGTGATTGAAACGCGCATGATTTGGCTGGCACCTTTCCTGTATTTTCACCGATATCAAGGCGATATTCATACAGAAAAGGAATGGTTGGGGCAAGGGGAAAAGAAGGCGGGGAAAGGGTGAAGGGGAAAGGGTGAAGGGGAAAGGGTGAAGGGGAAAGGGTGA
>CAYFVR010000005.1:0-1624 GCA_964346545.1 uncultured Desulfobacterales bacterium | reverse complement strand
GGGTGAAGGGGAAAGGGTGAAGGGGAAAGGGTGAAGGGGAAAGGGTGAAGGGGAAGGACGTCGAAAATGCCGGCGCCGAAGGGGCGCCGGCATTTTTGCCATGGCTTGGACGGGTTGGAATAAATGGAGAAAACGCTGGGCGGCGAGCGGGAAAACCTACTCCACCACCCCCCGCGCCTTCATCTTCCGCCACAGGGTGCTCCGGGACCAGCCCAGAAGTCCGGCGGCCTCCTTGCGTTTTCCGCCGGAACGGACCAAGGCGTCCAGAATGAGGCGGCGTTCCACCTCTTCCCAGGTCGATCCGTCGGCTTGTCGGCTTTCGCCCGGGGCGGAACTTGGCGACAAGGGCTCTTGGTGAAGGCGCGTCGAAGCGGTTCGACCTCGGGACCCGGTCGCGGAGAATCGATCCGCTTCCGGGGTTTCGCGCATACTTTCCAAAAATCCCAAAATTCGGCCCCCGGCATCCCGGAGGGGACATACGGCAACCGAAAGGGAGCGCGGAAAATTTTGGGATCGCTCCATGGAACTGGCCACCTCCCGTCCGCCGTCCGCGGGGGCCATGGCGGGAACCGGGCAGTTTTCCCGGCAGACGCTGTGGTTTGCGATTTTCCAGCAGGGCTGGCCCGCGGCTTCCGCCCGGTTGGTCCCGGTCCATTCCAGAATTCGTCGGTTCAGCGCGACGACCCGGCGCTCGACGTCCATCACCAGAATTCCCACCGGAATTCCGTCCAAAAAGTCCATCAGGGCCACGGAGGGGTAAAAAAGACCCCGGATGCAAGCGTCGGCCACCATGATAATCAGTCCTCCCGAAATCCTTCGGGTTTTTCCATGCGAACCGTTTCCACCAGTCGGTCGAAAACCGTCCGGCCTTCCGCGTCGGCTTCCGCTTCCCCGTCCGCGATCCGGCCCAGCCGCTCCGCGTCGGCCTTTTTCGCCGCGTCCAGCGGCTCTTGAATCCAGCGAAGGGCATTGCGGGATCGGCCGTAGAGCGCGCACGGTCCGAACCGGAATCCGCCGTCGGATTTTTCTTCCTTCCGGCCCAACTGGAACTGGTGCGGAAGCCGAAGCGGCGATGGCGGCGCGCTGATCCATCCCAGAATTTCGGCGAAGAGGTTCAGGGCGTCGACGACCCCGTCCGGGTTCTCGGCCTCCAGAGACCGAACGCCGTCGTCGGCGATTTCCCGCAGATCGGAAACGCCAAAGGTCAGGTCCAGGCCGGCCAGGCTTTGGTCGTGAACGGTTTGGAGGGTATTTTCGCCCTTGGAAACGAGCACGTCCTTGTCGCTCAGGATTTTGATCGCGTTTTTGATGCTGATCATTTCCTTGACGGTGGGGTTTTTCCGAATCAGCACGTCGTTCAGGGTGGTGCGATAGAGGGGGAGGTCGTTGTCGAGAACGAGGATGTCCGACGGCTCGGAGGCTCCGCCGCGAAGATAGATCTCCATCCCCCGCTCGTCTCGTCGGGAAAAATCCGTCCGTTCCAGCAGGCTTCGCATGGCCTCCCGGTCGATCTTCCGTTCGGCGCCGGGCTTGCCCAGGGAATTGCGGACATTCCGGGCCAGCCGATCGATCTCGATTTTTTTCCGCAGATTTTCCTTGAAGGACATGGATTCCTCTCGGTGGG
>CAYFVR010000004.1:28853-44244 GCA_964346545.1 uncultured Desulfobacterales bacterium | reverse complement strand
CGGGCGAAGAACCGAGACAGAAGGCGAGGATCCACCGGGTCGGCGGAGGGAAGATCCTGTTCCAGAAAATTCACCGCCTTCCCGTCGGCCCAGAACCGGAAATCCAGGTGGGGGCCGGTGGAAAGTCCCGTGCTGCCCACATGCCCGATTTCCCGCCCCTGCTTCACCCGGACGCCCGGCCGAATTCCTTCGGCCGTCCCGGAAAGGTGGAGATACTGCGTCATGTATCGACCATTGTGGCGAATCTGGATGAAACGGCCCATGCTCCGGTTGTATCCGACCTTTTCGATTTCGCCGTCGCCGACCGACAGCACCGGGGTTCCCTTGGGCGCCGCGTAATCGATGCCAAGGTGAGGTCGATATTCGTTTAGAATCGGGTGAAGTCGTTTGCGCGAATACCCGGAGCTGATTCGAGAATATTCCAGCGGCGCTTTTAGAAACGCCTGTCGGAGACTTTCCCCGTTTTCATCGTAGTAATCCCCTTCGCCCGGCTTTTCTTCGAAATAAAACGCGTAGTGAGACCGGTTTTTCATGTGAATGCGGGCCGCCAGTATCCGGCCGTAGCCGACCGCCTGGCCATCCACTCGGCGCTCCTCCACGATAAAACCAAAGCGGTCCCCCGGCTGAAAACGAAAAAAGTCCAAGGTCCAGGCGTAAATTTTGGAGAGCCGCAAGGCCAGTTGAAAGTCGATTCCCTCCTCGGAAAAGGCGTTCCAAAGGGAGGAATGGATCACGCCGGAAAAGGTCTTGGCTTCCACCCTCACGGGTTTCCGGCCTTTGAAAACCTTGACCGTTTCGCCCAGGTCGAAGACCACGAAATCGACGGGGGACTCTTCGTATACAAAGTAGCGAAGGCCGGCGGGAGAGCAGGGATTGCCAATCAGGGAGTAGGGTCGCCCGGCGCGGATTTTCCGCACGTCGAACAATCCTTCGCATTGATCGACCGCCGCCTGGATTTTCCCGTAGGATACGCCGGCGTCGACCAGGATGCCGGAAAGGTTCTGGCCCGATCGGACCCGCTCCCGCGTTACTTCGTACGGGTCGCAGTTGATTCCATACTCCAGGGCCATGAGCGGAGGACCGACGCGCTTCTCCTCCGCGCCGGCGAAAGTGGAAAGGGTTGGAAAAAGGAGCGCCGCCGCGAGGAAACGGCAAATTTTTTGGATTTTGGGCAAGTTCAAAGGTTTCATAACTCCCATCGGGATTTTCAGTTGGCGTTTTCGGAATTGGAAGAAGCGGCGTATTGCCGAATGAGTTGATCCAGGGTTCGCCCGTCGCCGGTGGAAAAAACCGGGTTGATTTCGGCCAACTCCTCCCAGGCCCGAACGCCCTCGGCGGTTCGGTCGAGATCGTGCAGCAGCACGATCCCCCGGTTGAAGCGGGCGATTTCATGCCGAGGGGCCAGGGCGATGGCGCGGTCGAAGGATTCCAAGGCCAGTCGAGGATTCCCGGCTCGCCGATGCATGACCCCGAGATCGGTCCAGAGATCCCCGTTCTCCGGGTCGCGCTCCAAGGCTTCCCGGTAGGAACGGATGGCCTCCTCGTGGCGTCCGGCGTCAAAGTAGAGATGGCCCAACTGGGCCCATGCCGACGGGTCGGCGGGATTTTCGTCCGCCCGGCGACGCAGCGCGGCCTCCATGGCCTCCAGATCCCCGGACGAAGGCGCGCCGCCGCCCATCCCGGCGGGACCCGACGCGTTCATTCCCGGCGTGACGGACAGGCCGCTGGTTTTGTAGGCGGTCAACGCCACGCCTCCGACGAAGCCGACGCATAGGAACGCAACGGCGGTCGTGAACAGGACGCGATGGGAAACCCCGCCGGAAAATTTCCTTTCATTCATTTCTTTGTTCCAATTTTGACGGGTTTGCGGTTTGGCGGCGGAAGCCGCATCCCATTTCGAAAAATCTCCCGTTTCCTCCGCAAAAGGAGAGGGAACCCGCCGTCCGCGCAGTTCGTCAAGGAAGAACTGTTGAGCGCGAGCAAAAACCGGGCGGCGTTATACAAAGATCGGCGGGAGGTGTCAACCCGGACATGTTTTCGGAATTCCCGGAGAATGGATTTGGAACCTGGCATGGAAAGGACTTCGGGGGAAGATTTCGAATCCAATCCAGCCGCGGCGGGGAAACGCGCGGCGACGGCTCGGCAACGGGGCTCGCCGGGATGGAATTTCCGCATCGGGCAGATTTCAGGCGACGGCGGACGAGGAGGCGGATTTGGGTTCTCGGACGCTTTCCGGTTCGGCTTCCGGAGAAGCGCGAACCAGCCGAAGGCGAACCGCGGTGCCCTCGCCCGGCCGGCTTTCAATGTCCAGACGTCCCCCGGCGGATTCCACGATTCGGTGGACGATGGAGAGGCCGAGGCCGGTTCCATGGGGTTTGGTGGTGACGAAGGGATCGAAAACGGTCGGCAGGATGTCTTCGGGGATTCCGCAGCCGCTGTCCGAAATGCGAACGGTTACCTGGTCGTCGCGAGACGAAGAAAGGGCGACGGAGATTTCTCCGGATTCCCGGATCGCTTCGGAGGCGTTGCGGAGAAGGTTCCATAGAACCTGTCGAAGGTGGTCGGGATCCATCAAGACCCACTGTTCTTTCGCGATGTCTCGGCGGATATGAATTTCGCCGGCGCTTCGAAGCTCTTTGGCGAATAAATCCAAAACTTCTTCGACGGCTCGGCTGACATTCAGGCTTCGGGGGGAACCCGCCGGCGGTCGGGCGAACATCAGGAAATCCGTTACCAGAGAACTCAGCCGGTCGGCCTCCCGACACACGATCCGCATGAGCTTTTTATGCTGCGCGTCGAGTGCGAGTTCCTCCTGAAGGAGTTGGATCGATCCGGTCAGGGAAGCCAGCGGGTTTTTTATCTCGTGGGCCAGCCCCGCGGCCATTTCTCCCACCACCGCCATCCGTTGGACCCGCTGAACGTGGGATTCCATCGCCCGCAGCTCTTTTCGGCTTCGCCGATTCTGCTCCGCCAAAAGGCCGCTCAAAAAGGCGACGGCGAAGCAGGCCACGATGATGGTGATCACCTTGTAAAGCACAAAACTCCAGGGATGGTCCGCCGCCGCCATGCCGCCTTCCATGCCGAACGGCTGAAGAACGCCGTAATACTCCAAATCCACCAGCAGGCCGTATTGAATGCTGCAAAGGGCGGCCACCACCATGCTTCCGCCCCGAAACAGCAACATGCTGGCGTAGATGATCACGACCAGGTAAAGAAAGGAAAACAGGCTGGAAAAACTTCCGGTCAGGAAAATCACCAGGGTTACGACGAGCGTATCGATGGCAATCTGAACAAAGGCAAACAAGACCGTTCGCCGAACCCTGGGGAGGAGAATGGAGTAGGCAAAGGAAAGAAGGAAGAGAACGACGATCAGCTCGTACAGGATCACCAGCGGCTGGCTGAGGGAGGCGATCTGGCCGCTTACGTGGAGAACCGCCGTCGACCCCAGCAAAAGAACGGTAAACAGCACGCGGAAAAACATGAGCCATTTTAGTTTTTCAAAGAAATCGTCATCCGAGCGCACCGGGGGACTGTTCGCCGAAAGCGGGAACCGTCCCCCGGATTTGGAAGAAAGGCTCATTATCCAACCGCGCCGGCCATGGAGAAAATCGGAAGATACATGGCGATGACCAGGCCGCCGACAATCACGCCGAGAAAGCACATCATGGCGGGCTCGATCATCTCGGTGAGGTTGTTGACCGCCTCGTCCACCTCTTCGTCGTAAAAATCGGCGATTTTGATCAGCATGGAATCCAGGGCGCCGGTGGATTCCCCCACGGCGATCATGGAGCAGACCATGGGCGGAAAAACGCCGCTTTCCGCGAGGGGATCGGCCATGGTCCGCCCCTCCGCGATGGCCGTTCGGACGTCGTACACCGCAAGCTCGACCGATTTGTGGCCCGCCGTGCGGGCGACGATGTCCAAACCGTCCAAAATGGCGACGCCCGAACCCAGCATGGTTCCCATGGTTCGGGTAAATTTGGCCACGGCCACTTTCCGGATCAACATGCCGAAAACGGGGACGCTCAAAGACCATGCGTCAATGGCGCGGCGACCTTTCTCCGTGGAATAAATTCTTTTGAAGGTATAGCCGGCCAACACCGCGGCAATAACGATATAGATAATGTTTGATTTGATAAAATCGGAAATATTGATGACAAGTTGGGTCAATCCCGGGAGCGCCGCTCCCATTTCCGCGAACATTTGCGCGAAAACGGGGATAACGAACACCATGATTACGGATACGACGACGACGGCGACCGCCACGGTAATGGCCGGATACATCATGGCGCTTTTCACTTTGGCCTTGAGCTTGGCGGCTTTTTCAAGCGTTTCCGATAGCCGGCGAAGAATGGCGTCCAAGATGCCGCCGGTTTCGCCCGCCGCGACCATGTTCACGAAAAGGTCGTCGAAAATATTCGGAAATTTCCCCAAGGCTTCCGCCAGCGTCGTTCCGCCCTCCACGTCGTCCTTGATTTTCTTAAGGTTTTTCTTGAAAGTCGGGTTTTCGGACTGGCTGGAGAGCAATTCCAGACACTGAATAATTGGCAATCCGGCGTCGATCATGGTCGAGAATTGCCGGCAGAAAATAATGACGTCTTTGCTGGTGACCTTGGGTTGGAAAAAATCGATATTTTCAAAAATATCTTTGGGTTTTTCCTTGACCTTGAAGGATTTGAGACTCTTTTTGCCGACATGGCTTTTGGCGATATCCAGGTTTGAGGCTTCGACGGTCCCCTGGATGGTTACCCCTCGCTTGTTTTTTCCCTTCCAGACAAATTCGGTCATGCTTTCCTCCTGCGGAACAGGTCGGATGGTTTCATGAAGTATTTCCCTTTAAAAAGATCACATCCCCGACAACCCGATGAGAATATCACATCCCCGACAACCCGACAAGTCGGACAAAAGTCGCCATGCAATGGCGTTTTGGTTTTGGGCGTTGGGCCTCGACGACGATTTCCGTGTGGCCGTTTCGGGATGGAGACTTGACCTCCCGGGGGTCGTCGCGAGGGTTCGCCGGAGTGAAAAAGGAAATGCGGGCGAGACTCCAAGCCATTGTCGTTTGGCCATTTTTTGAGCTTTTTCGAGGAGCCGTTTGGCGGCTTGGGTTGGAATCTGCCGATCTCAAAATATGAAAACGCATATGCAGGGTGCTTGAAAAGAAAAAATCCGTCTGTGAAGTCTTGAACATTTGAAGAAAGTTCGGCGCTTGTTTTGGACCGGGGCGCGGAAGCGAGAAGCGGAATAATTTCGCGATCCGTCGATCCCGCCAAAAAGGAGCGCCAAACGCCATTTTTTTATTGACACCCTTTGCCCGCCGCGTTCAAATCCCAATCATCTTTTTCCGGGTCTTTTCCCGTTCCCAAAAACCAAGAAATTTCCGGAGGCCGAACGATGGAACTGAAGCAGAAAGGCAACAAGGCGGATATCGGAGCTTTCAAGAGGCTGAATGTTTCCCTCATCTGGACCGCGCCGGTGGATTTGGATTTGATGGCTTTCTATCGGACCAAGGACGGCCGGGCGGGCGGCGTTTATTCGGAAAACTATTCCGGCGGTTCCCTGGGGGCGTTGGCGGAGTTTCCTTTCGTTCAGCTTTCCGGGGACGCCGGCGTCGGCGCCAAAGGGGGCCGGAACCAGGAAGATCTCTCCATCGCCAAGCTGGACGATTTCGAGGTTCTGCACATTTGCGCCTTGAATTTCACGGACGCCTCCAGCGGCGCCGCCAAGGTTTTCGCGGATTACGACGCCCGGGTTCAAGTGACGACGGACAAGGGGGAAACCCACACCGTCGCCCTGGATTCCGGGAATCCCGGTCCCGTCGCGGTAATTTGCACTCTGGCCGGCGGTTTCATTGCCAACGAACTGGTCAACGACAGCGAGGTGATGAGTCTGGAGGCGTTTCGATCCCGGATTCCCGGGGCGGAGGAGCTGAAAATCGCCTCCAAGGTCACCCTGAAAGCCAAGGGCGACAGCTTCGCCATCAAGCCCAAGGCGACGACCGGCGACCTGCTGATCAACCTGAACTGGAACCAGCGTCCGCCTCAACCCGAGAAAAAAGGCGGGCTCTTTTCCAAGTTGTTGAGCGGAGGCGCCGGAGGCGGCGCGATCGATCTCGATCTGGGCTGCCTTTTTGAAATGAGCGACGGCGCCAAGGGCGCGATTCAGCCGTTGGGCAAAAGTTTCGGGAATTTGGATTATCCGCCCTACATCCTCCACCTGGGCGACGATCGCACCGGCGCCTTTTCCGAGGGCGAGAACATGAAGATCAACCTGTCCCGGATCGGCGATCTGCGCCGGGTGCTGATTTATACCTATATCTACGAGGGCGTTCCAAACTGGGCCGGCACGGACGGCGTGGTCACGGTCAAGGTTCCCGGCCAGCCGGTCCTGGAAGTGCCCATGGGAAGCCAGACGGACAAACGGCCGTTTTGCGCCATCGCCCTGCTGGAAATGAACGGCGGAAACATCGAGGCGACCCGAATGGTTACGTTTCATCAAGGGCATAAGGAATGCGACGAAGCCTATACCTGGGGCCTAAAGTGGGTCGCGGGCTCGAAGGGCTGATCATTTTCGGGAACCGCGAATCGAGTCCAGATTCGACGGCCGCAATCCACGCCGGGGCGGACCTTCACCCTCCGCAAGCCTCCAGCCGCTGGAGCGCGGATGCAATTTGCCGATCCACCTGCCGGAAGCCGCGGCTGCTGAATCCGCTCCCGCCCCGGCCGAAGGCGATGACGTCCAACGCGGCCAATTCGATCGCCTTGAACCGGATGGGGATCATCGGGTGGGAGCGGACGCCGGCCGATCCCACACCCGGTCTGGAGAGCGCCGCCTCCAGGGCGTCGTATTGATCCCGCAGCGACCGAAGCACCCGGTCTTCGTCCACTCCCGCCAATCCGCTGGCGGTTCGGAACAAGGCCGAAGACGCCGCCCCAAGTTTTCCGCAACAAAGCATGCCCACCCGGTCGGCGGACACCTCCGCGGCGCGGGACCAGCGCATCAGCAAGCCGGTGGCGGCCGGCTCGCGCTCTCCGAGAGCTTCCACCAGTTCCCGCGCCGGAAAGGCCGAATGCTGAAACGCCACATGGCCGAGTTCGTGGCCGAATACGAAGCGGAGTTCTTCGGGCGAAAACTCGTTGAGCAGGCTGGAATGAATCAGGAGATCGAAGGTGTCTCCCTGGGCGAACACGCTGGCGTTGTACACCGGGTTCTGGCAGACGAACAGGTCGCCCACCCAGCCGCCGCCGATGGCTTCCAGGCATTCCCGATAGACGCCGTACACTTCGGGAAGCAATGCCTCCGTCACCCGCACCGCGTCGCCCAGCAGGTTCCGCCGGCGCGAATCCAGCAGATTTTGCCCTTGGGTCCGGTCCAACAAGGGAATCGGGCCGAATCGCCGGGCGATGGTCTGAAGCAGTTCGGTTTCGTAGCCGAAACGCAGAGTTTCGATCTCTCCGAACATGGCTTTTCCTCCGGCCCGCCCCGGGAAGTTGGGGGCCCGATTCGCCATTTGCGGCCTTTTCCGCCCGCCCGGGCGCGGCCCGGCCGAACGGCCGGGCCGGGAGGCCGGAATTTATTCGTTGATGATGTCCATCAGCTGCTGAAGGGTTTTGAGTCCCTTCAGGGTGCCGGCCTTGCTGCTGTTGACCAGCTTCGCGCCCACCGGACTGGAATTGTCGATGGTGGCGAGGAGGGCGACGTTCCCCATGTCGCCCGTGTCCAGATTGACGTTGTGGCTGGCGCCCTTGTCGTCCATGACCGTCAGGTTGACGTCGCTGTCGTTGAACCGGGCCGGGGCGCCGTCCTGGACTTTTCCGTAGTCCCAGCACAGCAGCCAGACGAAGTTCATGTCGTCCAGCTTGGTGATCCGCATGGTTTCCTCGTTGTCGCCGCCGGTGTCCCCCACGCCCTCGTCTCCGGAGAGCTGCATGAAGGGAAAGGCGTTCAGATCGCCCTGCTCGCCGAAATAAATCAGCCCCTGTTTGCCGTCTTTTCCCTCGTAGGCCGCCGCCAGGTCGAAATCGGCGGCGGTCGTCCATTTCATGGTCACCATCAGCTGTTTGAATCCGCCAACGTTCGCTTCGGAACCTTTCTGCTTCAGTTCCATGGGACTCCTCCTTCTTCTGTGGGAATCGTTCGGGTCGGGAAGTCGGACGAAAAAAGCCGCCCGACAGTCGATGTTCCTCCTGTATATCGAGCCGCGCCGTCCGTCGTCAAACGGAAAAATGGCCGTTTTTTCCGCAAGCCTTCCAGGCGAGGCCGATGATTCGTCCGAGAATCCCCCCGACTCCGCGCGGGGCCATCCCGTTCAGACGGACGAAATTTTCGGGAAAACGCGTTTCTTGGCCCGAAGGATTCGGCCGACCGATTGCCGCGCGGATTCGCGAAGGGCTTCGTTTTCCCCGGTTGCGGATTGAATTTCCGCGACGGCGGTTTCCGCGGCCGGACCCGGGCGGCAAATTAAAATGAGATCGATTTCCGCCTCCAGAATTCGGGGAATGGCTTCGGGAATGGAAAAATGGCGCCGGATGGCGCCCATGTCCAGATCGTCCGTCAGCACCAGACCGTCATGGCCCAGTTCCCGGCGAAGCAGATCCCGGGCGATGGCGGGGGATAAACTCGCCGGCCATCGCTCGTCCAGGGACGGATAAAGAATGTGCGACAGCATGATTCCGGCAACGCCTTGCCGGATGGCGGCCCGGAAGGGCGGCAACTCGATGGATTCCATTTCGGATCGGGAAGCCTCCATGCGCGGTAGGTCTTCATGGGAATCCAGCACCGTTCGGCCGATTCCCGGGAAATGCTTGGCCACCGCCAGCAGTCCGGCGTCCTCCATGGCCCGGATCACCCGGCGCCCCATTTCGGCCACCGCCTCGGGGCCTCCCGGAAAAACCCGCCTTTCCATGATGCTCGGCTCGCCCGGCGGGGCCACGTCCATCACCGGCGCCAGGTTCATCTGAACGCCGACGTCCAGCAATTCCCGGGCGGAGGTTTCGCCGAAAAAACGGGCGTCCTCCGGGGTCGTCATGGCCGGGTTCCCCGGGAAGACCGTGAACGGCGGACCCAGACGGGCCACCTCTCCGCCTTCCTGGTCGATGGAAATCAATAGCGGCGGAAGGCCGATGGACCGGGCGAATTCCTGGGCGTCGCCGCACAGTTTCCGGAGCTGATCGGGATTTTCGGCGTTTCGGCGAAACAAGACGAGTCCCCCCGGCCGAATTCGGGAGAGGGTTCCCGCCAGCTGATCGTCGAAAACGGTTCCGTCGAAGCCGAGCATCAGACGCTGGCCGGCCAGACGATTCAAGGGCCAATCGGGTGGGTTCATGATTTTCTTTCGACGATTCGGGACAAAGGGTGGCTCCGGAATGTTTTGACCGGTAAAAGAGGGATGACCGAATGGAATCGGAAATCCCCCAAAAACTTGGGACCGGGGACAATTTCGGCCGTTTTCGGGGGCGGCATGCCCGATTCCGGAAGGCGTCATCGCCGCAACTGGTATTTCCGGACGGCCCGGTTGTGATCCCGAAGATTGCGGGAAAAGACGTGGGTTCCGTCTCCCCGGGAAACAAAGTAGAGGTCTTTGGTTTCCAATGGAAACAGCGCCGCTTCCAGGGCCGCCGCCCCGGGGTTGGCGATCGGGCCGGGGGGGAGCCCCGCCATTCGGTACGTGTTGTAGGCCGTCGGGGCGTCGAGATGCTTCCGGGTCAAATTTCCGTCGAAATCGGCGAGACCGTAGATTACCGTGGGGTCGCTTTGCAGCCGCATGCCGATGCGGAGCCGATTGTGAAAGACGGAAGCGACATGGGGCCGTTCTCCGGGGGCGCCCGTCTCCCGTTCGATGATGGATGCCAGGGTCGCCACTTCATGGATCGAAAAGCCCATCTCCCGGGCCCGGACCCGCCATTCTTCGCGAAAAACCGCCCGAAAACGGTCCAGCAGGGTTCCGACGATGTCCACGGCCGAAGCCGAACGAGGGAAAAAATAGGTGTCCGGGAAAAGATATCCTTCCAGCGTTTCCGACGGAATGCCGTGTTCCCGGGCGAACGCGGAATCCTCGGCCGCCGCGATGAAATCCTCCGCCGAAACCAGCCCGGCCTCCTCCGCCGCCCGGGCAATTTGGCGGAGGGTGAAGCCTTCGGGAATGGTGAGGCGAAGCTGAACCACCCGACCCTCGGCCAGGTCCCGAAGGAGCCGGAGCGGGGTCATGGTTGCGGACAGCCGATATTCCCCCGCCTTGATTCGGCGATCGAAGCCGTGCCGGCGGGCCAGCAGACGAAACCGAAGGGAATCCCGGACGATCCCCGCGGCCTCGAGGTCGGCCAGGACCCCCTCGAACCCTCGACCCCGCCGGATGGACACCCGCTTTTCCTCGGCCGATTCGCCCATTGGCGCGCGAGAATAGCGCCGCAGGTCGTGAAGCGCCCAACCCGCGGCCATTCCACCGGCGAGCAGAAAAATGAAAAGCCAAAAAAAAATCCGTTTCACGAAATCATCTCCTTCCAAGACCTTTACTTACGTCAAGCGACCAAAACCTGTCAAAGGAAACCGTCGGGAAAAATGGAAATCGGTTCGTGCCGATCCCGCCATTTGACACCCGCCGATCGACCGATGATATTTTGACAATCCGTGAACGCCGCCCTTCGGATGATTCCCGCCGTTTCCTCGATTCGTTCGACGGAGGAAACGGCGGGAAATGCGCCAACCGTGTCCACGCATAACGTTCCGTCCGGGCGAAAAGGCGAAAATTAACCATTTCGAACGAAAGGAAACCATAAAACCCCATGAGCCGAAAGAATGAAACCTACGCCGGCTTCGAACAGGGGCCCATTCGTCCCCCCAGCGAAGCCGAAAGCCTGTTGATCCGCGTGACGCGAAACTGTCCCTGGAACCATTGCACCTTCTGCCCGGTGTACAAGGGAAGTCGGTTCTCCCTGCGGCCGGTCGATCATGTTCGTCGGGACATCGACGCCGTTCATCGCCAGGTCCAACGGCTTCGGGCGGCCGAAGGAACGGACGGGCGGCTGGACCGAAAGACCGTTCAACGGCTTTCCAGCCAAACGACGGAAACGGACGCCGCCCCCTTTCAGGCCGCGCTTCACTGGTTCGCCGGAGGCCTGCGCTCCATCTTTCTCCAGGACGCCAACAGCCTGATCGTCCCCGCCGAGGAACTGATCGGCATTCTTGGCCATCTCCGGGAACGCTTCCCCTGGGTGGAACGGATCACCTCCTACGCCCGCTCCCACACCGTCGCCCGGATTTCCGACGAACACCTGCGCGCCATGCGCGAGGCCGGGCTCAACCGGATTCACATCGGAATGGAATCGGGTTCCGATCGGGTGCTGGAACGGGTCCGAAAAGGCGGCGATCAGGCCACCCAGATTCGGGCCGGGCGAAAGGCGAAGGCCGCCGGCATGTCCCTGTCCGAGTACGTCATGCCGGGTCTGGGCGGCCGGGAGCTTTCCGGCGAACATGCCCGGGAAACCGCCCACGCGCTGAATCAAATCAATCCGGATTTCATTCGGCTTCGAACCTTGGCCCTGCCGGGCGCCGTTCCCCTGGCCGAGGAATGGCGAACCGGCCGGTTCGAAAAGCCGACCGACCGGGAAACGGCCGCGGAGATCCGGACGCTCGTCGCCGGATTGGAGGGGATTCAAAGCCGGGTGGTCAGCGACCACATTCTCAACCTTTTTCAGGAAGTGGAAGGAAATCTTCCCGAAGACCGGGAACGAATTCTGGAACCGCTGGATCGGTTTTTGGCCATGGACCCGGAGGAGCAGTGCGTCTATCAGGTGGGACGGCGGATGGGCGTTTTTTCACGGCTGTCCGACATGGAGTCCCCGCATCGCCTGCGACGGGCGCGCCAGGCGATCCGGGAAAACGGAATCGACCCGGAAAACGTGGACGACGTGATCGCCGAAATGATGAAGCGGTTCATCTGATCTTTGGCTCTTTGGGGGGGCCTTTGCCGGGGAAGCGGCGGGTTTTCGGCCTTTTCTCCCCTTCCGATGCCGGAGACTCGGAACGCGCCCGTCGAGCCCGGACGCCGCGCCGGAAGTTCGGCGCGACGTGCCCGTTCTCGCGTTCTAAAAACTCGGTCCCGGAAACGGACTTGGAAACTCGATCCCGGTTTTCCTTGACAAGTCCCGCCGCCTTTCCTAACAAAGACCTCGTTCCGTCCGTCGAAGCCGACCCCGGCTTCCTCGACGGTTATTTTTTTTCATAATCCAGGGAGACGTGCATTCATGGCGAAGGCGAAAAAGCGGCTGAAGGAACACCGGATCCACCGCGACTGGTGCAAGGGATGCGGGATTTGCGTCCACTTCTGCCCCAAAAGCGTTTTGGAGCTGGACGCGGAGGACAAGGTGGTCGCCGCGCGACCCGAAGACTGCATCTGCTGCATGCTGTGCGAACTCCGGTGCCCGGACCTGGCCATCGAGGTGGCGACCGAAACGGACTCCGAACGCGATTCCGGCGGGGAAACGGAATAGGGAGACGTCATGACCGAAACGGTGAAATTCGTCCAGGGGAACGAAGCCTGCGTGGAAGGGGCCCTTTACGCCGGCCTGGATTTCTACGCCGGCTATCCCATCACGCCCTCCACGGAGGTGGCGGAACACATGTCGTTGCGCCTGCCCAAAATCGGGGGGAAATTCATTCAGATGGAAGATGAAATCAGCTCCATCTGCGCCATCGTCGGGGCCTCGCTCACCGGCCACAAGGCCATGACCGCCACCAGCGGTCCCGGCTTTTCCCTCATGCAGGAAGGGTTGGGATACGCCATCATGGCCGAGATTCCCTGCGTGATCGTCAACGTCATGCGGGGCGGCCCCTCCACCGGTTTGCCCACCTGCCCCAGCCAGGGGGACGTGCTTCAGGCCCGCTGGGGCGCCCACGGGGACCATTCCATCATCGCCCTGACCGCCTCCAACCATCAGGACGTGTTCGACATCACGGTTCACGCCTTCAACATGGCGGAGACCTACCGGACGCCCGTGGTGCTGCTGTTCGACGAGGTGGTGGGCCACATGCGGGAGCGGCTGGTCATTCCCGAGGCGGGGGAGCAGGCGGTCGTGGATCGGCTGCGGACCTCCGTTCGGGCCGGCGTGGACTACCACCCCTACCTGCCCCGGGAGGACGGCCGACTGCCGATGTCCGATTTCGGGGGGCGGCATCGGTACAACGTCACCGGTCTGGCCCACGACATGTGGGGGTTTCCCTCCAGCAATCCGGACATCGCCTACAATCTGTTGCGGCACCTGACCGACAAGATCAAAAACAACGTGGACACCATCAACCGGCACAAGGAATTTTATCTCGAAGACGCCCGCACCGTGCTGATTTCCTACGGTTCTTCGGCCCGATCCGCCCTCCACGTGGTGAAAAACCGGCGGGCCCGGGGCGAGCGGCTGGGGCTGCTGGAACTCCAGACCCTCTGGCCCTTTCCCTACGGACTCGTCGAGGAGAAATGCGCCAACGCCCGCCACATCGTGGTGGTGGAGATGAACATGGGCCAGATGACGCGGGCGGTGAAGCGGGCCGTGACCAACCCGGAGCGGGTCGTGCTGGCCAACCGGATCGACGGCGTCTTCATCACGCCCACCGACATTAAAAACATCCTGCGCCTCATCCAGGGAAAGGGAGTCTGAGCATGCCGGTCAAGGATTACATCCGGGAACGCTTTTTTCCGCACATGTGGTGCCCGGGCTGCGGACACGGCATCGTGCTGGGCGGGCTGCTGCGAGCGGTGGAACAGCTCGGCATGAGCAAAAACGAAATCGTCATGGCTTCCGGCATCGGTTGCTCCTCCCGCATTTCCGGCTACGTGGATTTCCACTCGCTCCACACGCTCCACGGACGCGCCCTGGCCTTCGCCACGGGCGTGAAGCTGAGCATGCCGGAACTCAACGTCATCGTCCCCATGGGCGACGGCGACGCCCTGGCCATCGGCGGGAACCATTTCATCCACGCGGCCCGGCGGAACATCGCCATGACCGCCATCGTGATGAACAATCGCATTTACGGCATGACCGGCGGCCAGTACTCGCCCCTTTCCGGCCGGGGCAACCAGGCCACCACCGCGCCCTACGGCAACATCGACCAGGATTTCGACGTGGTGGAGCTGGCCCGGGCCGCCGGGGCCTCCTTCGTGGCGCGAACCACCAGCTACCACGTCCAGGAAATCACCAAGCTCCTCAAGGCGGCCATCATTCACGACGGTTTTTCCGTGGTGGAAATCCTCTCCCAGTGTCCCACCTACTTCGGCCGGAAAAACCGGCTCGGGAGCGCGGCGGACATGATGGAGGCGTTCAAGCGAAACACCGTGCCCATCGGCTCCAAAAAGAAAGAGGACAATCCGGAGCTGCTGGAGCGGGGCATTTTCGTGCAGAAGGACGTGCCGGAATATTGCGCGGAATACGACAAGATCATCCAGCGGGTCACGGGGGGGGAATCCTGATGGAACGGTGCAGACTGGTCTTTTCCGGTTCGGGCGGCCAAGGGGTCATCACGGCGGCCATCATTCTGGCCGAGGCCGCCGTGCTCCACGAGGGACTCGTGGCCACCCAGTCCCAGGTCTACGGCCCCGAAGCCCGGGGCGGCGCGACCCGCTCGGACGTCATCATCTCGGATTCCGAGATTCACTATCCCAAGGTCCGGCAGCCCAACGTCCTGGTCTGTCTTACCCGGGAGGCGTACGCCAAGTTTTATCCCATCATCCGGCCCGGCGGGCTGCTGATCAGCGATTCCCGGTACGTGAAGGCATACACCAAGGTGGACGCGCGGCAGGTGCAGCTCCCGCTTTACGAAACGGTGATGAAGGAGATCGGCAAGCCCATCGTTTTCAACATCTGCATGTTGGGAACGGTGCTGGGAATGGTTGGGCTGGCGTCGCCGGAATCGGTGATGAAGGTGCTGGAAACCCGCATACCGGCCGGATTTCTGGACCTGAACCGGCGGGCCCTGGAGCTGGGTCTGGAAATGGGGAAGCCCTACCGCCGATAGGCCCGTCCGGACCTCCCGGCGGCCCAACCGGGAGGTCCGGGCGGCGTTTATCCGGACGCGGGCAGAATGCGAACGACGGGTCGGCCGCCCCCTTCCGGGCGTTCGACCCGCAGCCGGTCCTCGGCGAAAAGCCGGATGCATTCCGGGTACAGCCGCCATTCCTCCGACAACCCCTTGTTCCGCACGGTTTCGAGGGTGTCCTCCGGAAGAATGGGAAATGCCCGCTGGCCGATGACGGGACCGGTGTCCTCCCCGTAATCGACGAAGTGAACCGTGCAACCGGCCACTTTGCAGCCGTAGCGCACCGTATCGCCGTAACCGTCGGTTCCGGGAAAGGCCGGCAGGAGGGCCGGATGGATGTTCATGATCCGGGGGCGGTCGGCCCGGATGT
>CAYFVR010000004.1:16913-28753 GCA_964346545.1 uncultured Desulfobacterales bacterium | reverse complement strand
CCCGGATGTTGACCCGGTCCAGAAAATAGGGCGTCACCACCCGCATGAAGCCGGCCAAGACCAGCAGGTCGAAAGGGAATCGTTCCATTTCCCTTAGCAACGCCGATTCGGCGGCCACCCGGCCGAGCAAAAAGGCGTCGCGCCGGGCGGCGGGGGCGTCCGGCGGAATCAGGCGCTGACGGGCGATCAAGTCCGGAAGAACCAGGTCCGGCGGCGGAGGGAATGCCGTCGGGTCTTTTTTGCGGCGGGAAAGGATGTCTCGGTAATCCACGACGAAGGTGGGAATCCCGGCCCGCTCCGCGCGGCCTAGCCCCGCGGCCTTCGGATTGTCCGTTCCCACGAAGACCATTTGGGCCCGCAAAGCGCCGGATTCGCACGCGTCGATGATGGCCTGGAGGTTGGTTCCGCCGCCGGAAATGAGCGCGCCCACGCGAATCGGGGTGTTCATGATTGGTTCTCCCGGGATGGGCGTAAGGTGGGTTGGATCGCCTCGGATTCCGGGTCGCGTTCCGGGGCGTGGGTCAATGGAATTCGTCCGGAACTACCAGACCCCCGAAAGGGTGTCAATCGGATCCGAGGGGCGGGTCCGAGTGGAAAGGGGTCGGCGGAAGGGCCGGGGGGGCGGCCGACCAAGGTTGACAAGGGAATCGCCGGTCCCTATTATTCCTCCATTATTTTCTCTATCTCAAAAAGGAAAGGATGACGCGATCATGGCGGACAATGTGATGGATATCGGCGACGACACCTTCGAAGGCGAAGTTATCGAATCCGACAAGCCGGTGCTGGTGGATTTCTGGGCGCCGTGGTGCGGCCCCTGCAAGGCCATCGGGCCGGTGGTGGAAGAGCTGGCCAAGGAGTTCGGCGACCGGATCAAATTCACCAAGTGCAACGTGGACGACAATCCCTCCACTCCCAGCAAATATGGGATCCGGGCCATTCCGACCCTGATTTTCTTCAAGGACGGAAAGGACGTGGACAAAATCACCGGAATGGTGGCCAAGGCCAAGCTCGAGGAAGCCATCAACAACCTGCTGGACTGATTTCGCCGGTACTCATGCCAGAAACCGATCACGATCTGATCATCGTCGGGGGCGGTCCGGCCGGTCTGACCGCGGCGCTTTACGCGGCCCGGGCCCGGCTGGACGTCTTGGTCCTGGAGAGGTCCCTGCTGGGCGGGCAGGTGCTGATCACCGACTGGATCGACAATTATCCGGGATTCCCCGAGGGGATTGCCGGCCCGGAACTCTCCCGCCTCATGGCCGACCAGGTGGCCCGATACGACGTTCCCGTCGCCAACGAAGAGGTGGTGGCGGCCGATCTGTCGGGTCCCGTGAAAACCCTTCGTCTGCCGGAGCGGGAGCTTCGCGCCCGGGCGGTCGTCGTCGCCTCCGGCGCGTCGCCCAAACGGCTGGGCGTTCCCGGAGAGTCCGACTTTTTCGGCAAGGGGATTTCCACCTGCGCCACCTGCGACGGGCCGTTTTATCGGGGCAAGATCGTCGCGGCGGTGGGCGGCGGAGACACGGCCGTCAAGGAGAGCATTTTCCTGGCCAAGTTCGCCGAAAAGGTCCATCTGATTCATCGGCGGGACGCCTTTCGGGCGGAGCGGGTGCTTCAGGAAAAGGCTTTCGCCAACGACCGCATCGAAATTCACCGCGACACCGTGGTGACCGGCGTCAGCGGCCTGACGCGGCTGGAGTCGGTTCATCTCCGGAACCTTCGCTCCGGCGAATCCCGATCTCTGGCGGTTCCCGGTCTGTTCATCTGGATCGGCGTTCTGCCCAACACCGGCTTCCTGGGCGATCAACTTCGGGTGGATCCGTTCGGGTTCGTCGAAGTCGATGCCCGCATGGGCGCCTCGCTTCCCGGCGTGTTCGCGGCGGGGGACGTGCGCGCCCCCCCCATGCGGCAAATCGCCACCGCCGTGGGCGACGCGGCCATCGCCGCCCACTCGGCGGAAACCTACCTTGAAAGTCTCGCCAATTCCTGATATCGTGTGGCGCCGATTTGGCGAAGGACGGCGGCGCGGCCGTCCCCTCCTTTCGAACATCCAACGAGCAGGGAAACCATGAAATCCATCATCCGTTTGACCGCCATCGTTTTTTTGTTGGTGATTCCCGCCGGCTGCGCCTGGTTTCAGTCGTCGGTGGACGAAAAAACCGCGGAACAGCTGGTCGCGGAGGGCATGACGGCCTTCGAGGACGGGAAATACCGACGGGCCATCGAGGCCTTCCGGCAGTTGAAGGACTGGTATCCGTTCAGCAAGTACGCCATCCTGGCCGAGCTGAAGCTGGCGGACGCCCATTTCGAGCTGAAGGAGTACGAGGATGCCATTTACGCCTACGAAGAGTTCGAACGTCTCCACCCTCGAAACGAGGCGGCGCCCTACGTGATCTACCGGATCGGTTCCAGCTACATCGCCCGGATGAATTCCATCGATCGGGATCAGACCGCCGTGCGGAAGGCGTTGGACACCGATCGGCGGCTGGTGCGGATGTTTCCGGACGATCCCTACGCCGACAAGGCCCGGGACCGGATCAAGACCTGCCAGAAAAATCTGGCCGCCCACGAATTCTACGTGGGGATGTTCTACTACAAAAACGACCACTTCGCGCCGGCCATGGATCGTTTCAAAACGGTCCTCTCCGAATATCCCGACGTGGGCGTTCATCAAAAGGCGCTGGAATACATCGCCCGATGCCAGGCCCGCATGGTGGAGGAGTAGGGCGCGGGAATTCGTTTCCAATCGGTCCAAAAAAAACGCTCCGCGGGGGAGGTCCCTTCGGAGCGTTTTTTTGGACAATCCTCTGAAAAATCTTTACATCCCCACAACCATCCGGTATGTAAGGCGGTTTGGCGGCGAAACGCCGCGACAGCCGTCTTGCGGCATCCGATTTTTTTCCCCGGGAAGGAGGGTGATTTTCATGTCCAAAAAATGCGAAATCTGCGGAAAACGGCCCATGGTCGGGAACAACGTCAGCCATGCCCACAACGTCAACAAACGACGGTTCAATCCAAATCTGCAGCGGGTTCGGGCGCTTCGGGAAGGCCAAGTGAAGCGGATTCAGGTCTGCACCACCTGCATCAAATCCGGGTGGGTGGTCAAGGCCGCCTGATCTGGGAACGGCGGCCCGCGAGCCTCTTCTTCGCTACAAATCGATTCGCGTGACGCCGATGATCATGCGGACCTTTTTGATGGCCGTCAGGAGCCGGTGCATGTGCCCCGTGTTCTTGACGGCCACCGTGAAGACGGTTTCCACCGTCTTGTCCTCCCGAATCTCCGAGTGGACGTTTAAAATGTTCGCGCCCTGTTTGCTGATGTTGGTCGCCACGTCGGCGAGCAGTCCCACCCGATCGAGGGACAAAACCCGGATTTTCACCGGAAAGGTTTCCTCCTCCGAAGATTCCGTCCAGTCGACCTCGATCCGCCGTTCCGGATTCATCTGCCGGGCGTTCACGCAGCCGGATCGGTGGACCGTGACCCCCTGTCCTCGGGTGATGTAGCCGGTGATGGGATCTCCCGGCACCGGGTTGCAACATTTCCCGAACTTCACCAGCACGTCGTCCAGTCCCTTCACCAGCACGCCGGTGCGGGGTCTTCGTTTCCGCACCCGGTTGATCAGGCGGTCGAAGAGTCGCACATCTTCCCGCTCTTCGGCCTTTTCTTCGCCCCGGGCGTGGTGGAGATACCGTTTGAGCGCCTGCAGCGGGGTGATTTTCCCGTAGCCGACGTGGGCGATGAGATCGTCCAGGGACTTGAACCCGAAATCGGCGATCACCCGCTCCATCTCCTCGGACTTGGCCGCGGCGGCGTAGTTCACCCGCCGCTTCCGGAACTCCTTCTCGCAAAGCTCCCGGCCCAGGGTGACGCTCCGCTCCTTTTCCTGGGTCTTGATCCATTGACGGATGCGGTTTCGAGCCTTGGAAGTCTTGACGAAATTGAGCCAGTCCTTGCTGGGATGGGCGTTTTTGTTGGTGAGGATCTCCACCATGTCGCCGGTGGAAAGCTCGTGGCGCAGGGTGACCATCCGCCGGTTGACCTTGGCCCCCACGCACTGGTTGCCCACTTCCGTGTGGATCAGGTAGGCGAAGTCGACCGGCGTCGAGCCCTTGACCAGAGACTTGATTTCTCCGGTGGGGGTGTAGACGTAGACTTCGTCGGGAAACAGATCGATCCGAACCGTTTCCATGAACTCTTCCGGGTCCTTGACCTCCGCCTGGTTTTCGATCAGGTTTTGAATCCAGGCAAATTTTTCGGTCATCCGGGCGTCGACTCCCTGCCCTTCCTTGTAGCTCCAGTGGGCCGCGATGCCGGACTTGGCCACCCGGTCCATCTCCCAGGTCCGAATCTGGATTTCCACCCGCTCCCCGAAGGGGCCGATCACCGTGGTGTGGAGCGACTGATACATGTTGGGCTTGGGCCGACCGATATAATCCTTGAATTTGACGTCGATCGGTTTCCAGAGGGCGTGGATGAGGCCCAGGGCTTCGTAGCACTGGGATTTGGCGTCCAGGATGATCCGGAACGCGATAATGTCGTACACGTCCTCGAAGGCCAGGTCCTGCTCCTGCATTTTTTTATAGATGCTGTAGAAATGCTTGTAGCGTCCGGTCACTTCCCCCTTCAGGCCGGCGGAGGCCAGCTCCTTGGAAATCAGCTCCCGCACCGTGGCCACGTACTCCTCCCGCTCCTCCCGGTCCTTGGCCACCTGCCCCTGGATGCGGGCGCACTCCTCGGGATGGGTGTACATGAACGCGGTGTCTTCCAGCTCTTTCTTGATCCAGTGGATGCCCAGGCGGGAGGCGATCGGCGCGTAGATGTCCAGCGTCTCCTGGCTGATCTTCCGCTTCTTTTCTTCCTTCTTGTGGAAGCGCAGGGTCCGCATGTTGTGAAGCCGGTCGGCCAGCTTGATCAGAATCACCCGCAGATCGTCGGCCATGGCCAGCAACATTTTTCGAATGCTTTCCGCCTGCCGCTCTTCCGCGCTCTGGTCCTGCACCTTTCCGAGCTTGGTCACCCCGGCGACGATGTGGGTCACCTCGTCGCCGAACATCTCCCGGATCTGCGCTTCGGTGGCGTGGGTGTCCTCCACCACGTCGTGAAGCAGTCCGGCCGCGATGCTGATCGGGTCCAGCCGCATGTCGGCCAGGATGGCGGCCACCGCCAGCGGATGGGAAAGATACGGCTCGCCGTTGAGCCGCACCTGTCCCGCGTGGACTTTGGCCGAATAAATGTAGGCCTTGTCGATCAGGGAAATGTCGGTCTGGGGATTGAACTCCAGGACCGTGTCCAGAATGTCGTTGATTCGTATCATGTCGGGGGTTTCTTTCCTCTCCCCGGAAACGCGGAGGCCGGTCCCCGCGCGGGGACCGGCCTCCGGATGGAAATCTAGTAGGCCTTGGCGAAGACCGCCCATTCGGCCGCGGTCTTTCCGCAGCCGACGCAGCGGCCGCCGGTCCCGACGGTTTCGAACGGGAGGCAGCGGATGGTCACCTGCAGATCGTTTTTGATTCGCTCCTCGCAGGCCGCCTCGCCGCACCAGGGGCTTCGGGCGAAACCGCCGTGAATTTCGGGCCGCTCCCGGTTTTCCGGCGTGAAGAACCGGTAGAACCGGTCCCGTTCGTCGATGTCGATCGTATTGGCCTCCCGATGGGCCAGGGCCCGCTCGAAGAGGGTCCGCTGGATGTCGTCGAGGATGTCCGGAATCTGGGCCACGAATTCCGGTCGGGGGATGGAGGTGCGATCTCGATGGTCCCGGTCCCGCCGTCCCACGAAGACGCTGTTTTCCGCGATGTCCCGGGGTCCGATCTCCACCCGAAGGGGAATCCCCTTTCGGATCCAGTCCCATCCCCGCGCTCCGCCGATGTCCCGATCGTCCACCTCCACCCGCAACGGCGCGCCATGGTAGGGCGTGGATCGCAGCTCCCGGGCCAGGTCGTCGGTGAATTCCATCACCTTCGCCCGATCCGACTCTTTGCGAAGAATGGGCATCAGCACCAGGTGCGAAGAGGCCACCCGGGGCGGGAGCACCATGCCGTCGTCGTCGGCGTGGGTCATGATCAGGCCGCCGATGAGCCGGGTGGAGGCCCCCCAGGAGGTGGTCCAGGCGTGGCTCTCGGTCTCCTCCGCCGTCTGAAAGGTGATGCCCGACGCCTTGGCGAAATTCTGGCCCAGAAAGTGGGAGGTGCCGGCCTGCAGCGCCTTCCGGTCCTGCATCATGGCCTCGATGCAGAGCGTCTCCACCGCGCCGGGAAACCGTTCCGCCGGACTTTTCCGCCCCTGAAGCACCGGCATCGCCAGATGCTCCTCCGCCAGACGGGCGTAGATCTCCAGCATCATCCGGGTGCGCTCCATGGCCTCCTCGGCGGTGGCGTGGGCCGTGTGGCCCTCCTGCCACAGAAATTCCGAGGTGCGCAGAAAAATCCGGGTGCGCATTTCCCACCGGACCACGTTGGCCCATTGATTGATCAGCAGCGGCAGATCCCGGTGGCTGCCGATCCATTTGGCGAATGCGTCGCCGATGATGGTCTCGGAGGTGGGCCGAACCACCAGCGGCTCGTTCAGCTTTCCGGCCGGAACCAGGCCGCCGTCCGGCCCCTTTTCCAGCCGATGATGGGTGACCACCGCGCATTCCTTGGCGAAGCCCTCCACGTGGGCGGCCTCCTTCTCCAGAAAGCTCAGCGGGATGAACAGCGGGAAATAGGCGTTTCGCACCCCCGTGGCCTTGAACATGTCGTCCAGGGAGCGCTGAATGTTTTCCCAGAGGGCGTAGCCCCATGGACGAATGACCATGCAGCCCCGCACCGGCGAACGCTCGGCCATGTCCGAGGCCTTGACCACCTGCTGGTACCATTCCGCGTAATCTTCGGCCCGCGTGGGAGAAACGGCCGTCTTTACCTGTTTCGCCATCGAAGTTTCCTCTTTTCCGTTCCGTTTTGTCCGTTTCCCGTATGTATTTCGCCCCGCATTTTGGCAGGGGAGATGCCCGCGGATGGATCTCGGCGCCCTTCGTTGTCGGGGCAACCCGTCAGTCCCGGGGCGTCTCCGCCGTCAGCGCGTCCACCTCGGCCAGCAAGGCCGCCACCAGTTGTTCCTGGGGAATGTTCCGCCGGACCACTTCGCCCTTTTTGAAAAGAATGCCCGCCCCGTCGCCGCCGGCGATGCCCACGTCGGCCTCCCGGGCCTCGCCGGGTCCGTTCACGGCGCAGCCCATGATGGCGATTTTGAGGGGATGAACGCAGGTCGTCAGCGCCCGTTCCACCTCCTCCAGCACGCCGAACAGGTCGATCCGGCAACGCCCGCAGGTGGGGCAGGAGATGATTTCCGGCCCGCGTCGGCGAAGCCCTAGGGCCTTGAGAATTTCAAATCCGACCCGAACCTCTTCCACCGGGTCTCGGGTCAGGGAAACCCGTAGGGTGTCCCCGATCCCCTCGGCCAGCAGCATGCCAATGCCCAGGGCCGATTTGACCACGCCGGGATACAGCCCACCGGCCTCGGTCACCCCGACGTGGAGCGGATGGTCGGTCGCCTCCGACAGCCGTCGGTAGGCGGCCACGGTGCGGGCCACGTCCGAAGCCTTGAGGCTGATCTTGATCCGCCCGAAGCCGAATTCCTCCAGCAGACGGACGTGCCGAAGGGCGCTTTCCACCATCCCCTCGGCGGTGGCGCCCCCGTGTTTTCGAAGGATTTCCTTTTCCAGGGAGCCCGCGTTGACCCCGATTCGGATGGGCAGATTCCGCTCCTCGGCCACCGCCACCAGCGCCCGAACCCGTTCTCGACTGCCGATGTTTCCGGGATTGAAGCGCAATCCGTCCGCCCCGGCCTCCGCGGCGGCGATGGCCAGCCGGGAATCGAAGTGGATGTCGGCGACGAGCGGTATCCGGATGGTCTTCCGAATTTCCGCGATGGCCCGGGCCGCCTCCATGTCCGGAACCGCCACGCGGACGATTTCGCAGCCGGCCCGGGTCAGCCGATCGATCTGGGCCGCGGTGGCGGCGACGTCGGCCGTGGGCGTGTTGGTCATCGACTGCACCGCCACGGGCGCGCCCCCGCCCACGGGAACCGTCCCCACCCAGATTTTTCGCGTTGCTTTTCGCGGCGCGGGAATGGACATGAAATCGCCTTTTGCCGGGGTCGAATCGGCCCGGCCGTTCGCTTCGGAGCCGTCGAACCGGCATGATCTCGGTCGCGGCCGCCGTCCAGCCTCCGTCGTGGTCGGCCTTGTCCCCAAAAGGGACAAATTACAGGATATCAGAGAGCCCCCACGGGTTCAAGCAAAATGGCGGACGGTTTGTGTTCGGTGAAAAAGTGGGTTATAAACGGCGAAAAAACCTGTCAATGGGGAGTTTGAACGTGTACGAACCCGGAAAAGGAGCCGGAATCCGAAAAGCCGCCATCGCTCTTGCCGCGACCGGTCTGCTGGCCTGCGGCAAGCCCGCGCCGCCGCCCCTGGAAACGGTGCTGGAAACCGGTCGCGTCACCCTGGTCGCCCCGGTCGGTCCCACCACCTATTTTTCCCATCGGGGCCAGGCCGACGGGTTTGAATACGAGCTGGCGGAAGCCTTCGCGGAATACCTGGGGGTGACCCTGGCGGTGGAAACCGTCAACGGGTGGCCGGAAATGCGGCGGGTCCTGTCCGAAAATCCCGGCGCCTTCGCCGCGCCGGGGCGCCCCCTTCCGCCCGAGGGGATTCACGGGCTCGCCGCCGCCGCCCCCTATCTGACCCTGCGTCATCACGTGGTCCTGGGGCCGGAGACGGGCGGCGCCGTGGAGACTCCGGCCCAGTTGAACGGCCGGACGGTTCATCTGCCGCTCCATTCCGGCGCGGAGTCGGCCCTGGACGCCCTGCGCGGGGAGGGGGTGGCGGTGCATTCGGCGATTCATCCCGACCTGCCCGGCGAGGAGCTGATCCGTCGCGTGGCCGCCGGCGTCCTCCCCGCCACCGTCGCCCCCGGCCACGTCGCCCTGCTGAACCGACGATACTATCCCGAAATCCGAATCGCCGCCCCCATAGGGCCGCCCAGGGATTTGCGGTGGCTGACCCGGGAAGGCGCCGAAGGGTTGATCGCCCGCATCGACGAATTTTTCCGCGTGGCGCGAAAGACCGGAAAGTTCCGGGAAATCTACGATCGCCATTTCGGCGCGCCGCCGCCGCCCCGCAAATTGGCGGTGGAAGCTTTTTTGGAACGAATGGCCGACGCGACGGAGCGGTTTCTGCCGGAAATTCAGTCGGCCGCCGCGGAACACGGATTCGACTGGCGGCTCATCGCGGCGCAGATTTACCAGGAATCCCGGTTTGATCCGTCGGCCCGAAGCCCGGCCGGCGCGGTGGGGCTCATGCAACTCATGCCCCGCACGGCCCGGAGCCTGGGCGTGGACGACGTTCGAAATCCCTCCGAGAACATCCGGGGCGGGGTTCGCCATCTCCGGGAATTGTACGCGTTCTTCGACAACGCGGCCACCGAGGAAGATCGGCTGCGCATCGCCCTGGCCGCCTACAACGTCGGCCAGGGGCACCTGCTGGACGCCCGGAATCTGGCCCGACGGAAGGGCCGGGACCCGGAAAAATGGGCCTCCCTGGCGGAGACCCTGCCGCTTCTTCGGGACGAACGGTATTATCGGGACGCGCTCTACGGCTATTGCCGGGGAACGGAGCCCGTGGAATACGTCCGTCGGGTGACCGCCTACGCCGACGTGCTTCGCCGCGAGACCCCGACGGAAGCCGGCGTCCCAAATCCCTAGCGGCCAAAATCGGGGGGATCGCCAAGTTTCGAAGGCGAACCGAAGCCGGCCGGCCTCCCCCCCTTCCTTTCCCGAAAAAAATGCCGTCCGGAGAAACGTCGGCTTTCCCGGATGGCGTTCGGAATCTCGCGTCGGTCCTCTTCCCGCGAATCGTTTCTTCCGGCGGATCGGCAACGGCGGATCAGCGGAAAAAGGGGTTGTGCTTTTTCTCCCGGCCGATGGTGGTTTCCGGTCCGTGGCCGCAGAAGACCCGGGTGTCCTCGGGCAGGGCGAAGAGCTTTTCCCGCACGCTGCGGATCAGGGTGTCGTAGTCGCCGCCGGGCAGGTCCGTCCGCCCGATGGAGCCGGAAAACAGGGTGTCCCCCACGAAGACGCATCCCTCCCCGTAAAGCGCGATGCCGCCGGGGCTGTGTCCCGGGGTGTGCAGGACCGTGAATTTCCGGTTGCCGAATTCAATGGCGTCGCCGTCGGCCAGCGCGCGATCCGGCCCCGGCGAATTCTCGGCGGAGAGGCCGAACATGGAGGCGTCCGAGGACAGCCGGTTCAGCATGGGGGCGTCGCCCTCGTGGATCATCAGGGGCGCGTCCACCGCCGCCTTCATCTTTCGGTTTCCGCCCACGTGGTCGAAATGGCCGTGGGTGTTGACCAGGGCGGCGACGGTCAATTCCCGGGCCTTGAGCCGGTCGAGGATCCGGTCGGTGTCGTCCCCGGGATCGATCACCACCGCCTGTCCGGTCTCTTCGCATCCCGCGATGTAACAGTTGGCCATGATCGGGCCGACTTCCAGCTGTTCAATGATCATTTTCGCCTCCCTTGGCGGTTCCGGTTGTTTCGGAAGGGGGTTCGGCCGCCCCGATTCGGGATCGGGCGGCCCGAATCTGGTCCAAAATGTCGGCCACTTTGGGGCGGGGCGCCTGATCCGCCAGCGCGGCCAGCCGCGCCGGCCCCAAGATTCGGCGGAGGAAACCCGCAACGTCGAATCGTTCCCACCAGCAGTCCAGGGATTTCCGGCACGGCCCGCCGTCCTCGGCGGCCGTCCGGCAGAAGCCGAAGCGGATCGAACCGCCCAGCCGGGGGCAACGGCGGGTTTGGTCGTCGTATCGGTCCTCGCGCCCGTTTTCCGGGCTCACGGCCGTCCGCGCAGCCGTTCCGGCCGGGGATGACCCTCCAGTGCCAGGGCGCATTCGGCCAGGGCCTCCTCGGACATCTCGTAATCCTGAAGCTCGCCCGCGAAATACCGCTCGTAGGCGCCCAGGTCCAGCAGACCGTGACCGCTCCAGGTGAAGACGATCACCTTTTCCCTGCCCTCTTCCTTGGCCTTGCGGGCCTCGTCCACGGCGCAGGCGATGGCGTGGGTGGTTTCCGGGGCCGGAATGACGCCCTCGGTTCGGGCCGCCAGGACGCCGGCCCGGTAGGCCTCCAGCTGGGTCACGGCCCGGGGCTCGGCCAGCCCTTCCTCCACCAGCTGGCTCACGGTGGGGGCCATGCCGTGGTAGCGAAGGCCCCCGGCGTGGAGCGGCGCGGGGACGAAGGTGTGGCCCAGGCTGTGCATGGGCATCAGCGGGGTGTATTTCGCCGTGTCCCCGTGGTCGTAGCCGAAGGGCGCCCTGGTCAGCGTGGGGCAGGCGGCCGGCTCCACCGGCAGAATCTGGATGTCCCGGCCGTTGATCTTGTCCAGCACGAAGGGAAAGGCGAGCCCGGCGAAATTGCTGCCGCCGCCGGCGCAGCCGATCACCACGTCCGGCGTCTCCCCGATCATCGCGAATTGCTCCTTGGCCTCCAGCCCGATGATGGTCTGGTGCAGCATGACGTGGTTCAGGACGCTGCCCAGGGAGTAGCGGGTCTTGCCGCTTTCGTCGGCCACGGCGGCCTCGATGGCCTCGCTGATGGCGATGCCGAGGCTGCCCGGCGTGTCGGGGTCCCGGGCCAGGGCGTCCCGCCCCGCCCGGGTCTCGGTGCTGGGGCTGGCGACGCAGGTTCCGCCCCAGGTCTGCATCATCGCCTTCCGATAGGGCTTTTGGTCGAAGCTGACCCGCACCATGAAGACCCGGCATTCCAGCCCGAATTGGGCGCAGGCGAAGCTCAGGGCGCTGCCCCACTG
>CAYFVR010000004.1:0-16813 GCA_964346545.1 uncultured Desulfobacterales bacterium | reverse complement strand
TTGTACCATCGCCGGGGAATTCGATCCTCGGGCAGTACGATTTTTCGCGGGGTCATGACAACTCCTTGGGGGCGGCGGTTTCGGCGGACGGATGGTCCGGGCTCGTTTCCGAATCCGGGCGACGGGAACCCTTCCGCTTCACCAGGCCGGGCCGGCCGCGAACGGCGGAGAAGGTCTCCGCGGGTTCGGACGGCGGGCTGGTCGGCGGGAGAGGGGCGGATCGGGATTTTTCGGGGATATTCTCGGGCGGTCCCGGCTCCGGCGCCAGCTCTCCCCGGTCCCGGGCGATGAACGCGCCGTCCAGAATGCCGTTGATGAAGCCGCCGGATTCGTCGGCGCCGTATTTTTTGCCGATGTCGATGGCCTCGTTGATGGAAACCTTTGGGGGAATGTCCGGGCAATAAAGGATTTCGAAAATCGCGATCCGAAGAATGTTCCGATCCACGTAGGCCATTCGGCGGACCCGCCAGTTTTCGGAAAACCGTTCGACGGTTCGATCCAGTTCGTCCCGCCGCCCCATGACCCCCTCGGTCAGGCGGCGGAAGAATTCCAGCGCCCGATCCCCCGGGGAGAAGCACTGAACGTAGCGCTCCAGGGCCTGGCGGGAAAAGTCCCGCCGGACGTCCATGTAGAACAGGGCCTCCAAGGCGTGTTCGCGGGCTCGTCGTCGCTGCTTCATGGGCGCCGTCTCAGACCTCTTCCAGAGAGCCGAGAAGATTGGCCATTTCGATGGCGGCCATGGCGGCCTCCCATCCTTTGTTTCCGGCCTTGGACCCGGCCCGCTCCACCGCCTGTTCGATGGTGTCGGTGGTCAGAACCCCGAAGATCACCGGACGGTCGGTGTCCAGCCCGGCCTTGGCCACGCCCTTGGCCGCCTCGGCGCAGACGTAGTCGAAATGGGGGGTGGCCCCCCGGATGACCGCCCCCAGGCAGACCACGGCGTCGTAGCGGCCGGTGGCGGCCATTTTCCGGGCCACCAACGGAATCTCGAACGCGCCGGGCACCCGCGCCACGTCGATGTCCTCCGCCCGGGCGCCGGACCTCTGGAGGGCGTCCATGGCTCCGCCGAGCAGCCGATCCGTGATGAAATCGTTGAAGCGGGCCAGCACGACGCCGAAACGCTTGCCTTCGGCGATCAAATGTCCTTCAAAGGAAAATCCCATGAAAATCGGGTCCTTTCTCTCCCTCAGCGGGCCTTTTTGTTCAGATCGAGGGTGTGCCCCATTTTGAGTTTTTTGCATTCCAGGTAGCACAGGTCGTATTCGTTGGGCGGAATTTCGATGGGCACCTGCTCGACCATGGTCAGGCCGTATCCCTGGAGTCCCACCATCTTTTTGGGATTGTTGGTCATCAGCCGCATCTTTTTGACCCCCAGGTTCCGGAGAATCTGGGCCCCGATGCCGTAGTCCCGAAGGTCGTCCTTGAAGCCCAGCTTCAGGTTGGCCTCCACCGTGTCCAGGCCGTGCCGTTGCTGGAGGTCGTAGGCCCGAAGCTTGTTGACCAAACCGATGCCCCGCCCCTCCTGGCGGAGGTAGAGGACGACGCCGCTTCCCGCCTCCTTGATCATGGCCATGGCCTTGTGGAGCTGATCGCCGCAGTCGCAGCGCATGGAGCCGAAAATGTCGCCGGTCATGCACTCGGAATGGACCCGGACCAGCACCGGTTCCTCGGCGCCCACGTCGCCCTTGACCAGGGCGATGTGGGTGAGCCGGTCGATGTCGTTTTCGTAGGCGATGACCCGGAAATCCCCGCCGTGGAGCGTCTGGATTTCGGCGGAGGCCGCCTCCCGGACCAGCGATTCGTTTCGAACCCGGTATTCCACCAGGTCGGCCACGGTGCAAATCCCGATGCCGTGTTCCTCGCTGAATTTCTCCAGGGACGGCATCCGCGCCATGGCGCCGTCGTCGTCCATGATTTCGCAGATGACGCCGGCCGGCTTGAGGCCGGCCAGCCGCGCCAGGTCCACCGAGCCCTCGGTCTGGCCCACCCGGACCATGACGCCGCCGTTGCGGGCCCGCAGGGGGAAAATATGGCCGGGGCGGGAGAGATCGCCCGGCTTGCAGTCGTCGTCCACCGCCGTCAAAATGGTGGTGGCCCGATCGGCCGCGGATATGCCGGTGGTGACGCCGCGTTTGGCCTCGATGGAAACGGTGAAGCCGGTTTCGTAGGGAGAGGTGTTGTTTTCCACCATCATGGGAAGTTCGAGCCGATCGCACTTTTCCCCGGTGAGCGAGAGACAGATCAGTCCCCGGCCGTGCTTGGCCATGAAGTTGATGGCCTCCGGGGTCGCCGCTTCGGCGGCCATGGTCAGGTCGCCCTCGTTTTCCCGATCCTCGTCGTCCACCAGAATGACCATCCGTCCGGCGCGGATTTCCTCCAGCGCCTCTTCGATGCTGATGCGTGCCATGAGCGGTGTCGATATCCTTCCAAGCGTTGGCGGCCCATGGGGGCCGCTCCCGGCCGGCCCGGCGGGCTCAGCGGGAGAGAAATCCGAAGCGGGCCAGCAGGTCGCGGTCGAGGCCGCCGGCCGGTTGGGGGTCCGCCGCGCCTTCCGGGCGGGGGACGGCGAGAAATCTTTCCACGTATTTGCCGATGAGATCGGTTTCGATGTTGACCGGTTCGCCGACGGCCTTGAAGCCGACCGTGGTCATCCCGGCGGTGTGCGGAATGACGCTCACCTCGAAGCGGTCCATCGCGCATTGGTTGACGGTGAGGCTGACGCCGTCCACCGCCACCGACCCTTTGGGGATCAGGTAGCGCCCGAGCGCCGCCGGAACCTCGACGGTAATCCACAGGGCGTTGCTTTCCGTTCGTCGCTCCCGAATGCGCCCGGTCCCGTCGACATGGCCGGAAACCAGATGGCCGTCCAGCCGATCCGAGAGGCGGAGGGCCCGTTCCAGATTTACCCGTTGCCCGGCACGAACGCCGGTGAACGTGGTCCGCCGAACCGTCTCCGGCGAGACGTCCACCGTGAATTGGTGGGCATCCAGAGAAACCGGCGTGAGGCAGGCCCCGTTCACCGCGACGCTGTCCCCGATTCGGGCGCCGGTCAGCGCGAAGTCGGAGAGCACCGTCAGCCGTCGCCCCCCGCCCGCGGGCTTGACCGCCTGAACGGTGCCGAGTCCTTCAATGATGCCGGTGAACATGGGTCCACGTTCCCATTCGAAAAGCCGTCGCGTAAAGTTCCGCTACCACGTCGCGTCCTTGTCGATGTAGCCTTCCACCAGAAAATCCTCGCCCATGGGATGGAGGGCCATGTCCCGGATCGGCACGCACTGGCGCATGTAGTCGGGGCCCGGACCTTCGCAGATGGGCACGCCGTCGCTGCCGCCCATGATTTTCGGCGCGTAGAAAAAAAGAATTTTGTCCACGATCCGGGCCCGCAGGGCCGAGGCGATGACTTTGCTTCCGCCCTCGATCAGGAGGCTTGAAACGCCGATATAGCCCAGCCGGTTCATCAGCGAGTTCAGGTTGATCCGGCCCCGGCGCAGGGGCGCGTCCAGCACCTTGACCCCCCGGCTGCGCAGCACCTTCCGCTTGGCGGACGAGACCGCCTCTCCGGTGACGAGAATGGTGTCGGCGTGGGGCGAGGAACGGAGAACCTTGGCGTCTTCGGGAATGGAGAGCTTGGTGTCGAGAATGATCCGAACCGGGTCGAGCCCCGCCCGCCCGTCGGCCCGCCGGGTGGTCAGGCTGGGATTGTCGCTGATCACCGTGCCGACGCCCACCATGATGCCGTCCAAACCGTGGCGAATTTCGTGGACGTAGCTTCGGGCGGCGGGACCGGTGACCCATTTGGAATCCCGGGTCCGGGTGGCGATGCGCCCGTCCAGGGTCGCGGCGCATTTGAGCACCACGAAGGGCTGCTGGGTGGTGACGAATTTGATGAAAATTTCGTTGAGTCGCCGGGCCTCCGCCTCCAGGACGCCCCGGGTCGTCGCCACGCCCCGGGAATGCAAAAAGGCGTTGCCGCCTCCGGCCACGGCGGGGTTGGGATCGTCCATGGCCGACACCACCCGGGATATTCCGGCCTCCAAAATGGCCCGGGTGCAGGGCGGCGTCCGGCCTTCGTGGTTGCAGGGCTCCAGGTTCACGTAGATCGTGGCCCCCCGGGCTTTTTCCCCGGCGTCGGCCAGGGCGTTGACCTCGGCGTGGGGACCTCCCGCCGCCTCGTGATGTCCGCGGCCGACCACGACGCCGTCCCGAACCACGACCGCCCCGACCATGGGATTGGGCGAGACGTGGCCCCAGCCTTTCCGGGCCAGGGACAGCGCTTCTTGCATGAACCGCTCGTCCGTCATTCGGTCTCTCCGTCGCGATCCCGCAGGCTTTTCAGTTCGGAAACGAAATCTTCCACGTCGGCGAACTCCCGATACACCGACGCGAAGCGGACGTAGGCCACGTCGTCCAGTCGTTGAAGCCGCCGCATCACCGCCTCGCCGATCACCGACGCCGGGGCCTCCTTTTCCTCCCGCTCCCGCAAATCCCGCTCCAGCTCGTCCAGAAATTCTTCGATGGCGTGAATGCCGACGCCCCGCTTTTCGCAGGCCCGCAAAATGCCGGCCCGCACCTTGTCCCGGCTGAAGAGTTCTCGGCGGCCGTCCTTTTTGACCACCATGACCGGGATGTCCTCCACCTGCTCGAAGGTGGTGAACCGTCGGCGACAGCCGCCGCACTCCCGGCGCCGCCGAATGGTCAGGCCGTCCTTTCCGGTTCGGGAATCGACCACGCGGTGGTCCATCCCGCCGCAAAACGGGCATTTCATCTCAGCCCCCGATGGACGTTTCCACCTGAATCGCCTCGATGCCGGCCTCCCCGAGCATTTCCCGGGACATGGGGTCGGCGTAGCCGTCCTCGTAGTAGATGGTCCGGATGCCGGCGTTGATGATCATTTTCGTGCAAATGGTGCACGGCCGGGTGGTGCAGAACAGGTCCGCCCCCCGAATCGACACCCCGTGATAGGCCGCCTGAATGATGGCGTTCTGCTCCGCGTGAATGCCCCGGCAAAGTTCGTGGCGCTCTCCGGAGGGCACCTGAAGCCGGTGGCGAAGGCAGCCGGTTTCGGTGCAATGGGCCAGGCCGCTGGGGGCGCCGTTGTAGCCGGTGGACAATATCCGTTTGTCCTTGACGATGACCGCGCCCACCGACCGCCGGGTGCAGGTGGATCGGCCCGCCACCAGGGTGGTGATGCCCATGAAATACTCGACCCAGGAGGGACGGCTCCGCTCAGGCGACATGGCGCTCCGGGGATTCCGATCCGGCCCGGGTCGGCGGCGGATAGAGCGGAAACGCCGCGCAGAGTTTCCCGACGGAGGCCCGCGCCTCGGCGACGGCCGCTTCGTCCCCGGCCGAGGCGAGCACGTCCACCATGAGGTCGGCGATTTGGGTCATTTCCGCCGCGCCCATGCCCCGGGACGTGACCGCCGGCGTTCCGATCCGGATGCCGCTGGTGACCCGGGCCCCCTGATTGTCGAAGGGAACGGCGTTTTTGTTGACCGTCATGCCGGCCCGCTCCAGCAGGGCTTCGGCGTCCTTCCCGGTGATGCCGAGGTTTCGCAGATCGGCCAGAACCAGATGGTTGTCGGTCCCCCCGGAAACCAGATCGACCCCCCGGGCGATCAGCCGGTCGGCCATGGCCCGGGCGTTGGCCACCACCCGCTCCTGATAGGTCCGAAATTCCGGCGCGGCGGCCTCCCGGAAGGCCACGGCCTTGGCGGCGACGACGTGCATCAGCGGCCCGCCCTGGATTCCCGGAAAAATCTGGCCGTCCAGCGCCTTGGCGTGTTCCGTCCGGGCAAGAATCAATCCGCCCCGGGGACCGCGCAGGGTCTTGTGGGTGGTGGTGGTGACCACGTCGGCCACCGAAACCGGCGAAGGATGGAGTCCCGCCACCACCAGACCGGCGATGTGGGCCATGTCCACCATCAGGTAGGCCCCCACCGATCGGGCGATTTCGGACAGACGCTCGAAGTCGATGATTCGGGGGTAGGCGCTGGCCCCGGCGACGATCATCCGGGGCCGCCGGGCTTCCGCGGCCTCCGCCACGGCGTCGTAGTCCAAGATTCCGGAGGCCTCCATGACGCCGTAGTGGTGGAAGGAGAACATCCGTCCCGAAAAGCTGACCTTGCTCCCGTGGGTCAAATGGCCGCCGTGGGCCAGATTCATTCCCAGGACGACGTCGCCCGGCTTGAGCAGGGCGAAATAGACGGCCATGTTGGCCTGGGATCCGGAATGGGGCTGGACGTTGGCGTATTCCGCGCCGAACAGGGCGCGGGCCCGGTCCATGGCCAGCCGCTCCGCCTCGTCCACCACGTCGCAGCCGCCGTAATAGCGGCGACCCGGATAGCCTTCGGCGTATTTGTTGGTCAGCACGCTTCCCTGGGTCGCCATGACCGCCCGGCTGGCCACGTTTTCCGAGGCGATCAATTCGAGGGTCTCCTCCTGTCGCCGCCGTTCCCGGCCGATGACCGAGGCGATTTCCGGGTCCACCCGTTCAATTTCCGCGTAATCCACAGTCCCGCTCCCCTTCCCTTTTGCGCCGCGATCCGAAAACGCCGCCCTCCCGAACTATCCAGTCCGGTCAAACAGATCCAGCCGCCGTTGATGACGTTCCCCCTCGAAGGGGGTTTCCAGCCAGGTTTTGACGATGGCCAGCGCCAGCCCTTCCCCGACGACCCGAGCCCCCAACGCCAGCACGTTGGCGTCGTTGTGCCGCCGGCTCATTTCCGCGGAGAACAGGTCGCCGCAAAGCGCGGCCCGCACGCCGGGCACCCGGTTGGCCACCATGGACATTCCCAGCCCGGTGCCGCAGATCAGAATGCCGCCGGCGAACTCGCCGGCGGAAACCGCCCGGGCCACGCGAAACCCGTAGGTCGGGTAATCAACCGATTTTTCGTCGAAGGCGCCGGCGTCGGTCACGTCGATGCCGCGGGTTTCGGTCAAAAATGCCTTGACCGCGTCTTTCAGGGCGACGGCCGCATGGTCGCAGCCGACGATCAGCTTTTTCGGATTGGTTTCCATCGTTCCGTCCGGTTCGATATTCATGGGTGGAGGAACCCGGGGCTCTCTCGGATTCGCCTCAAAAACGAACCTGACACTATACCGGTCCCCGCCCCGGTTCGCAAGGAAAAAACAAAAAAAGCGGCGGCCTCCCCGCTTCGGGAGGCCGCCGCTTTTTCGGATGGTCCGGAAAAAAACTCAGGGAACGTCCCGCTCCGCCTTGAATTGCCCTTCGTCGGGCCGAGGCGGCGCTTTTTCCAATTCCCGGATCAAGTCCTTGCTCAGGGGCTTGTCGAAACTCATGTGGATGGAGTAGTCGCTGAAAAGATGACTGATGACCCCCGTGATGACCCCCTCCTGGGTGCTCTCGATCTTCCGCTTGCCCACCGGGATGGCAAATTTGAGCAACAGCCGCCGGCCGAGCAGGGCGAGGGCGTTGGAGTGGTTGGCGGTTTTGATGAAAAAGGAGAGCCCGCCTTCCGAAACGTCGGACAAATCCCCCTTGTAGGGCTTCCCGATGGGCCTGCCGGAGCGGGACAGGACCTGGAACAGCACCGGTCCGTAAAGCTTGACCCGCTTGAATCTTCGCCGATCCTGCCCCTTTTTCCGCAACAGGTCGTGGGGTTTGGGAATTTTGGCGCAGTAGGTTTCGATTTTGGTGGCGAGCGCCGGATTTTTCTCGTGCCAATCGGCGAAGGTCTCGGGTTCGAGGCGGAGGAGGCGGGTTCGGGAAAGGGACGCCAAGGACGTGGTGCAGACCGAGATCGAGAAGAAGGTGTCCTGCCCCGCCACGTCTCCCGGTCCCAGCGTGGCGATGAGCTTTTCGGTGCCGTCTTGGCCGTAAAACAGCTTGAGTTGGCCGTGGTTGACGAAATAAAGCCGATTGTTTTTCTGGCCCTGCTCAAAAACCGTTTCGTCCGACTCCAGGTCCATCGGCTGTAGACTGAAGAAAAACTGATTGGCCTCTTCGGTGTCCAGGTTGGCGTAGAGCGGGGCGAAGATTTCCCGGTGATTGGGGTCCAGGGCTTCGCTCTTCTCCTCCTCGATGATTTCGGCCGATTTGATGATTTCGGTGAGGGCCATGGAGTCGACTTCGAAAAGCTTTTCCCGCAGGGCCTCGGCCTTGACGAAATTTTTGGACTTGGCGTGCTGAACGATCAGCTTGAACAGCAGTTTCACCGCCTCTTCGCGCCGTTCCTCCGAGACGAGCTTGTCCACCATTTCCTCATGCTTGGACAAATCGGTCATGCCTCCACTTCTCCTTTCCAGCGGACATTCCCTGTCTGGATCCCCTTCGTAAAAAAAACTTGCTGGAAACCCCCGAACGCCCCGACCGGCGCGATATTGACGACCATCGCCCCGGGCCGCGGATTCCGGTCCCAAGGCGATTTCTTTCTTTATTTAATACAAAACCCTCGGATTGTCTACCAAAACTCCGAATTTGCCCCGAAAGTTCGAGGCCGAATTCCGGGCGCCGCCAAATTTTCCCGAAGGAGAACGGCGAGGGGGCCATCCTCCAAGGTTCGGACGCTCCCGATGGCCCGACGCCGGCCGGCGAATTCCGGCCGGCGATCCGTTTCCGAATCGGAAGCTTTTTTCGCCAAGGCTTGCAAAGGCAAACAAGGCGCCCTATTGAAGAAGGCGCAAATTTTTGAAAGGCTTTCAATCAAGGCTTTCAATCAAGGTTCGGCGCTCCCCCTTTCGGAGGTTTTTATGGCGCTTTCGGCTTGTCCCCAAGAAAAAATTGTCGCCGCCGCCGAGGCGGTGTCCCGCATCCCCCGGGGCAGCCGGGTGTTCATCGGTTCGGCCTGCGGGGAACCGCAACACCTCATCCATGCCATGGCCCGGGACCCCGGCCTTCAGGACATCATGATTTACCAGATGCTTTCCTTCACCCTGGCCGACTACATGGAGGACGCCGAGTTTCTGGAACGGTTTTCCCTGAAGCTGTTTTTCATCAGTTCGGGCATGCGGAAGGCGGCCTTCGAGGGGAAGATCGATTACGTTCCGGCCTACCTTTCGGACATTCCCGACCTGTTCGACGGCGGGCAGATCGGGCTGGACGTGGCGCTGGTGCAGGTGAGTCCGCCGGATCGTTTCGGCTTTTGCAGCCTGGGGGTTTCCGTGGACGTCACCCGCTCCGGATGTCGCAACGCCCGGACGGTCGTCGCCCAGGTCAACCCCCAAATGCCGAGGACTTCGGGAGACAGCTTCATACACGTGGACGAAATCGACTGGCTGGTTCCCTTCGAGGAGCCTCTCGTGCCGGCGGCGCCGGACATCCCCGACATGGAGATCGCCCGGCGGATCGGCTACTACGTGGCCGATCTGGTGGAGGACGGGGCCACGCTCCAGATCGGATTCGGACGGCTGCCCCACGTGATTCTCACCTGCCTGGACGAGAAAAACGATCTGGGCATCCATACCCAGGTCATCACCGACAATTTCGTGCCCCTGTTCGAGCGGGGCAACATCACCAACCGGCGGAAAACCTTCATGCCGGAGCGGGCCGTGGCGACGCTGTGCATGGGTTCGGACCAGGTCTACCGCTACGTGGACGACAATCCCCGCTTCTACTTCCGCTCGTCCGATTTCGTCAACGATCCGGCGGTGGTGGCCCGAAACGACAACCTCGTCTCCATCAGCTCGGCCTTGGAGGTGGATCTGACCGGACAGGTTTGCGCCGATTCCATGGGCTATTTGTTCTACAGCGGCATCGGGGACCAGGCCAATTTCATCCGGGGGGCGGCCATGTCCCGGGGCGGCTTTTCCGTCATCGCGCTTCCCAGCACGGCCCGGGGCGGCACGGTGTCCAGAATCGTGCCGAACCTGAGCATGGGGGCCGGGGTGGCCACGCTGCGGGCCGACGTCAATTTCGTGGTGACCGAATACGGCATCGCCCAGCTCCGAGGCAAAAGCATCTACCAGCGGGTGATGGAGCTGGCCCAGATCGCCCACCCCAAGTTCCGCGAAAGCCTGATCGAATCGGCCAAGACCTACCACTACATCTTTCCCGACCAGCTTCCGCCCCGGGCCGAGGACCTGCTGTTCATCGAGGAGTACAAGAGTCGGATATTTTTAAAAAACGGACGTTCGCTCACGGTTCGTCCCATCCTGCCCGCCGACGAGTTCGCCTATCGGAATTTTTTCTACTCCCTGCACGAAAAATCGATTTACCATCGCTTTTTCCGGAACATTCGCCAGTTCAGCCACGAAATGGTCCAGCGGGAATGGTCGGAGATCGATTACCGGAAGAACCTGTCCCTGATCGCCCTGGCCCGCCGGCGGGGCCACAAGGAGATCGTGGGCGTGGGCAGCTACATGGCCGAATCCGCGGATCGGGCCGAGGTGGCCTTTCTGGTTCGGGAGGATTTTCAGGGGCAAGGAATGGCCGGCCGGCTGCTGGAACGGCTGGAAGCCATCGCCCGGAAAAACGGCTACCGAGGCTTCACCGCTCTGGTCCTTCCGGAAAACAAGGCCATGGTCCGGGTTTTCCGGAACCGCTATCCCCACATGGTTCGCGGAATCGAGGGCGAAAGTCTCCGCCTGGTCATGGATTTCGACGGGGAAAGCCCCGGCGAGGCCGCCGCCGGCCCCTGAGCTTTTGGGATAGCGAGCGTTCGTTCCCTTTTCCTTGACAGGTCGCCCGCGCGGCCGATATGGTCCGCCATCGTTCCGCGTTCTCTCCGGGATCCGCCCCGGCCGCCAGGCCATTCCCGCCAACTCGAACCGACGGTTCGCGCCGTCCGGAATCTGGGGCCGATGAATTACGACGCCTTCCGCCAAATTGTCCAGGTTTCCCGGGAAACGGTGTTCCAAAACACCCTGGACCGTCATCGGGAACGGATCAAGGTCAAGAAGGAGGAGACCGTGATCCGGAATCTGGAAAAAATTTTTGGGGCCACCCTTCGGATCGCCAACCGAAAGGGGTTTCAAACCATGAGCATGCGGGATCTGAGCCGGGAATCGGGTCTGAGCATGGGGGCGCTGTACACCTATTTTCCCAGCAAGGAGGAGCTGCTCTCCATGCTTCAGGAACAGGGGCGGGCCTTGGTTCGGCTGGTGCTGGAGGAGCGGATGCGGGAGGCGGGCGATCCCCGGGAACGGCTTCGACGGGCCATCCGGACCCATTTGTACATCAGCGAGGCCATGCAGCCCTGGTTCTATTTCTCCTACATGGAAACCAAAAACCTGAGCGAACCGGAACGGGGCAACGCCATCCGGGCGGAACAGGAAACCGAACAATTATTCGCCGACATTGTGACCGAAGGCCAGGCCCGGGGCCAGTTTCGGCGCCGGGATCACCGCCTCGCCGCCGGCGCGCTGAAGGCGATGTTGCAGGACTGGTATCTGAAGCGGGGGAAATATGCCCGGCGGGACGTTTCGGTGGACCGGTACGCCGATTTTTTGGTGGAAATGATGGAATCGTATTACGGCGTGTCGGACGACGAATCCTGAACGGAAGCGTTCCGCCGGCCAACGGAAAGAAATGTTGAAGGACGAAACGGAATTCACCGCCGGGAGATCGACATGATTTACGAATACAAGGGGAAGCGGCCGAAAATCGGGAAGGATGTCTTCATCGCGCCGGGGGCGGTGCTCGTCGGCGACATTGAAATCGGCGACCGCGCCAGCGTCTGGTACAACACCGTCATCCGCGCCGATTCCGCGCCCATCCGCATCGGCCGAAACAGCAACGTGCAGGACAACTGCACCCTGCACGTGGACGAGGGCAAGCCCTGCATCATCGGAGAGAACGTGACCATTGGCCACAACGCCGTGGTCCACGGCTGCGTCGTGGAAGACAATTGCCTCGTCGGCATCCATTCCACCACCCTCAGCGGCGCGGTGATCCGGCGCGGCTCCATCGTCGGGTCCAACGCGGTGGTGGCGGAAAACAAGGAGGTCGGTCCCTTCCACCTGGTGGTGGGCGTGCCGGCCCGGCTGAAAAAGGAGTTCGACGAAGGCATCATCGAAATCATTCAGGTTCCGGCCGACATTTACATGAAGAAATCGGCGGAATTTCGGGAACTGAAACGGGTCGATCTCTGATTCATGCCGCTGGTCCTTCATTCCGCCTATCGGCCGATTCCGCCGTTTCGGCCGGCGCACGTGCAGACCATTTATTCCGCCGTTTGCCGTCCTCTCCCGCCGATTCGATACCGGCGGGAGCGCATCGAAACGCCGGACGGGGATTTCGTCGATCTGGACCACGCCCCCGCCGGAGGGCCGACGGATCGGGTGGCGGTGCTGCTTCACGGCATGGAGGGCCATTCCGGACGGCCTTATATGCGCGGCATGGCGCGGGCGCTCAATCGGCGAGGCTGGGACGTGGCGGCCTACAATTTTCGCGGATGCGGCGGCGCGCCCAATCGCCGGTTGCGGTCCTACCACAGCGGAGAAACCGACGACCTCCAAACCGTCCTCGGCCACGTGCTGGATCGGGGTCGCTATGGGGCCGCCGTCATCGTGGGCTTCAGCCTGGGCGGGAACATGGCGCTCAAATATCTGGGGGAGGATCGGCGGGACCGGCCCCGGGCGCTGAAATCCGCCGCGGCGGTTTCGGTCCCCTGCGATCTCGCCGGCTGCGCCCGCCGCCTGGCGGCCCCGGAAAACCGGATTTACCTTCGCCGTTTTCTGCGGGAATTCCACGACAAAATTCGGGCCAAGATGGAACGCTTTCCCGGAAAGATCGACGACCGGGGATTTTCGGAAATCCGCGACTTCGAAACCTTCGACGACCGGTACACCGCGCCGCTGCACGGCTTCCGGGACGCGGAAGACTACTACGCGCGGGCGAGCAGCGGCCGGTATCTCGCCGGGATCGGGCTGCCCGTCTTGCTGTTGAGCGCCCGGGACGACCCGTTTCTTTCGCCGAGCTGTTATCCGGCGGCGGCGGCGCGGGAACACCCATTTCTCCATCTGGAAATGCCTCGATGGGGTGGCCACGTGGGGTTCGTCCGGCGCAACGGGGACGGGGAATATTGGCACGAGCGCCGGATCGCCGCCTTTCTGGAGGCGGGTCTCCGGAGAGACGCGCGTTCCGACGCGTGAAACCGCCGTCGCGTCCCGGGGGCGTAACGGCCGGATAAAAATGAACGCCAAGAAGGAGGCGCATCGTGACGAATAGAACCGACGAAGTCGGATGGCTCTGGGTGGTGATTCAGGTTCGGGGCGAGGAGGAACAACTGGTGGGGCAACATCTGGAGGGCGAGGAAACGCCGTTCATCCCCGCCTTTCGCAGCCGGGACGAAGCCGAAAACGCGCGGCCCCTGCTGGCGTTGGCGCCGGAGGGAACCTTCGAGGTTCAGGCCATGCGGCGGGACGAGCTGGCGGGTCTGGCGGCGGGAAACGGGTTTTTGGCGCGGCTGCTGACCGAAACCGGAGAAATCCTTGAAGAGTTGACCGGGAACAAATGACCGGGGAAAAAACAAAAACCCCCGACCGCGGCGGCCGGGGGTTCGTATTCCGGATCGGGGAGTTTTTTAGGTCTCCTCGACGGTGATTGCGTCTTCCTCGCATACCTCGACGCAACTGTCGCAACCAATGCACTCTTCGGCGTTTACGGGAACGGAGACGTTTTTGCCGCCCTTTTCCTGCATTTCGTACACATCCGTGGGGCAAACGTCCACGCATTCCTCGCAACCGGCGCATTTTTCTTCGTCAACGATGGGATTGAAAGCCATCTAACCAATCTCCTTTCTTGGGGTATATACGGCTGAAAGCATTTTCAGCAAGTATGCGTTTTCCGCTTTCAGAGGGGTCCATTAAACCAATTGCCGGAACCTGTCAACCCTTGTTGCGGGTAAAAAAGAAAAAAGAAGTCCTTCCCATCCACGCCAAAAATTTCCCATTATTTTCAGTATCATACGAATAAATCCGATTCATTTTTTGTTTTTTTGCCGTACCCCTCTCCGGCGGGTTGGAAGCCTCCGGAGAGGGGCGCGGGAATCATGCCGTTTATTTTTTATGGACGGTTTTCGCCGGATCTTCTCTCCGACCGGGTTCGCCGAGACGGTTCCGGCGGCGCGGCCGGCGTTCGCGTTCTCAGCCCTTCCCGGAAGGCGGCCGCGAGGGCGGGATCGCGGCGGTGGGCATACACGTCGCCCTCGGGCGACAATCCCAGGATTTGGCCATTCCGCAAAAAGGTCGCCGCCAGCCGAATTCCGGCGGATTCCCGGTCCCGGGGATCGATCCGGTCTCCCGGCCCGGCCGGGTGTGCCGGGTCGATGGCAATGTTTTGGCTTCGGAGGCGCTTGAGGAAGTTGAGAATTCGACCCAGGCGCAAAATTGTGACGGATTCCAATCGGGTTGTGGTGTCGGAAATCGGGATCGCCGAGGACCGCATGGCGGAAAAGCGATCCGGCAGGAGACCGGCCGCCTCCGCTCGGCGATACTCCCGGCTTCCCGGCGCGGGATAAAAGATGGAAACGCCCGCCAGGGTCGGGCGTTCGGCCAGGAAAAGGAGGTCGGCGACGGCGTCCCGCGCGAATTGTCCCGGCGCGCCGGCCAGCAGATAGGTCACCGCCTCCAATCCCCGCTCCCGCCCCAGCCGGAGCGCGCGGTCCACCGCATCGCGGGAATCGGGCCGACGGAACCGGCGGAGGGTTTCCCGATGGGTGGTGCACAGGGAAAGATTGAGAGCGGTAAACCCGGCCTCGGCCATGGCGTCCAGCACCGGTTCATCCAGGGTGGGCGCGTAAAGGCCGTTCATGGCCCGAAGCTCCAGTCGTCCCGGCCCGAATTCCCGCCGAATTCCGTCCAGAAGAGACAAAAACCATTCCCGGTCCAGGGAAAGGTTTTCATCCTCGAAATCGATAAACCGGGCGTCGGCCCGTTCCGCGGCGGCGGCGATTTCCGCCAGCACGGAATCGACGGAGCGGCGGCGGTGGGGAATGGCCGAGCCGCCGATGGCGCAGTAGCCGCAGGACATGGGGCAACCCCGGCTGGCCACGATCGTCGCGCTTCCCCGGCCGAACCGGCGGTAGGCGTCCGTCCGAATCCGGTCCAGCCCCTCGGACGTCAATCCGCGCGGTTCCTCGACCGCGGCGGGTTCTCGGATGAAGAAATTCCCCTCCCCGTTTCGGAACCCGATGCCGGGAACCGATTCGGGCGACGCCCCGGTTCGAAGCGCCCGGACCAGGGCCGGGAGCGCCGCCTCCCCCTCCCCCCGGATGACGAAATCCACCGCGTCGGACGCCAATACCGCTTTCGGGAGGGCGGTGGGATGATGGCCGCCCGCCACGATCCAGGCGTTCGGAAGAGCGCGTCGAACCGCCCGGGCGGTTTCCTCGGCCTCTTCCCAGTAGGGGGTGAACAGGGAAGATATGCCCACGAGGAACGCGCCGGATCGGCGAACCAGCGCCTGGATGTGGGAATGGGCGTACCCGTAATGGCGGTATCCGTGGAAAAGCGCGAAGGGGGAGCGATCCGGTCGTCCGTAAAACGGGGCCACCGGATCGAATTCCGGCGGCGGCTCCATCGGGCGGGCTTTTCGGGTGGCCAGGGCGTCCAGTATTTCCACGGAAATCCCGGCCTGATGCAGCGAATCCGCGATCAGGCCCAAGCCGTAGGGGATGGTCCGCTTGGCGGTGTGATAGAAATCCCGGATCGGGGGTTGGATCAGCAGAACGTCGGGCATGGGCGCGGCGGTTTCTTCGAACGGCGACGGCCCGCCATCCGCGCCGGCCGGTGGCGGTTCGACATTGCCCGGACACATTTGAAACGGCGGCGGGTTTCTCAGCCGTTGTCCAGGAAGTGACAGTGGGCCTTGCCGTATTTCTGCTCGCAGAGAATCCGGGCGTCTTTTTCGCGGACGTGGGAATCGTCTCCGATGATGGCGTGTTTTTCCAGTTGGGGCGAATATTCGCTGGCCGGAACGGTTCGGCCCAGGGCTTCCGCCATGGCGCGGACGTGATGGGGCGCGGAGCCGCAGCAGGAGCCGATGTAGTTCACGCCGATTTCCCCGGCCCGAACGGCGTAGTCTCCCATTTCCCCGCGCGTCAACACGAACGGATCCAGCTCCAGCGGAAAGGCCGGGCGCCCTTTCTCCAGTTCCTGCACTTGAAAATACGGTTTTTCTTCGGAGCAGCGATAGGCCACGGGTTGCGCGGCGACGAAGCAGGAAACGGCGTTTCGGGTCCGTTGGAGCAGGGGCAGCATCCGTTCCGGATCGCGGAAGCAGTTGATGCCGACGATGTCCGCGCCCCGGTCTTCCAGCCGCTTGAAGGCATCTTCCAGCGAAACGCCGTCCAGGGTCCGGTCGGTGTTTTTGAATCCGAGCGTGATCATGGACGGAAGCCCGGAAGCGCGGATGGCTTCCAGGGCGATTTCGGCCTCGCCCAGGTATTCGATGGTTTCGGCGATGAAGAAATCGACGCCCTCGGCGTGCTGGTATTCGATCTGTTGTTCAAATTGCCGCCGGGTTTCTTTGTGGGAACCGGCGTCTTCGGGATCATAGGCCCAGGTGTTGCAAAGGTTTCCGGCCACGCCGGCGCCGTGGGCGTCGGCCACCTCCCGGGCAATTTTCACCGCCTGGGCGTTGATCGCCTTCAGCGCGGAGGTGAATCCGACCACCTTGAGCTTTTCTTCGTGGGCGTAGTAGGCGAGCGCCTGAATCACCTCCGCCCCGGCCCGGGCGAATTCCGTCTGGAGCTGCTTGACGGCTTCCGGGTGTTCGACGACGGCCTGGGGCGTGAAAGGCCCGGCGCTGACGTATCCGCGCCGTTCCAGTTCGAAAATCGCGCCGCCGTCGCCGAGGACCGGGTTTTGGGACAGTTTTTCCAGGATGGGGAATGGGGTCATGGGGTTCCTT
>CAYFVR010000003.1:17149-50602 GCA_964346545.1 uncultured Desulfobacterales bacterium | reverse complement strand
GCGCATGGCTTCTTCCGTTTCTTTGGGATAGGGTTCCATGGCCGCCAATCATACACATACTTTTGGCTTGGACCAAATTGTTTAAATGGGCAGCTTATTTCGTGCCCATTCCTTACCCCGGTGGGCGACAACGCCTCCAAGGATTTCATGATCAAATTCTACGAAAACTGGCTCTACGCACCGGAAGGCACATCCCCGGCCGACGCCCTGCACGAAACTCGGCTGCATTTCATCAACCACAAAAACCCGAACTACCGCGATCCCGCATTTTGGTCGCCGTATGTGCTGGTGGGAGGAATCTGAACAGCTATGTTCGATATGTGGAAATCATGAAGCAAGGGACGGAACCGCCGGATTCATAGCCGAATTGTAGATCTCATTCCATGCCGGCTGAAATCATCTTGGATATCCGGATTCAACCCATTTCCCCCTTGACCGCCCCGCGCATCCCGCCGATGATGATTTCGGTACCCAAGCTATGGGCGAATTCATGGGAGTACTCCAACCTCCCGCAGCGAAAGGCGAGAAACCATGCAACGCGCCGAATTCCAAGCAAGTATTTCGGAAGATGGCCAAATTTCCCTGCCGGCGCAAATTCGTAAGCGGCTGCTGTTGAAACCGTCCCAGGTCGTCAAGGTCATCGTCGAAACCCAGGATGAATCGGAAGTTTCGGAAGCCGACTATTCCTTTCAAAAAGTCAGAAAACTGTTGAAACCCATCGAAGGAGAGATGAGCGACGAGGTCTTGGCATCCCGAAGAGACCGGAGCTGAAAACCGCCGGTTTGGAAAACGGGCTGCGGACGCTCGACGCCTTGCAATTGGCCTCCGCCCTGGTCTTTTCCGAGCGTTCCACGCTGGACCTCTTTATCGCGTCGGATACCGGAATTCTTCGCGCCGCAACGCTCCTTGGGCTGGAGACGATGGTTCCGTAGAAGAGGGCGGCATGCGTCCGTTTCATCGAATCATGCCGAGTTCCCCCGAAAGGCCGGAAACCAAGGAGGGCGCCATGAAAGAAATTCTGGAAAACCCCTCCCGCCTTGACAACGAAGACCGGCAAAAAATCCTCGATTTCATCAACATCCTTCTGGAGCAAAGTTCGATCTGCTTTTTGCTCCCGAATCGATTTGGCCCAATAATCCGAAGGATTTCTGGAATTTTCATTCAGCCGTTGGCCGTTTGGACGTCCCACCCACCCGGCACAACCACGGCGCTCTTTTCGGGTGTTCGGGATCGATCAAGACAAAAACCTCCCCCGTTTCTCCCGTCATGCAGGGCCGTTCATCCGGGTAAAAAGCGGCCACTTTTCCGCGAAATGGGCGGCCATCCACCGAAAAGGAGAAGTGAACCAGCCGGGTGGGCAGCCAGCTTTCCACCGATGTGACCAGCAAGCCGAGCGCGTTTCGAACCATCACGGGTCCGGCGCCTCCGCCCCCAAAACCTTCGTGGATCGGTGAGATGCCGGACTCGATCCGACCCCGGACCATCCGGCCCCGCTCCAGCAAATTGCGGCCGATCATTCCAAAAACGATGTCCGGACCCAAAAGGGCCGCCACGGCCAAAACGGCCAGCTCGACCACGTCTCCAAACATCGCGCCCGCCATGCCGTTTTCGTACCCAGCCGTCCCCGGCGCCGTTAAATAACGCGCGTAGACAATCGCCCGGGAAAAGCCGAACAGGACCACCAGCGCCACGCCGACGCGAGACGTTCCCTTGGTCACCCGGGCCAGGGACCGCCGAAGCAGTTCCTTGGCCCGTTCGGCGTTCATCCATTCGTAGGGTTCATTTTCCATGGAATCCACCGGTTACCGTTCCACACCGCTCCACAACCGTTGCGGCCGATTGTGCCCGCGCGGAGGGACATCTCCAGAGCGAGGCGGGAAAACGCGGCCGTTTCATCCTTCCCCATTACCACGCCGCCGTTTGGATCGGCACGCCCCTTGATGAATCCCCCGCGAAGCGGTATGTCATGTTGCACGACCCAATCGGAGAATAAAAGCAAGGGCGTACGCCGAACCCGGCTCCTTATTTTTGGAAACCCCGGTTTCCTAAAATAAGCCACATCCTTATTTTCATTTTGAACGGACAACGATGGAACGTGAGCTTCAAGGGCGGTATATCACAATCTCCACCGCAGGAGAGAACGTCCGGGCCTTCATGCCCGCGCCCCTGCCCCCCCATCCCCCCATCGACTGGACGCCCGAACTCCGTTCTCGCTTCGACGAGGCACTGGTCGCCCTTGGCCGATTGGACAGCGTTTCCCTGCTGCTGCCAGATACCCGCCTGTTCCTCTACATGTATATCCGCAAAGAGGCGGTTCTCTCCTCCATGATCGAAGGAACGCAGTCTTCGCTTTCCGACCTTCTCCTGTTTGAACTGGATCAGGAGCCCGGCGTTCCGCTGGATGATGTCCAAGAGGTCAGCAATTACGTGGCCGCGCTGAACCATGGCCTGACGCGGTTGGCCGAAGGTTTTCCGTTGTCGCTCCGTCTCATCCGGGAAATCCACGGCGTGTTGCTATCCAAGGGGCGTGGCCGCCACCAAACCCCGGGGGAATTTCGCCGTACCCAGAACTGGATTGGCGGCACCCGGCCCGGGAACGCCGCGTTCGTGCCGCCGCCGGCCGATCGGGTGATGGAAGCCATGGGGGCGCTCGAGCTGTTCCTCCACGACCGGCCCGAATCGACATCGATTCTCCTCAAAGCCGCGCTGGCCCATGTCCAGTTTGAAACCATCCATCCGTTTCTGGACGGGAACGGCCGATTGGGGCGCCTGCTGATCGCGTTGTTGTTGTGCGAGCAGAGAGTGCTTCGGGAGCCAATGCTCTATTTGAGTCTTTATTTCAAGGCAAACCGTTCGCTCTACTATGAGCTGCTAAATACGGTGCGGCGGACGGGGGATTGGGAAGCCTGGCTCGGTTTTTTTGCGGAGGCGGTCATCTTCACCGCGACCCAGGCCGTGGATACGGCGCGTCAACTGGTGGAATTGAAAAACGGAGACCGGGAAACCATCAAAGGGATCGGCCGGGCGGCGGGCAGCGTCCTGGAAGTTCACCGGGCGTTGATGGAGCGGCCCATCGCCACCGCCGGCTGGTTGGCAAAAAAAACCGGCATTTCCGTGGCGACGGTGAACCGATCCATTGAACACCTGGAGCGGCAGGGAATCGTCCGGGAACTCACCGAACAAAAACGGAATCGGCTTTTCAGTTATGTTCGATATGTGGAAATCATGAAGCAAGGGACGGAACTGCCGGATACATAGCCGAGTTGTCGATTTCATTCCCAATTTCATTTCGACCCATGCCGTTGCGGACGTCTTGGGCGCGTCCGTCCATTCCCCTGAAACAAGGAGATTTCATTGCCCCATTTCCACGAAGAAACCGACATCGCCGTCATCGGCAGCGGCGCCGCTGGATTGTCCGCCGCCATCGAAGCGAAAGAGGCCGGCGCGTCAGTCGTCGTGCTGGAAAAACGGCCGGTCACCGGCGGGAACACGCGGTTGGCGGACGGCGGGCTGGCCGGTGCGCGGAATTATCTCCAGAAGGAGCGCGGCGTCGAGGACTCGCCGGAGCAGTTTTTCGCGGACATCCGCAAGGCCGGGCTGGGGCTCAACCATCCCCGGCTGGTCCGAATCGTGGCGGAACAATCCGCCGGCGCCATCGACTGGACCCGCACCCGCCTGGGCGTGGAATATCTTGACCGGCTGGACCGCTTCGGCGGCCATTCCGCGGCCCGGTGCGTGACCATCCGGAATTTCTCCGGACGCGATTTGGCCAAGGCGCTTGTTGCCGGGGCCAAGTCCGCCGGCGTTGAAATCCGGACCCGTTGCGCCCTGGCCGGCTTCCATACCGGTTCGGACGGAACGGTCATCGGCATCGATCTCCGGACCGGCGGCAATCCCCGAACCGGCGAACCGGGCGAACACCGATCCATCCGCGTCCGCCGGGGCGTCGTTTTGGCCACCGGCGGCTTTGGCAACGACGTGGCGTTCCGGAGTCTCCAGAATCCCCAACTGGACGAATCCGTCGGGACCACCAACCATCCCGGCGCCACCGCCGAGGCCATGATCGCGGCCCTCAAACTCCACGCCGCGCCAATCCACCTTTCCTGGATACAGACCGGGCCGTGGAGCTGCGCCGACGAGCCCGGCTACGGCGTCGGCGCCCGCTTCGCCTCCTACGGCGTCTTCATGGCGGGGATCCTGGTGGACCCGGCCACCGGCCGGCGCATCGTGGACGAATGGGCCGATCGGCGGACCCGCTCCGACGCCATCTTCGAAACCGGTCATCCCTGCGTGGGCATTGCGGACGCAAGGGCGGCGGAAGCCGAGGCGGACGCCTTTCGTCAAGCCGTTTCCCAGGGGAAAATCGGCGTCTTCGACAACCTGACCGACCTTGCTCGTGCTTACGAAATGCCGCCGGATCAATTGGAGGCGACGGTCGCCGAATACAATCGCAACGCCGAAACGGGAACGCCGGACGCGTTCGGCAAGCCGTTGGACCGTGGCGCGAATCCCTTGGACCGTCCGCCTTTTTCCGCCATCCGGCTCTGGCCCAAGGTTCACTACACCCCCGGCGGGATCGCCATTGACGAAACGGCCCGCGTCCTCAACCTCGACGGTCGCCCCATCCCCGGCCTCTTCGCCGCCGGGGAAGTCTGCGGCGGGATTCACGGGGCCAGCCGGCTGGGGAGCGTGGCCCTGCCGGAGTGCATCGTCTTCGGCCGGATCGCGGGACGGTCGGCGGCGGGGGCGGCGGCCGGGCGACGGTGAATTCCACAAAGTTTTTCCGTTTGCCGAACCCGGCCGGAAGGGTTATCGTCCTCACGAGGTTGGGGATTCCACGGAAACTTTCTTCCTTTCAAAACGGGGGTGGGGCATTTCATCCGGAACCAAAACGTTTTTTCGCCTTTCCCCGTCGAAGTGGAATCCCGCCCGCTTTGCCCAATCATTCCGTCCCCATCCATTCATTCCGCTTCCATACCAAAAGGAGACCCGTTTTATGACGACCCCATCCAAAGAATCCGGTTTCGGCCTTTTTGGCGACGCCATGGCCTACTGGATCGACGCGGTCCAGCGGACGATCCTTTTCGCGGACGTGCTGCGCGAGCGCGGCAACATCTTCCTGGAAGGCGTTGAAAAAGGACAGCGGCCGGTCCTGACCTTTGACTACGAAATCCTGATGGACGGGCGCTCCCTGGAACGGCCGGTCAACCACGACCTGGCCCGGATCGTTCCCAAAGGCGGCTTCATCATCCGAAACGACAAGCGGCCGGTGGTGGTCGCCGATCCCCGGGCGGGACACGGTCCCGGCATCGGCGGCTCCAAGCCCGATTCCGCCATCGGCATGGCGCTGCGCAACGGCCACGCGGTCTACGTCATCCTGTTTTATCCGGACCCGGAAGCGGGCCAGACCTACGCCGACGTCAACGCGGCCCAGATTCGCTTCGTGGAGACGGTGCGGGAGCGCCATCCCAACGCGCCGGAACCGCTGGTCATCGGCAACTGCCAGGGCGGCTGGGCCATGGCCCTGCTTTCCGCCGACCGGCCGGACATCACCGGGCCCGTGGTCATGAACGGGTCGCCGCTCTCCTACTGGGCCGGCATGGACGGCAAAACTCCCATGCGCTACCTGGGCGGGCTGGTCGGCGGCATCTGGATGACCTCGCTGCTGAGCGATTTGGGCAACGGAAAATTCGACGGCGCCAATCTGGTGATGAATTTCGAGAACCTGAACCCGGCCAACACCTACTGGACCAAGCAGTACAACGTTTGGGCCAACGTGGACACCGAGGGAGACCGATACATCAACTTCGAGCGCTGGTGGAACGCCTATTTCACCATGACCGCCGAGGAAATCCACTTCATCGTCCGCAACCTCTTCGTGGGCAACCGGCTGGAGCGCGGCGAGATCGAGCTGGACGAGGGCCACAAAATCAATTTGAAAAACATGGAAGACCCGCTGGTGGTCTTCGCCAGCACCGGCGACAACATCACCCCGCCCCAGCAGGCCCTCAATTGGATCGCCAAGGTCTACGGATCGGTGGGCGAAATCCGCCGCTGCGGCCAGGTCATCGTCTATCGGATCCACGAAAAGGTGGGCCATCTGGGCATTTTCGTCTCGGGCAGCGTGGCCAAGAAAGAGCACAAGGAGATCATCGAAAACATCGAGCGGATCGACAATCTGCCGCCGGGGCTCTACGAAATGGTCATCGAGGAGACGGAACGAACCCTGGAGGACGGCGTGGTCCTGCCCGATTTCAACGTCAAGTTCGTGGAACGGGAGATGACCGACATCCTGGCCTTGGACGACGGCTTCGAAAACGAGCGGGAGTTCAAACCCGTGGCGGTGGTGTCGGAGTTCAACGACAAGCTGTACAAGACCTGGCTGGCCCCCGCCGTGCGGTTGACGACGACGTCCGCCTCCGCCCAGGCGATCAAGTGGGCCCATCCCATGCGGGTTTCCCGCTACGCATTTGCCGATATGAATCCCTGGATGTGGCCGGTCAAACGCATGGCGGAGGCCGTCCGCGAAAACCGGAAGCCCGCGGCCCCGGACAATCCCTTCGTCCAGGCCCAGGATGCGGTTTCTCGATCGATCGTCGCCATGTTGGACGGATATCGGGATCTGCGCGACACCAGACAGGAGTTCCTCTTCAAATCGATCTACGGCAACAAGGTGGTCCGCGCCCTCTGCGACGAAGAGACCGAGCGGGAGTTGACCCACGAGGAAATGGAAACCCGGGAACGGGCCGTCCGGGAGAACATTTTCCGTTGGCTCTCCCTGGTGGAGGAGGGCGGCGCGCTGGAAGGCTTTTTGCGCGTGGCGGTGGCCGCCGCCGGCGCCGACCGGGCCTACGACGAGCGGGAGTTCCGGGTGGCCATCGAAACTCTCATGGCCGATCCCGGCGTGGCGACCCGCTCCCGGGATCAGTTGAAACGGCTGGCCAAGGTCCAGGCCCGAATTCTCCAGGCCGTCCCGGTGCAGGCCATCGAAGCCCTGCCGCGTCTGCTGCCCAAGAAGGCCGATCGGGAAAAGGCGCTCGACTTGGCCGACAAGATCATCCGCGCCGACGACGTGGTGGAGGAGTCCGAAGCCCGGTTCATGAAGGTGCTGCGACGGGAATTGGAACTGGAATGAACGCGGCGGCGGAACCGGTCCAGCCTCCGGCCCGTCCTTCGGTCGCGCCGGCCGTGGACGACGCCGTCGTCGGCGTCTTCGACCCGCTGGATATCCACTTTGCCGATTTCCTGATCCGGCTCAACGGAGGGGCGTCGCCGCCCCTCCGGCTGGCGGCCCTCCTGGTCGGCCGGGCCGGACGCGCCGGCCACATCTGCCTCAACCTGGCCGACGTGGCCGGCCGCCCCATCGCCCCGGCGGATTCCGGCGGCGATCAAAGTCCGTGGGCGGCTCCTCAATCCATGCCGATCCGTGCCCGTCCGGCCGACAACCCCACGGAAACCAACACCCCCCAAACCGCCCCCGACCTCGCCGCCTGGCGCACCGCCCTCCACGCCACCGCCGTGGTCGGCCGTCCCGGCGAATTCCGTCCCTTGATCCTGGACGCCCAAAATCGGCTCTATCTTCACCGTTACCACGAATACGAGCAAACCTTGGCCGAACAGATTCGCCGTCGGGTCGCCAATCTCCCGACGGTGGACCGAGTTCTTCTCGCGGCGGGGCTCAAAGCGCTGTTTCCCGCCGAAGAAGTTGGCGCCGAGGCCGAAACCAACTGGCAGCAGGTGGCCGCGGCGGCGGCGTTGACACGCCGATTCTGCGTCATTTCCGGCGGTCCGGGCACCGGCAAGACCACCACCGTGGCCCGGATTCTGGCGCTGTTGATCGAACAGCACGGCCCGAACTTCCGGGTGGCCCTGGCCGCGCCCACCGGAAAGGCGGCCGCCCGGCTTTCCGAGGCGATCCGCCGCCAGCGGGAAAGTCTGCCGGAATCGGTGCGGGACGCCGTTCCCTCCGGGGCGATCACCTTGCATCGGCTGCTGGGCTGGCTGCCGGGGCCGGGCCGCTTTCGGCGCGGGCCGGAAAATCCCATCCCCGCCGACGCCGTGGTGGTGGACGAGGCCTCCATGGTGGACCTGGCCATGATGTCGCGGCTGGCCTCCGCCCTGCGCCCCGACGCCCGGCTGATTCTGCTGGGGGACCGGGATCAGCTCGCCTCGGTGGAGGCGGGCGCGGTCCTGGGCGACATCTGCGACACCGGCACGGTCCACCGGTTTTCCGGCGCGTTTTGCGACGAGCTGGCCGATTTGACCGGCGCGCCGCCCTCCTGCGAGATCGCGGAGGCGGAAACCTCCGGCCTGGCCGACGGCATTGTGGAACTGCAACGGAGCTATCGGTTTGGCGAGTCCAGCGGAATTCGGGCGGCGAGCCGGGCCGTGAACGCCGGGGACGGAGACGAGGCGCTTCGGCTGGCCCGTTCGGGGGAATTCGACGACATCGGCTGGGAGGCGCTCCCGGCCCGGGCGGAACTGGAGGAGGCCCTGACCGACCCGGTTCGCCGGGCGTTCGGGGCCTACTTGGACCGGCTGGACGATCCCGAGGCGGCCTTTGCCGCCTTCAACGGCTTCCGGCTGCTGTGCGCGGTGCGCTCCGGCCCTTTTGGAGTGGAGAACGTCAACAAGTTGGCGAAGCGGATTCTGCGCCGGTCGGGAATGATCCAAAGCGGGGTGGAATGGTATCCCGGCCGGCCGGTGATGGTGACCCGAAACGATTATTCGCTGCGGCTGTTCAACGGGGACGTGGGGCTGACGCTGCCGGACGGGAAGGGCGGCACGGCGGTTTTTTTTCCGGAGGAGGGCGGCGGGATTCGGCGCGTGGCGCCGTTGCGGCTGCCGGAGCACGAGACGGTTTTCGCCATGACCGTCCACAAAAGTCAAGGTTCGGAGTTCGACCGGCTGCTCCTGCTGTTGCCGGACGCCGACGTTCCCGTGCTCACCCGGGAACTGGTCTACACCGGTCTCACCCGCGCCATCCGACGGGCCGATCTTTGGGTCGCGCCGGGCATTTTTCGCGACGCCGTCCGGCGGCCCATCCGCCGGGCCTCGGGACTGCGGGACGCCTTGTGGGGCGGGGGCGTCGCTTGCCGCGTCCCGGTGCGTGAATGAGGTCGTCGGTTTTTTCCGGTGGCAGGGATTCTTGGATTAAATGCCAATGCCCGCCGGGGCCGGGGCGCGGCAAGCCGGGGCGCGGCAAGCGGCGCCCCTACATTGCCGCGCTCCGCCGGTCCCCCTCGGGCCGGCCCAGCGCCTCGCGGAGGGCGCGGCCGATCCGTTCCAAGGTGTACGGCTTGCGGAGGTACGGCCCCGCCCCCAGCCCCTGGGCCTCCCGAACCCGTTCGCTTTCGGCGAATCCACTGGCGATGACGGCGGGCTGGCCCGGCCGAATGTCGGCCACGCGACGGTAGGTTTCCAGCCCGTCGATGCCCGGCTCCATGATCATGTCCAGCACCAGCGCGTCCACGGGGCCGTCGGACAATCGCTGGACCGCCGCTTCTCCGCTTTCCGCCGTTTCCACCGCGTAGCCCAGCCGGGCCAACATGCGGGCCGCGATGTCCCGCTGTTCGGGCACGTCGTCCACCACCAGCACCGATCGGCCCTCGCCCATCAGGCCGTCCAGCCTCGGCGGTTCCGGGGCGTCCGGCCGGGCCTCCCGGGTCACCGGAAAGTAGAGTTCGAAGGCGCTGCCTTCCCCCGGCGCGCTGCGGACGTTGATGTAGCCCCGGTGGTCCTGCACCGTTCCCCAGACCACCGCCATCCCCAGGCCGGTGCCGCTGCGGCCCATCACCTTTTTGGTGTAGAACGGCTCGAAAATCCGCTCCAGGTCCTCCGGGGCGATGCCCACTCCGCGATCCTCCACCCGAAGCAGCACGTAATCTCCCTCGTTCACCCGATCGTATCCATGAATGGGCCGATCCACGTATCGGTTTTCCGTGGCGATGACGATGGTGCCGCCTTCGGGCTGGGCCTCGGCGGCGTTGACCATCAGGTTCATCACCGTTTTGCGCAGGTGAACGGCGGAGCCCCGGATGTGCAGCAGTCCGTCGGCCAGCCGGTTTTCGAACCAGACGTCGGGATAATCGGCCCGCAACGCCCCCATTTCGGGGGAGGTCATGCAGTCCCGGACCACGTCCTCGTTGAAATGGAGCACCTGGGTCTGGGTCACGCCCCGGCGGGCCAGGGTGAGCAGGTCTTGGACGATGGCCGCCGCTTTCTGGCCCGATTCCCGGATGACCTTGACCGAGTTGGCCAGCGAACTGTCCGGCGGCAGGTCGGCCAGAATCAGGTCGGGATAGCTGACGATGCCGGACAGGACGTTGTTCAAATCGTGGGCCACGCCGCCGGCCAGCAGCCCCAGGGCCTCCATTTTCCGGGACCGGTTGAGCCGTTCCTCCAGCCGCTTCCGTTCCTGGTCGGCCCGCCGCCGCTCGCGGATTTCCTGGCGCAACCGCTCGTTCCGATCGCGCAGCCGCTGGGTTCGCTCCTCCACCAGTCCTTCCAGCCCCACGTTGAGGGCCTCCAGTTCCCGATTGCTTTTTTCCAGCCGGTCGAAATATTTGTCCCGGTCCTGGATGGACTGGAGCAGTTCCCGGCGCTGCTGGTCAAGCCGGGTGGACATTTCGTTGAAGGCGGCGGCCATTTCGCCGATCTCGTCGGCCTTGTCCAGGGGTACCGTTTCCCCCAGGCGGCCCGCCTGGACCCGGCGCATGGCGCCCCGGAGCACCGAAACCGGCCGCAGCACCGACCGGGTCAGCAGCAGGTTCAGCATCACCGCCAGCACGATCAGCGTCAGCGCCAGCAGCCCGAAGAAAAGGCCCAGGGTCAGGGCCGATTCCCGTTCCAGGCGGCTTAGGTCGTAGACGATTCGGAGATATCCGACCCGCTCGCCGATTACCTGAATGTTGGTTTCGTAGACCGCGAGAGGCGATTCCCCGCCTTTCGTCCGATAAAAACGGATGTTTCCGTTCAGGGCGCTCCGCGTCTCCGGCGGCAGGGGGGGCGGAATGGCGTCGGCGGTGGCGAGCATGGGCCGACCTTCCAGATCGAAGACGGCCAGCGCCTCGACCCCCTCGATCTCCCGAATCTGGCGGAGCGAATCGGCCAGGGCGGCCCGCTGTTCCGCGAAAATCTCGTTGGCCAAATCTTCCCGCCGCTGCTGGTAGACCGCCTCCAGGAAGAAGCGGATCTCCTCCAACCGATTGTCCCGTCGCCGGGCTTCGAGGGGAAAGAACAACGCGCCGAACAACGTGGCGACCACGACGCAGGCCGTCAGAATGGAGAGGTTGATCTTGATCCGGAGGCGTTTGGATTTCATGGCGCGGCTTTCGCCTCCCCGGGCGGCGGCCCGATTCGTCCGCCGCCGCCGGCGTTGGGTTCCAACGTGCGTCCGCGGGAATGGAGACCGCGTCGCGGGCCGGGAGGCGGGACGAACAAGCCCGCCCCTTCGGGGCGGAATCTGGCGAGAAAGGCCCGGGACGTCGGCGCATTTCGGACGGGGTTCCGAACCCGAGGCGGCGGACACCGCCAATCGGTTGAAACCTCGACTGGTCATTGCCAATTTTCATCGTATCCGCCCCCCGGCCAGGCTGTCAACCGAGAACCGGCGGCCCGCAATGGAGCATCGGGGGCGAACCGGAACCGGCGATCTTCGAAAGCGCCGTCGGCGCGACGCCGGGGGACTTGTTGGGGGCTTGCTTTTTTTCCCGTCGGAACCATTTTTGAAAATTTATCCGACGATTTTTCGGCCCGTTCCTCCGACCGGCGAGGGGGCCGACCCGCCGGAAATTTTCCATTGGGAGCTTCCATGACCGTTTCTTGGCCGGCCGCCGACGCCCGCCGTCGATTTCTCGTTCCCGCCACCCTTTTGGCGCTGTTTCTGGGCGCGCTGGACACGCTGGCGATGTCCGCCGTGATGCCGACCATCGTGGCCGAACTGGGCGGCCTTCATCTGTATAGCTGGGTCTTTTCCGCCTACATGCTCAGCCGGGCCGTGGCCCTGCCCATCTTCGGAAAGCTGTCGGACCTGTTTCCCAACCGGACGTTGTACGCCGTTTCCATCGGCATTTTTCTGGCGGGATCGGTGCTGGCCGGGATGGCCGACTCGATGATGTTTCTGACCCTGGCCCGGGTGGTGCAGGGAATCGGCGCGGGGGGCAACTTCGCCCTGGCCTATATCGTGCTGGCCGACATCGCCGCGCCGGGCCGCCGGGGGAAGATGATGAGCCTGGCCAGCTTCGTCTGGGGGCTGGCCAGCGTGCTGGGACCCACCTTCGGGGGGCTGCTGGTCACCTATGTTTCCTGGCGATGGATTTTTTTCATCAACCTGCCCCTGGGCGGCCTCTCCATGGCCGGCATTCTCTTCTTTTTGTACGAAACCCGGGAGAAGCGCAAGTCCGCGGCCATCGATTACGCCGGGGCGGCCCTGCTGACGGCGACGGTGCTGTCCCTGCTGGCGGCCTTTCTGCTGGGGGGCCGGGACTATTCCTGGTCGTCCCCGCCGATTCTGGGGCTTTTCGCCCTGACGGCGGGCGGAGCGGCCGCTTTTTTGGGGGTGGAGCGACGGGCCGCCGAGCCGATTCTGCCGTTGAAATTCTTTCGGGTTCAGGGATTTCGGGCCGGGAACGTGGCGGTCTTTTTCAGCAGCGTGGCCATCTTCTGCGTGGCCACCTACGCGCCGCTCTTCATCCAGGGCGCCCTGGGACGCAATCCGGCGGAACTGGGGCTGGCCATGGTCTCTCTCAGCCTGGGCTGGTCCACCGGGGCACTTTTCACCGGCCAGCTCGCCCACCGAATCGGAGAACGGCGGGCGGTCCTGTTCGGCGCGGTCTGCCTGGCGGCCGGCGGCGTCTGGACGGCCAACTTTTCCAGCGAAATGTCGCTGGCCCTCTGTTCCGCCGCGCTGGGCGTGGCGGGAATCGGCATGGGCGCGGTCTCCATCGGCACGCTGCTGGTGGTGCAAAACAGCGTCGGCGACGCCGACCTGGGAACGGCCACCTCGGCCCACCAGTTCACCCGGACCCTGGGCGGCACCATCGGCGTGGGCGTGGCCGGAAGCCTGGTCACCGGCCGGTTCGTGGTCGCCTTCAACCGGCTGGCCGATGGGGGCCTGGCGGAGAAAATGCCGGCGGACACCGCCGAACTGGTGCGGCGGAGCGTGGAGAACGTCTTTCAACCGGAAATTCAGGCCCGCCTCTCCGTCGCCGTCCGGGAAACCCTGGGGCGGGCCGTGGCCGACAGCGTGGACATCGCCTTTCGGATCGCCCTGGTCGCGGCCCTGATTTGTCTGGCGGTCAGCTTCCGGCTGCCCCGAAGCGCCCCGGCCGAAGAGGCGGATCGGGTCGCCTCCGGCTCCTGATTCCGGCCCGGTCGCCTTTCGCCGCTCTTTCCCGGCGGAACCTTCCCATGAACGGGAATCATGGCGCCGTTTCCGCGGCCGGTCCTTGGGAGCCTGGGACTTCGGCGGCGGGCTCGGCCAGGGTACATTCATACCGCCACGGCTTTCCGTTCATCCACAGCCGATGGCGGGGGCCGTGTCGATCCAGGTCCCGGGCCGCGTACCCGGCGTCGCCCGGGTAGAGGGAACACCGGCCGCCGGGGATTTCCAGAACCCGGGGCACGAAAAAGCGGGGCTTGCGGGCCGCCGCGCTTCGCAGGGCTTCCTCGGGCGTTTTCACGCCGGAAAGCGACACCAGCGTGATGAAGGTGGGCGGCGGCAGGGGAAGCGCCCCGGTTTCGTGGGCGATCAGCGCCGCCTCCGGCGACATCCATCGGTGCTCGTGAATTTCCCCGCCGTCCACCCGAACCCGGCCGGTTTCCGCCTCGGCCAGAAAAATCCAGGCCACGAAGCGCCGGGGAAAGCCGGGCGGGGTGGTCCAGCGGGAAAGAGGCGTCAGCCCCTCGGGCGCGAAGGTCAAATCGGCCTCTTCCCGGGCCTCGCGGACGGCGGCCCGGCGGGCGGCGGCCAAGGGATCGGCTTCCCCGGCCGGGGCGCGATCCGCGTCGTCCACCCGGCCGCCGGGAAACACCCAGGCGCCGCCATGAAAGGCCAGGGCGGGGTTGCGGCGGAGCAGCAGCACTTCCATTCCGAGCGTCCCGGTGCGAAGGGGGACCACGGTGGCGGCGGGATGGGGTTTCGGGTCCATGCTTTGGGGTTCCATGGCATAAGCCGGGATCGGTTTCCCGGGCGGAAGGTTTTCGGTGGGCCGTCGAGCGGCGCCGACGTTTCATTGTAGCACAGGATCTCCCGGAAACAACCAGTTGGCGGGTTGAACGAACGGGTTTTCCGGCGGTTGCGGGCATGGGGAAATTTTTGGGCAAGAGAGAACCTCCCGCTTGGATCATCGGCGCCCGCCCCGGAACGGTTCGCCATGGATGTTGCCGCCCGGATGGGAGATTGACGGTATTTCTTTTTGGACGTTTTCGGAGTAGGATTTCCAATATGAACGAAAAAACGACTTCATCAGGCGAAAACGGGTCCCCTTGGCAGCGCTGGCGCGGCCGGGTGCGAACCATTCTGAAGGACACCCCCGGCGAACGCTTTCGGAACGAGTACCGGCGGCGAAGCAACCGCGGGGAGCGCTGGTGGGTGTCGGTGGCAATGCTGTCCGGGGCCGCCCTGCTGGCGGTGATCGGTCTGTTGCTCTCCATTCCGCCCGGGATGCCCGGCTTTTTGCTCTGGATACCGGCGTTGGGCATCATCGCTTCCCGCACCCGCCCGGTCGCCAAATGGATGGATCGAGTGGAAGTCTGGACCCGGCGGGCGGCCGAACGACTCTGGCCCTTCTGACGCCGACCGTCGGTTTCCAAGTATCCGAATTCGCCGGTGTTGTCCCGGCGCGCCGTCCCCGCCCGGCCCGGCCTCGCGGGGATTTTTTTGTTCCGACGGTAGTCCCGATACGGAGGATTCCCGGTAGAAAGGCCGTCCGGGAAGTGTAGCGGCGCGGCGGAATCGCTCGGATTGGCCAAGGGGCTCCTCCCTTTTTTGGGGGTTTCTACAGGTTCCCCCCGATGGCGCGGCGGTTCGCTTCTCGATAATGTGAAGACGAATCTTAACCAAAGGAGGATTCAATGACGGACCAGAAATCCATGGAAAAAAGCAATCTGGAGGAGATGCAGGATCAGGACAAGGGCGGAGAAAACCGGGTGAAGAACCTGAAGGAGGAACAACAGCGCGAAATTGACAAGGAAGCGCCCGACGCTCCCGGCAAGTATCCCGACGCTCCCGGGAATCCCGAAGAAAAGGACGTTCCCCGGGGTACCTGATTCGGCAACCTGAAGCGAATGACACGGCGGCGCCTCGCGTCCGCGGGCTGAACCACGGAGCCCGCGCGACCGACGGCGCCGCCGTCGTTTTTTTGGGAGGCGGCCATGGAATCTCCCTGTTTTATCGGAACCTCGGGCTGGCGATACGATCACTGGGTCGGGCCCTTTTATCCGGATTCCGGCCGGGAAGACGGCTTTTCCCATCTCGATTTTTACGCCCGGCGTCTTCCCGCCGTGGAAATCAACAACAGCTTCTATCAGCTTCCGTCCGAAAAAACCCTCGACCGATGGCGGGAAACGGCGCCGGAGGGATTTCGCTTCGCCGCCAAGGCCAGCCGCTACATCACCCACATGAAAAAGCTCAAGGACCCGGAGGAAACTCTGCCGCCTTTCGTGGAACGATTGAAGCGGCTGGGCGACCGGCTGGGGCCGTTGTTGTTCCAGCTTCCGCCCAACTGGCGCTTCAATCCGGATCGGCTGGACGCTTTTCTCGCGGCCCTGCCGGAGGAATTCCGCTGCGCGATCGAGTTTCGGGACCCGAGCTGGTACGACGATCGCGCCATCGCGGCCCTGGAACGGGCCGGGGTGGCGTTTTGCATCTACGAACTGGCGGGACACGAATCGCCCCGGGCGGTCACGGCCGATCTGATCTACATCCGGCTGCACGGGCCGGGCGAAGCCTATCGGGGAAAATATGACGCCCAGACCTTGGCCGGATGGGCCGGGGCCATCTCCGCGTGGTTGCGGCAGGGGCGGACGGTGTATTGTTTTTTCGACAACGACGAGGCCGGCCACGCGGCGGAAAACGCCCAATCCCTGGCCGACATGCTGTCGATCGAATGGCCGAAGGATTGATCCATCAGCGGGAGGTGTCGTCGTGAACCTGGAGACCCTGAAAACCGATCCCAATTCCGTTTCCTTTCCGGACGCGAGCGGCCTGGACAAGGGCGAGGCCGAGGAAGAGGCCGAAAAACTGCGGGAAGCCATCCGGCATCACGATCACCAGTACTACATCCGGAACGACCCCAAGATTTCCGACGCGGCCTACGACCGGCTGTTTCGCCGGCTGCAACGGCTGGAGGCGGAATTTCCCGCCGTCCAGACCGAGCATTCCCCGACCCGGCGGGTGGGCGCCGAACCTTTGGACGCCCTGCCTTCCGCCGAACACGCCGCGCCCATGTTGAGCCTCGACGCGGCCCTGGAAGAGGAGGCGGTGGCCGATTTCGATCGATTCGTCCGGGAGCGCGCCGGGGATCGTCCCGTTTCCTACGTGCTGGAGCCCAAGTTTGACGGCCTTTCGGTGGAGCTGGTCTACCGGGAGGGGCGATTTGTTCGGGGCGTGACCCGGGGCGACGGAAAGACCGGCGAGGAGATCACCGAGAATCTCAAAACCATCCGCGCCCTGCCGCTGCGGCTGCGCACCAACGTCGCCTGGCCGGGATTCCTGGCCGTCCGGGCCGAGGTGTTCATGCGGCGGGAGGGCTTTCAGGCGTTGAACGAAGAACGGATCGCCCAGGGAGAGTCCACCTTCGCCAATCCCCGCAACGCGGCGGCCGGCACCCTGCGCCAGCTCGACCCCGCGGCGGTGGCCCATCGCCCGCTGGACTTGGTGGTGTACGAGATTCTCGCCTCGGACATGGCCGCCTTCGACCGGCACTGGGACATGCTGGAGACGCTTCCGGAATGGGGGCTTCGGGTGGACCCCCGCTGTCGCAAGGCGGAGAATCTGGAAACGATCCGGAAGTACCATGCGGACCTTGCCGATGAACGGATGGAGCTGGACTACGAAATCGACGGCGTCGTCGTCAAGGTGGACGATTACCGGCTTCGGGAGGCGCTGGGGGAGCGGGATCGGAGCCCCCGCTGGGCCATGGCCTGGAAATTCGAGCCCCGGGAGGAGGTCACCCGGCTGGAGCGGATCGCTGTGCAGGTGGGACGCACCGGGATTCTGACGCCCGTGGCGTTGCTGCGTCCGGTGGAGGTGGGCGGCGTCACCGTGAGCCGGGCCAGCCTCCACAACGCCGACGAGGTGGCGGAAAAAGATCTTCGCGCCGGCGATACCGTTTGGGTGGCCCGGGCGGGAGACGTGATTCCCGAAGTGGTGGAGCGCGTCAAGCGGCCGGGAAAACCCCGCAACGCGCCCTTCGAAATGCCCGACGCCTGCCCCTCCTGCGAGGCGGAGATCGTCCGGGACGGCGCTTATCATCGCTGTCCGGCGGGGCTGTCCTGCCCGGCCCAGCAAATCGGGCGGCTGGTCCACTACGCCTCCCGGGACGGACTGGACATCGACGGCCTGGGCGAGAAAACCGCGGCCCTCCTGATTCGAAAAGAGCTGGTGGACACCGTCGCCGATCTCTACAAACTCTCCCCGGAGACCCTGGAATCCCTGGAGGGATTCGCCGAACGGTCCGCCCGACAACTCCACGAGGCGATTCAAGAAACCAGGGAACCGCCGCTGGACCGCTTTCTCTACGCCCTGGGCATTCCCCACGTTGGTGGACACTTGGCCGGCCTTTTGGCCCGGAACTTGGGAACTTTGGACGAGATGATGTCGGCGGATGCCGAAACCCTGGAGTCGCTGGAAGAGGTGGGACCGGAAATCGCCCGTTCCATCGTGGATTTTTTTCGGCGCGAGGAAAACCGCGCGGTTCTGGACGATCTCCGAAAAGTCGGTGTTCGGCCGAAGCCGATTCGGGTCGGGGACGGCGGAACCGCCCTCTCCGGCACGACCTTCGTTTTCACCGGACGCCTGGATTCCATGAACCGCGACGAAGCCCAACGGCGCGTGGAACGGCTCGGGGGCCGAGCCACGAGTTCCGTGAGCGGCGAAACCGATTATCTGGTGCGGGGGGAAGAGCCCGGCGAAACCAAATTGGCGGACGCCGAAGCCCGCGAAGTGCCGGTGATCGACGAAGCCCGGTTTCGGGAAATAATTGGCGAGGAGTAAAATTTACTTTTCGGCGTTCCGGAGGATACAGGCTTTACCCCATTCTGTTTGTCGTCCCCGACCGATAGAGTTCGCGGAAGATGAACCGGATGTCCAAATGTGAAGCGAAAGGAGGTCTCATGGACCGACTCACCACGGAAAAATTGAACCAACTGCTCGAATTTCAAAACGGCATGGCCGTTTCCATTTATATGCCGACCGAGCGACGGGGGCCGGAAACCCGGCAAAATCCCATCCGCTTTAAAAATCTGGTGAAGCGGGCCGAATCTCTTTGGGCCGAAGCGGCCGGCGATCCGGCGCCGGACGCCGTGTTCGATCCGGCCCGCCGACGGGTGGACGATCACGCCTTCTGGCAAAAACAGTCCGACGGGCTTGCGGCGTTCCTTTCCCAAAAGGGAATGGAAACCTACCGGCTGCCCATCGGCTTCGAGGAGTTGGCCATCGTCACCGGCCGGTTTCACGTCAAGCCGCTCATCGGCTTCGTGGCCGAGGACCGGCGCTTTTTCGTGCTGGCCCTCAGCGGAAAAAACACCCGGCTGTTTCGCTGCACCCGGCAGACGGCGCAAGAGATTGAACCGGAAGAGATGCCCGCCAGCCTTCAGGAGGCGTTGGCCTTCGATCTGCCCCAGAAGCAGTTGCAGTTCCACACCGGAACCGGAGAGGGCGGGGATCGCCGGGCGGCGGTCTACCACGGCCAAGGCGGCGGTGGGAACGACGACGCGGAAGTCATGACCCGGTTTTGCCGGGCGGTTCGCACCGGCGTGAACGAGGTTCTCGGCGGCGGCAACGCACCTCTGGTGTTGGTCGGGGCGGAGCCGCTGGTCTCCATATTCCGGGAAGTGAACACCTACCCCTACCTGGCGGTCCAAAACGTGGGCGGCAACCCCGACGAGCGATCTCCGGAAGACTTGCGCGACGAGGCCTGGCAAGCCCTGACGCCCCAAATTGAACAGGAACGCATGGGGGCGGTGGATCGGTTCATGAATGCGTCCAACGGGGATCACGCCTCCGGGGATCTCCGCCGGATTTTGCCGGCCGCGCTGCACGGCCGGGTGGACACGCTGCTGATCGCCGAAGGCGTGCGGCAATTCGGTCGATACGATCCCGACACCGACACCTTGAATCTAAGCGCGGAACCCAAGCCCGGAGAGGGCGACCTGCTGGACCTGGTCGCCGGCCAGACCCTGCTGAAAGGCGGATCGGTGTTTCCGCTGCCCCCCGCCCAAGTGCCCGGCCAAGGCCCCGTGGCGGCCCTCATGCGCTACTGATTCGGGAATGGTCGCGTTCCAACCCCTGCGCGGGTCAGGGCGCGGGACCCCGTGGTCCCGACGGGGTCTTGGTCGGCGGTTGGGGCCCCGAAGCGGTTGGACCCGGTTTGCCGGCGTCCGTTTTCGGAACGATCCCGGTTTGGCGCGTTCCGGGCGGGGGAAACCGGTCGGGGCGGCCGGAAAGCCAAACGGTTTCCAAAACCCGGAAAGGAGTTTCCGATGTTGCATAAAAAGACGCTGAAGGATGTGACGCTGAAGAACCAGCGGGTGCTCGTGCGCGCCGATTTCAACGTCCCGTTGGCCGACGGGAAGGTGCGGGACGACAATCGGCTGGTCGCCGCCCTGCCCACCCTGCGCCACCTGTTGAAATCCGGCGCGGGGATGGCGCTGTGCTCCCACCTGGGTCGGCCCGGCGGGAAAGTGGTGGACGAATTGCGGATGGACCCGGTGGCCGACCGCCTTTCAGAGCTGTTGGACCATCCGGTCCTTAAACTGAACAACTGCGCGGGGCCGGAGGCCGAAGCGGCCAAGGCGGCGTTGAAGCCCGGCGATGTGATTCTGCTGGAAAACACCCGGTTTCATCCCGGGGAAAAGGACAACGATCCCATGTTTGCCCGGCGGCTGGCCGACGGGGTGGATCTGTTCGTCAACGACGCCTTCGGCACGGCCCACCGGGCCCACGCCTCCACCGCCGGCGTGGCCGAATATCTGCCCGGGGTTGCCGGGCTTTTGATGGAACGGGAGTTGACCACCTTGGAAAAACTGCGGGATCGCCCGGAAACGCCGGTGGCGGCATTGCTGGGCGGCGCCAAGGTGGCGGACAAGGTCGGCGTCGTCGAGCGGTTGCTGGAAATGTCCGAGGTATTGCTGATCGGCGGCGCCATGGGCATCACGTTTCTCAAGGCCGCGGGGGCCGACATCATCAACGGCGGCGTCGAAGAATCGGCGCTGGACACCGCCAAGAGTCTGCTGGACCGGTTCGGCGATCGGATCGTGTTGCCCACGGATCTGGTGGTCGCCCCGGAAATCGCCGAAGACGCCGAGACCCGAACCGTCACCCCCGGCCAGGTGCCGGAGGGCTGGCAGGTGGGCGACGTCGGCCCGAAAACCGTGGACGCCTTCACCGAGCGCCTCTTGAAGGCCCGCACGGTCATTTGGAACGGGCCGCTGGGCGTTTTCGAGATTCCATCCTTCAATTCCGGAACGCGGGGGATGGGCCGCCGGCTGGCGGAGATCGACGCCGACGTGTACGTGGGCGGCGGAGACACGGCCGCGGCGGTCAAAGACATTGGCGTTGCGGAGCAAATGGCTTTTATTTCCACCGGGGGCGGCGCGTTTTTGAAATTCATGGAAGGCAAGACCCTGCCGGCGGTGGCGGCGCTGGCCGATCGGTCGGCGTAAGGTCTTTTTCCAATCCCCCGGGAATTTCGCTGGATCGGCGTCGCCGGGTCTGCTACGAAATCGAAAAACGGCTAAAAATCGACCGTCGCCTTTCGCCGGTTCCGCGATACCGGCCCCCGATTTCAAATTCGATTCAATCTGATTTGAAAGCGGGTCGGGAATCCGCGTTCGGAAGGCGACGGTCATCGGCGATCGCATTTTCAGAAAGGCGGCGAAGATGGAACTGGAATTCATTCAGCAGCGGGTACGGCCGGCGGATACCAAAATTGTTCTTCTGGTGATGGACGGCCTTGGCGGCCTGCCCGGCGACGGCCAGGATTTCACCGAACTGGAAGCCGCCAACACCCCCAACCTGGACGCGCTGGCCGCCGAAGGGATTTGCGGGCTCCATCGTCCCATTGGCGCGGGCATCACGCCCGGCAGCGGCCCGGCTCATCTCAGCCTGTTCGGCTACGATCCGATCCGTTACCAGGTGGGCCGCGGCGTACTCTCCGCCCTGGGCGTTCAATTCGACCTGAAACCCGGCGACGTGGCGGCGCGAGGCAATTTCTGCACGGTGGACGAATCCGGGGCCGTGACCGACCGCCGTGCCGGGCGCATTCCCACGGAAACCGGCGCGGCCCTCTGCGAAAAGCTTTCCAAGATTGAGATCCCCGGCGTGGAAATCTTCGTGAAGCCGGTCAAGGAGTATCGATTCACGCTGATTCTGCGGGGCGATGGCCTCGGCGGCGATCTGGCCGACACCGATCCCCAGCAGACCGGGAAGGAGGCGCTGAAGCCCCGGGCCCTGAACGGAGATTCCGAGAAAACCGCCGAGCTGGTGGGCAAATTCGTGGACGCCGCCCGGGATGTGCTGAAGGACGACGCCCCGGCCAACATGGCGCTCATGCGCGGTTTTTCCCAAAAACCCGACTGGCCCCAGTTTCCGGAGGTTTTCGGCGTTCGGGCCGCCGCCATCGCGGCCTACCCCATGTACCGGGGCGTGGCCAAGCTGGTGGGGATGGACGTGCTGGCCGGCGGCGACACTTGGGAACAGGAGTTGGTGGCGCTGGAAAACAACTGGAAGGATTACGATTTCTTCTTCATCCACTTCAAGAAGACCGACAGCGCCGGCGAGGACGGGGATTACGAAAAGAAGCGGGCCCTCATCGAAGAGTTGGACGCCACCATTCCCCGAATCACCGGGCTGAACCCGGACGTGATCCTGGTGACCGGGGACCATTCCACCCCGTCCCAGATGAAGTCCCACAGCTGGCACCCGGTTCCCGTGCTGCTTTGGTCCCGCCTTATGCGCAAGGACGGAGTGGAGACCTTTGGCGAGCGAACCTGCCTCGCGGGCGCACTGGGACCCCATATTCCGGCCCGGGAGCTGATGCCCCTGGCCGTCGCCCACGCCGGCCGTCTGGAAAAATTCGGGGCGTAGCCCCGCAAGTTCGGAGTTCCGCCTTTAGGCGCAATACCGTTCATTTTGGCGAAAATTTGTAGGGGCGAATTGCATTCGCCCTCGGACAATCCGGCACATTCGTCTTTTGGAAATCCCAAAGTGAACGGTATTGCCTTTAGGCGGGTCCGCGTGGGGACGGGACGGATGAGTTTGGAGTTCCGCCTTCAGGCGGTTGGGCGTTGGAACCTTGGTGGCGGGCGGGACGCCCATTTCGCCGAAAGCCGGAACTCCGAACGGATGGAGACATTTCCTTGAATCGATCAACCCAACACAGGAGGCACAAATGGAACTGACCAGCACGGCGTTTGAAAATGAAGGCAAAATTCCTTCCAAGTACACCTGCGACGGCGAAAACGTGAATCCCACCCTGCGGCTTTCCGGCGTCCCCGCCGAGGCCAAGGCGCTGGTGCTCATCATGGACGACCCCGACGTGCCGCCCAACGTGCGGGAGGACGGGGTTTGGGACCATTGGGTGGTGTTCAACATTCCGCCCGACGTGCGGGAGATTCCCGAAGGCCAGGAGCCGCCGGGCACCCCGGGGCTGGGCACCAACGGGGAGACCGGCTACTTCGGCCCCTGCCCGCCGGATCGGGAACATCGCTACTTCTTTTACGCCTACGCCCTGGACGCGCCGCTGGACCTGCCGGAGAAAACCGACAAGGTGACGGTGCAGCGGGAAATGACCGGCCATGTCATCGACAACGCGGTGATCATGGGACGGTATGAACGGGTCTGATCGACCCGAGTTGGTACGTATCGGCGGCGCCGACTTTTCCCCAATGGGCGAAGTCGGCGCCGCCGTCTTTTTTCGCGGCATCGGATCGGAAGGAGGTTCCAAAGATGGGTAAAGGACTGTTGTGGATTGGCGCCTACGTGCTGGCCATCCTCTCGCCGCCGGCGATGGCGCTGATCTTCGGCGATGGCGGCGGGGACAAAGGCTTGATTTACGAGGCCGGCCGGGCCGCGGCCTTGGTGGCGCTGGTGATTCTGAGTCTTCAGGTTTTCTTGACGGGCCGTTTCAAGCCGGTGGAACGGGAATTCGGCCTGGACATCTTGGTCCGCTTTCACCGCTGGATGGCGGTCTTCGCCACGGCGCTGCTCCTGCTGCACCCGCTGCTGCTGGCGGCCGGCGGCGCCGGTTGGGGGCTCCTGTTCCGGCTGGATCTGCCCTGGTACATCTGGGCGGGAAAGCTGGCCCTGGCGCTGCTGGCGGCCAACGTCCTGGTCAGCCTGTATCAGCGGCGGTTCGGCTTGTCCTTCGAGCGGTGGCGACTCGTTCACAACGTTTTGGTTCCCGGGATTCTGGTGCTGGGATTCGTCCATTCCTGGATCGCCGGCCATGATTTGAGCCACGCGCCCCTTCGGCAGCTCTGGCCGCTGCTGGGCGCGATTTCTCTGGCGGCGTTGGTGTACCATCGGTGGGTCCGTCCCCGCCGGCTGGACCAAAAGCGATACCGGGTCATCGACGTGGTTTCCGAAGCGCCGGATGTTCGAACGATCATGCTGGCGCCGCCCAAGAAGGAACGGGTGTTCCGGTACGCGCCCGGTCAGTTCGCCTTTTTCACCTTTCATCGGGCCGACGACGCGCCGGTGGAGGAACATCATTGGACCCTTTCCTCCAGCCCCACGGAAAAGGGCCATGTGACGATCACCGTGAAATCCCTGGGCGATTACACCGCCACCATGGACGGGGTTCAAAAGGGCGACACGGCGGCGGTCCACGGACCTTTTGGCCGGTTTTCCCATCAATTCCACCCCGACGAGCGGGAGCTGGTGTTCATCGCCGGCGGCATCGGCGTGACGCCGTTGCGGAGCATGATTCGCCATCTGCGGGACACCCAGGATACCCGGCGCGTCACCTTTCTCTATGGCAATCCCGACGCGGAAAACATTGTTTTTGGGGAAGAGTTGCGGAAGATCGCCGCCGGGAAGCACCCCCGCCTGAAGGTCCACCATGTGCTCGAAAATCCGCCGGACGATTGGGACGGCGAACGGGGCGTCATCGATCGGGAGAAAATCCGGCGGCTCTGCGGCGGCCAGCTCAACGACCGCAAGGCCGGCTTTTACGTCTGCGGCCCTCCGGGGCTCACCGAATCGGTGGTGAAGACGCTGAAGGAACTGGGCGTTCCGGACGGCCGGATTCACCTGGAGATTTTTTCGTTTCTGGACTGACGGGGAACCGTCTCCGGTTTTTACGGCCAGGGAGAAACGAAGACGTCCGCGATTTCTTCGGAAACGGATGCGCGAATCCGGGGCGTTCGAATGAAGCGCCTTGGCTCGCGATCTCTTCCACCGATGGAGACGCCGGATTTTTGATCTGGGAACCGCTTCCCGGGTTTCCCGGGAAGCGGTTCCGGAGCGCAAACCAAGGAGATGAACCATGAGAGTGACCCAAAACCAGCGGGTGGCCGGCACGGTGATCGCCATCGCCTCGGCCGCCATCGTTTTGTTCGCGGCGGCCCGAAGCCCAGGTGGACGGGGTGGTGGCGTACTTGAAGACGCTCTGACCCCGCTGATTGGGCAATGCCGTTTCCTTTGGCTGCCCATAGGAAGTCGGTGGCTGGCCGCAATGGGCGATTTGCAATCAAGAATAAGGGCGCTCACCTCCAGTGAACGATAGACCCGCTTGGAGCCCGCTTTAGCGGGCTTTTTCGGACCTAACCGGGGAATTTATTCCCTAGGCCGGCGTCCGGACGGTATTTCAATTTTCAGGAATCCCCTTGGTTCCCGCCTTTCCCAAAACGCCCCCAATTTTCCTCCTTTTCCCAACGTATCCGTCGAAAATCTCCAATACGTTTCCTCCCGCCTTCCGGGGCAAACCTTCCTGCCCCGCCGTGCCAATGGCTTTTTATGTCAACCTGCTGATTTCATTTGAATTTCCATTCAACTGAACCCGTACCGTCAACTCGGAATGGATAAGAAATGATTGCTCATTATCCTAAATTCTGCTACTTGGAATTCGGATTATGGGCGAAATCTTTATTGCGCCAAAATTTTTCGAAACCAGCGGAAATAGCCGGGGTCCAAAGCGGGACCGGGGAATTCACGCCTCGCGGAACTTCGGCGGCCATACCCGGCCCGGGATTTCCAGCGGTAGGACGATAAACGGAAAGGGATTTCTTTGGAAACGGCCATTCTTCAGCTCGAACGGAAACTCAAGGAAGGGCAGGGGCGTTTTACCGTTAACGAAGCTTCCGCAATGACCGGAATATCCGTTGACCATGCCAAGGATGCGCTGGATGAATTAATCCAAAAATATATTTGCCGCCTTCAAGTTACGGAAAACGGCGATTTAATTTATGATTTCGGCCCCCCTCTCCGGCGGCGCGGTCGCGTTTCCTTTCGGGAAATCATGACCATGGCGGGGGAATTTCTCTGGAATGTGTTCATGTTTATTTTCAAGATATGGATTGCATTCACTCTGGTTTTTTATTTTTTTATCTCCTTTTTTATCATCATTGGCCTGCTTGTTTATTTTTTGGGGTCCAAGCTGGGCGATTCCGATCACTCGGGCGGCGCAAGCGGCGATTCTTCAAGCGGGATGTTGTCCGGCCTTTTTTCCGCTTTTTTCCACACCGTCGTGGAACTCGTCGTTCAGGTTTTCGGATCGCTGGGCCGCATTTTCTTTTCCCTTTTTCGATGGAAAACGAATACCGGAGACATTTTCGAACAAAAAGACCGCATGGGGTACACCTATAAAAAATTCAAGTCCAAGTCCGGCATTATCAACCCCCAAAAAAAGAATTTCGTCGCATCCGTTTACGATTTTGTTTTTGGACCCAAACGGGTCGAAATTGATCCATTGAACAACGAAAAGGAAGTGGCCGTCTACTTGCGGGAGCAGAAAGGCATACTCGTCATTTCGGAACTGATCGGTCTCGCCGGATGGACGCTGAATCAGGCCCGGGAATTTTTCACCGATTGCCTGATTCGCTTCAAGGGCGACGTCCATGTGAGCGAAAAAGGGGCGATGTTCGGAGAATTTAACGAGATTGTGCGGGGAACGGGGAAGGCGGAAACCGGAGAAATTATATGGTATTGGGACGAATATGAACCCGAGTACGAAGTCACCGGCAATACTTCCTGGCGCAATGCGTTGATTTTCTTTTTGAATTTTACGACGTGGATCGTTTCGTTCGAAGTCTTCCGGTTTTTCGGATTCCTGCGGGACATCCTGGGAACCCATGGGGAAGATTTTGCCTATCGCATTCTCTTCTTCTTTCCGGTAACCGTTCCGGCCGACTTCGTCGCGGAGTTTGAGGCCGAAGGGGCTTTGTTCTTTTACACCTATTTCGGGTTTATCCCCCTCCTGTTTTCATCGCTTTTCTTCCTCGTTCCGCTGATGCGCCACATCAAATACAGAAAGGCCAACCGGGCGAGAATTCAAAGGAATTTGCAAAAAAAGGTATTCAAGGCGATCTACGAGGCCAAAGGAGCGCCCCAAACGCTTGCGCAGTATTTGGAACGGATCAACCGGGGCGCGGAAGAAGCCCCCGTGGAAAAAGCGCAACTGGAATCTTTGCTCAATGAGATCGTGCTCGACTTGGGAGGCGATACGGACGTGACGGAAAGTGGAGAATTGGTGTACCGGTTTCAAGGGATCGCCCTGGAACTCGACGAGGCGAAATCCCTGAGAAGCGGCAGAGCCGGGAGCGCCGATTTGGGCGCGGTGGTGTTCGACACGGGACGGCCGGCGGAGGCGTAATCGCGGCCTTGAATGCCAATCGCCGCTCCCGGGTGCGGCGGGCTTTCCGTCCAATCTCCAATCCGAAAGGGGAAGCCTCATGACCAAGCAACTCCTCACGGTGCTGATCCTGGCCGCGCCGGTGCTTCTTCTCAAGATGAAGCCGTTTTCGGAAATGAACGGCGGGGTACTGCTGGCCGTTCTGGGCGGGCTGTTGGGGTTGGGGATTGCCGGTTCCGCCGTTTTGGATTTTCAAGACGGCCGGGAAGCCCTTTCCTGGCCGACGGCGGCTGGGACGGTCTACAAAAGCGAGGTGCGGAAAAACGAGAAGGCCCATCGCGGAAAAAAGTATCGGGCCTTCATCCGTTACCGCTATGAAGTGGACGGGACCGCCCACGCCGGAAAGAAGGTCCGTTTTGGTCCCGTGGTGACCTCCGCCCGCGAGGCCGAGGCGACGGCCCGTGAATTCCCGGTGGACGCGGCGGTCACGGTTTATTACAATCCGGATGATCCATCGGACGCCGTGCTGGACCCGAGCCGGCCAACCGGTTCCGCCAGGACCAAATTCCTGGTGGGAATTGGTTTCATTCTCGCGGCGGCGACGGTCGGCATGGCGGCCCGAACCGTTGATGCTTCTTGAAGGGATTGAAAATGGAAATCGATCGTGGAATGCAAACCGACGACTGGCGGGAATTCATCCATTCCGATCCGGATGTGCTGGTGGGCAAGCCGGTGGTCAAGGGAACTCGGTTGTCCGTCGATTTCATCCTGAAACTTTTCGGAGCGGGGTGGACGCGGGAGGAAGTTCTTGAAAACTATCCAACCCTCAACGAAGCGGCTTTATCGGCGGTATTCGCTTTCGCCGCCGATTGTATCCAAGAAGATTCCCTCTATCTGATCAACCGTCTCGTGGCATGACTCCACTTCTCGCAAATGAGAACATTCCCCGTGCCAGTATTTTGCGTTTGCGGGAATGGGGCTACGGCGTGGCGTCCATTCTGGAGGAAAGCCCTGGTCTCGCGGACACAGATGTTTTGGAGAGGGCGGTGGAAGAGCGCCTTCTTTTGCTGACCTTCGACCGGGATTATGGAGAATTGATTTATCGGCGGAAACTTGCGCCGCCACCTGGAATTATATTTTTCCGTTTCACTCCCGCCCATCCATCGGAACCGGCTGAAATTTTGAAAAAATTTTTTGATCAGCCGGAAATCTCTTCTTCGGGAAAATTCACAATCCTCGAAAGGGACAGGGTTCGGCAGCGCCCCTTGTAAAAACCTGCCGTTGCAGGGATTAATTGGAATTCCTTCCCAATTCCGCCCGCCTTTTAAAATAAAAAATCCGCCGGCTGCACGCCGAAGGTGGAGGGGTGGAAGGTGCGGACGATGTTTCGTTTGTAGGCCCGGCTTTTGGGCTTTCGCGCCATCAGGTCCAGCTCCCCGCCTTTCTGGAATCCGTTTTCCGGGTCCGGGATCAGATGAACCAGATGGGGCCGATCCGACGGCCCGTCCACCCGGCCGGAGCGCACGATTCCGATCTCGCCCGTGTCCAGCAGCACCATGGTTCCCACCGGATAAATCCCCATCATGCGGATGAACACCTTGAGCAGCACCGGATCGAAATCGGTGCCCGCGCCCTTGAGCATGTAGCCCAACGCCTCGTCGGGGCTCATGACCGATTCGCGGTATTTTCGCGGCGAGGTGATGGCGTCGTAGACGTCGGCGATGGTGAGAATTCGCCCGAACAGGCTGAGGCTGGTTTTGCGCGGAGATCGGGGATAGCCGGAAAGATCGTATTTGAGATGGTGCTCGAAGGGCGGCGCGATCAGCCGGGCGCGCCGCTCCCGTCCGGCCTTGATCTTGAGGATTTGCAGGGCGCTGTTGAGGGAATGCTTTTTGACCTCTTCGAACTCCCCGGCGGTCAGCCGGCCCGGCTTGTTGAGGATGTGCACCGGGATTTCCACCTTGCCCAGGTCGTGCAGCATGCCGCAGACCGCCAGCCGCTCCAGGGACGGCTTGGAAAGCTGGATGGCGTTTCCCAGGCACATGGAGAGGATGGCCACGTTGACCGAGTGATGGAAGGTGTAGTCGTCGTAGGTCCGCAGGGTGCTCAAGCTCATCAGCAGCGAGTCGTCCTCGACGATCAGGTCCACCATTTCCTGGGCGATGCGCACCGTTTTGCCGATGCCCGCCCGCTGGTCGGCGGCCAGCTTCTGGGCCACCTCCTGGAGAGATTCCATGCCGTGGGCGTAGGTCTGGCGGGCCATGACCCGTTTTTCCCGCACCGGCTCCACCGGCGCCTCTTGGGCCACCGGGATGATTTCCAGCCATCCCAGCCCCGGCCCGCCGGCCCCCTCGAACAGAACCGCCGCCGGATCATTGGCCCGGGCGGCATCGCCCAGCAGGCGGGCGAGCGCCACGGCGGGGTCGGTTCCGCTTTCCCGTCCCTCCAGATAGCCCTCCACCAGGATGGAAAAACCGCGCACCTTGAGCCCTTCCATGAACCGGGCGATCTGGTCCATCATCCGGGCCGTTTTGGGCCGATGAGCGATTTTCTCCCCTTGGAAGATCAGCCGCCCGTGAAGGATTTCAAACCGAATGTCCGCCTCGCCGGCGGCGGCCGTCGCCAACAGGTCGGCGAATTCGTTCGCCCCGGCTCGAAGGCTGGCGTTGTCCTGGTCGTGGACCCGCAGCGTCTGGATGAGACGAAACAGGGTGGCCCAAAGTTTTTCCGGCAGGATTTCGGGGGAAGGGGTGTCGGTCATGGGGCATCCTTCCAGACCGCCGCGCAGGCGCGGCGAATGTGGGGAAAACGGCTTTTCCGGGCCTTGCGGAGAACCTTGCGGGCCGATTCGGTGTCCAGCAGGCCGAGGGCGAGCGCGGCGTCGGCGCGAATTCCCCGGTTGTCCATGGATAGAAGATCGGACCAAGGCTGGCCGGCAAGAACCTCTTTGAGAAATGGGACCGACCATGCGGAACCGCAATGGCCCAGGGCGCGGAAACAGGCGGTGCGGTGGGACCGCTCCGCGGCGTCGGCCCCTCCCGCCTCCAGATACTCCCGCAGCAGCCGTTCGGCGTCGGGATTGCGCCCCCGGGCCAGGTGGGTCAGCACCCGGCGTCGGATGGCTTCCGATTCGTCGTCGATTCGGGAAAAAATTTCCTGAACTCGATCCGGATACCGCTCCAGAAACCGTTCCAGCACCTGACGGCGGATGGCGGGGGACTCGTGGGACAGCAATGTCGCCAGCCGGCTTTCCGCTTCTCCGCCGGAAAGCCCCGCCACCAGTTCCACCATGGCGGACACCAGGGTCTCGTCCGGATGGGACAGCAGCGGGTCCGCCGCCCGGACGTCCCGCTGAATCAGTCGGGTGATGGCCTCCATCAGCACTCGGCGGGCCGGTCGGCTTTCCACTTCGGACAGCATTTCGGCCAAGGGAACCGCGGCGGTCGGGCGCAAAAAACCGATTGTCTTGAAAAAGTCCTGGAACTGGGCCTTGGTCAGCCGGTCCAGGGTCGGCTGGCCGGTCCGCAGAACGTTCAGGCTTTCGGGGTCGGATATTCGTTCGAAAAAGGCGTCCAGCCGTTCGACCGCCCAAGGGCGATCCGGACCCGGATCCCGACGGATTTTTTCCATTTCCAGCAGAAGCTTGCGGGAGAGGTCGAACTCCCGGGCCGACATGGCGTCTCGAAATTCATCGGCCATGTGGTCCAGCACCGATTCGAAACCGGCCGGATGGTCCTGATGGTCCAGGATGATGAGGAAAATATCGAAGACGTCGGCCATGGCGTCCCAGTTTTCCTCGGCCTGCACCATCTCCCGCAGCCGTTCCGTCTCCGCCTCGGTCAGCTCGGTCACCGAATCGGGAATGGTTTCCCGGCCGCTCACGTCGGCGTTTCCGACGATCTCGTGGGCGGACCGCGTCAGGTCGGCGGCGCTCATGGCCCCTTCGCCCGGCTTCAGCGCCGGGAAGGACTCCAGGGGCGGGGCTTCCCAGTAAATCGTGGCGTCGTAGGTCAGGTGCGGAATGCCGGCGGACCAGAGGCCGGTGACCAGGTCGCCCTCGGCTTCGGGGTCCAACACCCGGTATCGGTTCAGCAGACCGCAGAATCGGACGACGTCCTCCGGGGCGATTCCCGGTTGGAATTCGATGCTGCGGATGCCGTCCCGGAACAGCACCTGGTCCAGTTCCCCGGCCCGGCCGGCGCTTTCGTGGAGCGTTTCGTCGCCAAATTCGATGCGGCCCTTGTCGATGTTCAGGGATAGCGGACCGTGGGTTTCCAAAAAACTTGTCAGCGCCTTCTGGAAGGCGGCCAGCACGTTTCGGCAGGTGGTGTGGTCTTCCGGATAAAAGCCGTAGTTCTTGAACACCAGCAGCAACTGGCGAACCACGCCGCCGGCGTCCCGCAGGACATCCGGTGACGGAGCGGGCGTTTGGGGGGCGGATTTCGGCATGGGAACATCCCGGGTTTGGATTCGGTTCCCCGCAACCGGTCCGGCGGCGATCGCGATTTCCCGAGGCAAACGGTTCGTCCCGCCATGGAACGACGGAAGCCCTCTGGCCCCGGCCGAGGAAACGCCGGCCGATTTCTTCTCATATCAGACGATAGGGGTTTTTGGAAGTAACCGATTATTATGGAACGGAATCTTTGGGCGTTCCGTGAAGTGGTTGGCATTCGGCCGAATTCGGCGCGCCCGATGGGCCTCGCGGGCGCGTTCGACGCCATGCGGGGGAAATCCGGGCCGGACGGGTCTCGCCGGGAGGAAAAAGTTGAAAGGAAAAACCGGTCTTCCGCAGAGGGGGCTTGATCTCAATCGGAGGGGCGTTCCCCGGCCAGCACCTGGCCCAGCCGCTCGCGCAACCGGGACAGCGTGTAGGGTTTCTGCAGAAAGCCGGCCAGCCCACGGCCTGAAAAGCGAGATGAAATTTCGTGTTCCGAATAGCCGCTGCTGAGGACGATCCGGAGGTCGGGGTTCATTCGGAGCAGCGCATCCATCGCCTCCTCTCCGTCCATGTTGGGCATGGTCAGGTCCAGCAACACCAGATCGATGCGGTCGGAAAGATTTTCGTAAATCATCAACGCGTCGGCCCCGTCCCGCGCCGTGATCACTTCGAAGCCGATTCGCTCCAGCATTTGCCTTCCAAGGGAACGGATGGTCTCCTCGTCGTCCACCAGCAGCACGCAGCCGGCCAGGCGACCGCCGTTTTCTCCGTCCGCGGCGGTTTGCTCCGAAACGGGCGCCGATTCCTCCAAGGCCGGGAACAGGATCGTGAATTCGGCGCCATCCCCTTGCTCGCTGATCAGTTGAAGGGTTCCCTGGTGGCCGCGAACGATGCCCAAAACGGCGGACATTCCCAGGCCGCGGCCGGTAAACTTGGTGGTGAAAAACGGTTCGAACACCCGCCGTCGGGTCTCCGCCGTCATGCCGCATCCGGTGTCGGAAACCGCGAGAAACACGTAGCGGCCCGGACGGACGTTCTCCTTGAGCAAGGTCGCTTCCAGGAATTCCGCGTCGCAGTCCCGAACGCCGGTGGAAACGGTGATCATCCCGCTGCGTTCGCCGATGGCCTCGGAGGCGTTGATGACCAGGTTCATGACCACCTGTCGGATCTGGGTGGCGTCCCCCCGGACGGCGGGGATTTCTTCCGCCAGGTCCAGCCGCAGCACCGCTTTTTTGGAGGTGGAGGCGTCCAGCAAATGGTGCATTTCTTCCACCAGGGCCGACAGGTCGATGGGTTCGATGACGAATTTGCCTTTGCCGGAATAGGCCAGCATCTGGCTGCACAGATCGGCGGCCCGGCGGGAGGCGCTCTCGATTTCCCGAAGGTTTCCCCGGGCGGGCGACATGGCCGGCAGCCGGTCCAATGCCAGGTCGGCGTTGCCCAGAACGGCCATGAGAATGTTGTTGAAATCGTGGGCGATGCCCCCGGCCAGCACGCCCAGGCTTTCCAGTTTCTGGGTTTCCTGGATTTTTCGCTCCAGCGCCAGCCGTTCTTTCTCGCCCCGCTTCCGCTCGGTGATGTCTTCCAACATTCCCAGCAGGTAGGGCGGTTTGCCCGATTCCTCGCCCATAATCACCACGTTGAGGTTGGCGATAAACGTTTCTCCGTCGCGGCGGTAGTATTCGTTTTCGAAGGTGGCCACGTCCCCGGCGTTGCGGATGATTTCGACGATTTCGCCCCTTCGCTCGGGGTGAACGTAAATTTCCTTGGCGATGTCTCGCACGTTGGCCAAAACGGCCTCCGGATCGGGATAGCCCAGCATGTCGGCCAGGGTCTGGTTGACGGCGGTGAAGCGACCTTCCGGCGAGGAGGTGAACATGCCCAGGGGGGCGTTGTCGAACAACGCCCGATAGCGGGACTCGCTTTGGCGCAGTATGGTCTCGGATCGCACTTTTTCGGTCACGTCTTGGGCCGCGCCGAACAGTCGGCGCGGAGTTCCGT
>CAYFVR010000003.1:11158-17049 GCA_964346545.1 uncultured Desulfobacterales bacterium | reverse complement strand
CGCACTTTTTCGGTCACGTCTTGGGCCGCGCCGAACAGTCGGCGCGGAGTTCCGTCCGAATCGCATTCCAGCTCTCCCCGGGCGAGAATATGGCGGACATCGCCGTCGTCTCCGCGACAAATTCGGTGCTGGATTTCGTACACGCCCGTTTCTTCCAGCGCCTTCCGGAACGCCTCCTGGACCGCGGGCAGGTCTTCCGGGTGCGCCAGTTGGAGAAGTCTCTCGGTGTTCGGGAATTCATCGTCGGTTCCGTGAATTCGGCGCCAATTTTCCGAAAAAAACCAACGGTCCGATGAAATTTCCCATTCCCAGCTTCCCACGCCGGCCAGCCGTTCGGCCTCGGCCAGCAAGTCCCGGTTCCGCTGGAGCGCGAGTTCCGCACTTTTTCTGTCTCCGATGTCGATGGCGGTGCCGGCCATCCGGATGGGCGCGCCATTTTCATCCCATTCCACCACCATGCCCCGGTCGGATACCCAGACCCAGTGGCCGTCCTTGTGCCGGATGCGGCATTCCATGTCCAAAAAGCGGGCCGCTCCCGAAAAACATCGTTGAATCGCGTTTCTCGCCGCGGGAGCGTCTTCCGGATGGCAGAATTGAAGCCATTCCGATGAAGCAACCGGTTCCAGTTCCTTCAGATCATAGCCCACCATGTTCGCGGCGCGCTCGTCGATCCGGACTTTGTCCGATCGCAGGTCCATCTCCCACAGCCCGGCCCGGGTTCCCCGAAGAGCCAGGTCCAGCCGTTCCCGGCTTTTCCGAAGCGCTTCCAGGTCGTCGCGTCGTTGCAAGGCATGAACCAGCAGATTGGCCGCCGTTTGGAGAAATGTTTGTTCGGCAATTTCCCATGTCGTTTCCGATTCGCAATTGTCAAAGCCGAGGAATCCGAAAAATTCCCTCTCTCGAAGCAGGGGGATCAAGAGGATGGCCTGAATGCCCTGGGGATCGAGGATGATCTGTTCTTCTTCGGGAAAATCCCGAAGGCGTCCGCCGATGGCGCCGCCTTCCGAGAGGATGGTTTCCCAACGGCGGAATCCGTCGCGATAGGGGAGACGCTGAAGGAGCGGGTTGTCGATTTCCGGCGGGATTCCCTCCGCGCACCATTCCGCAACGTGCGTCATGAGCCGCTCCCCCCGGGAGCCCCACTCGTTCAGGAACACGCAGGCCCGGCTGGCGTCGGCGGCCGGGCCAATTCGCTCCACCACGCCTTGCCACGGGATCTCGCCGGCGGGTTCCAAAAGCAGGGCGGCGACCTCGTTTAGTGCCTGGAGGTAATCGCCACGCCGGCGAAGGTTCTCCTCCCGCAATTTTCGTTCGGTAATGTCGTGGGCGATGGCGTAGGTGATGCCTTTTGCCGAGTCGGGTTGAGACTTCCATTCCAGCCAGAGATATTGACCGTCCTTTCGGCGATACCGGGTTTCGAAGGCGATTACCGTTTCCCCCCGTTGCAATTTTTCTTTGACCACCCGCCGGGTTTTCTCCACGTCGTCGGGATGGATGAAGTCGAGGAACGGGCGACCTATGAGTTCCGCTTCCGAATACCCGAGGGTTTCCATAAACGCGGGGTTCACTTGCAGGAACGTGGCGGTTCGGATGTCGGCCACGCAGATCATGTCCAGGGACATGTCGAAAACGGCCCGGAACCGTTCCTCGGCCCGCTTGCGGTCGGTGACGTCGAGGGCCACGCCGTTCCAGACGGTCGCGCCGTTCGGGGCCCGCACCGGGGTGGAGCGCGCCTGCACCCATTTTTCGGTTCCGTCGTCGAGGATCAGTCGATGTTCGTGGAAAAAGGAGGAAAGCGTCTTCGCGGATTCTTCGGTGGCATCCCACAGACTTTGGCGGTCTTCGGGATGCAGCCGGGAAAAGATCGTATCCGGGTCGGCCAGAACCTCTTCGGGGGCATGGCCGAAAAGCTCCCGCGCCCCTTCTCCCACGAAACGGAACCGGTACGCCCCGTCGATGGTTTTTTCCATCTGGTAGACCAGCCCGGGCAGGTTTTCGGCGATGGTCCGCGCTTGTTGGGCGTCTTCGCCGGCGGTTTCTCGCCGATCCGTTCCCTCCAGTTCCGCCATTCGACGGCGGAGGGCTTCCAGTTCCGTCCGAAGTGCTTCCCGGCCGCGGTTGTCGATGGTCATGGGAACCCCCTCCTCGGAAACGATTCGGATGGGCGGAAAGGCGATTCCGCTTCGAAGATGTCGGGTCGGGATCGTGCCCGTTTTATGGGGGAAAATGAAAAGAACCCCGTTCACAAAATTGGGTCGAGCCGTTTCCCCCGGAAGAGATTTCCGGAAACCGAGATTGAAATGGTCTGAAAGCGGATCAAGGAAATTCCGAATCAGGCGAATTTGGAGAGAATGGCTTCCGTTTCCGCCGCCAGCGCCTCGCGGATGGCCCGGGCGAGCTGGGACCGGACCACCGGTTTCATCAGATAGGCCCGCACCCCCGCGGCCCGGGCCTCTTCTTCCGAGACGCTTTCGCTGAAACCGGTGCACAGGATCACCGGCAAATCGGGCCGCAGCTCCAGCAGCGCCCGGGTCAGTTGGGCGCCGTTTATGCCGGGCATGGTCATGTCGGTCAGGACCAGGTCGAAACGGTGGGGTTTTTTCCGGAACAGATTCAGCGCCTCCCGGCTGTCGGTTCGCACCGTCACCGCGTAGCCCAGGCGGCTCAGCATCTGTTCCAGCATCCCGGTGATGGGCGCCTCGTCGTCCACCACCAATATCCGCTCGTCCCCGGTGGGCAATGGTTGCTCCGCGCCGGAGACCGCGGCGGCCTCGGAGACGATTCGGGGCAGAAAGACGTGAAAGGTGGCCCCTTTTCCCACTTCGCTGTAAACGGTGACCGTTCCCCCGCTTCGCCGGGCGATGCCGTGGACCACCGCCAGCCCCAGCCCGGTCCCCTTTCCCTGCTCCTTGGTGGTGAAATAGGGTTCGAAAATCCGTTCCAGATCGGCGGGCGGAATGCCGCCGCCGGTGTCCGAAACGGTAAGGCGGACGTACCGGCCCGGGGACAGGTCCAGGTTCTCGTCGGCGTCGGCGGCGGAGATGGCCACCTCCTCCAGCCCCACTCCCAGCCGTCCGCCGCCGGGCTGCATGGCGTGATAGGCGTTGGTGCACAGGTTCATGACGATCTGATGAAGTTGGGAGGGATCGCCCCGAACCGCGCCGCATTGGGCGTCGATGTGCCGGCGGATTTCGATGCTGGAAGGGATGGACGCGCGGAGAAGGTGAAGCGCCTCCTTTAAAATGGGCTGGACCTGAAGCGGCCGGATTTCCTGTTCGGTCTGGCGGCTGAAGGTGAGGATTTGGTTGACCAGGTCTCGGGCTCGGCCGGTGGCCCGGAGAATTTCCTGGATGTGGGCGCCGGGGCCGGAGTCGTTCCCGACCTCCTCCCGGGCCATTTCGGCGTATCCCATGATGGGGAAGAGGATGTTGTTGAAGTCGTGGGCGATGCCTCCGGCCAGGGTGCCGATGGATTCCATCTTCTGGGCCTGGCGGAGCTGGGCTTCCAGCCGCTTGCCGGGGGTCAGGTCGGAAAAGAGCAGGGCGATCCGCTCGGGCCGAGGCCGAAAGGCCACGATGTCCAGATGGCGGTCCAGGGAGGGCAGATAGCTTTCGAAGCGGAGGGATCGACCCGATTCCGAAACCTCGGCGAGCCGGTCGTGCCATTCCCCGTCCATGTCGGGAAACGCCTCGTCCAGCAGGCGTCCGGTCCACTCTTCCCGCCGCAGGCCGGACATGGTCTCGAACGCCGGGTTGACCTCCAGAATCCGGTAGCTTGGCGATTCACCCCCGTTTTCCGGGTACGCTTCCACCAGCAGAAAACCATGGAGAATGGTGTCGAACAGCAGCCGATACCGGTCCTCGCTTTGCCGGAGTTCCGACTCGGCTCGGTTTCGATCGGCGATTTCCGATGTCAGGGCGGCGTTGGCCTTTTGCAGGGCCTCGGTGCGTCGTTCCACCTCCGATTCCAGCTCCCGCCGCCAAGTTTCCTCCATCCGCAGATGGGCGCCGATCCCTGCGGCCATGATTTCCATGTGGCGGGCCAGCGCGCCCAGTTCGTCCCGGGATCGGACGGGAATGGACTCCACCTCGTTGCCCTCCGCGATGTCGGAGGCGGCCCGTTGGAGCGCCGACACCGGACGGATCAGCACATGGCGCAGCACCAGAAAGATCAAAATGACCAGGGCGAGCCCGCCGACAACCGCCGTGCCGATGGCGCCGAGGCGGATGGGGCGGACGAGGGCGTCGAATTCTCCGCCGGAGACGGCGTAAAAGATCGTCCATTCCCAGGGCGGAAAGCGGCGGGCCGCGTAAAAATAGGAATGTTCCGGCCCTTCGATGGCGCCGGAGGCGGGGGCGGTTCCCGGAATTTCGGCCATGGATCGGGCCGCCGGCCCCCAGATCGGCTCCAGGCGTTCCGCCGGGATGTCCCGATTGCAGAATTGCAGTCGGCCCTCCCGGTCCATGACGAAAAGGTGGCCGCTGGGGACCACGGAGAAATTCCGGGCCGAATCGGCCACCTGCTTTTGGTAATCGGCCACGAAGGAATCGACCTCTCCCAGGCCGTATTGTTCCAGGAGGGCGTGCAGCGGACGGATGTTGTTGCGGACAAACAGGTCCAGCACCACCGACATGTGTTCGTAGGTGGTTTCCCGAATGGCCCGGTTCGCCACGTTCATGGCGACCAGCCCCACGGCGAACACGGAAGCCACCACCAGCGGAAGGACGGCGAGGGCGATTTTGGACTGAAGCCGCATCTATTGAAACACGTCCTCTCCGGCCAGGGTCAGGATGTCCGGCGGCACGGTGATTCCCAGGTTCAGGGCCGTTCCCAGATGAACGCCCACCTTGAACAGCGACGGGGGAACGGGAGGAATTACGCCGGGGTTTCGGCCGTTCAGAATGTCCAAGGCCAGTCGCGCGGTCTCCCGACCGCTCCGTTCCAGGTCCGGCGTCATGTGCAGCAGCGCGCCTTCCCGCGCGCTGTCCAGCCGGTTGCCAAAGAAGATCGGTTTCGCGGAGGTTTCCATGATCCGGCGGGTATAGGCGGGCAGTTCGCCCAACGGCCCGGAGGGCTCGAACCAGCCGTCCACCTGGTCGTCCAGGGCCCGGACGGCGTTGACCACGTCGTCCATCAGTTCGGCCATGCCGTTGGGAATGTCGCGGTAGGGAATCTCCCGTCCCAAAAAGACCACGTCGCCGCGTTTACGGGCCGCTTCTCGGAGTTTTTGGAAATCGCCCCGGGAAGACGGATACCCCGAATGAATGAAGCCGAAGCGGACGGGCCTGTGGTCGATCGCCTGTTCCGCCAGCCGCATGACCATGTTCAGCTTGGCCTCCCGGGACAGGGTATGAACCGTGCCGGTGACATGGCTTCCCGTGGGCGCGCCCACTTTCTCGATCAGCCCCGCTCCCACCGGGTCCGAAACCGTCAAAAAGAGTTGGGGAATCCCGGCTTCCGCCAGGATCGGCGCGGCCACCTGGGAGGCGAGGGTGCCGTTGGTGGCCACCAGATCGGGACGGATTTTCGTTAGCGCGTCCCGAAGCAAAAGTTCCGCGCGTTTCCGATCGCCGTTGGCTTCCAACCGCAAAAGCTCCAGTCGGTCTCCCGGCGGGTATCCCAGCTCGGTCAGGCTCCGGGTGAACCAGCGGCTGTGTTCCAGCACGGCCGGCACCGGCAGGGATTCCAGCAGAATCACCCGATGGCGGGATCCCGCGCCGAAGGAGGCCGGCGTCGCGGCGAAAAGGAATGCGATCCAGACAAGCCAAACCCGAATGTGGAAAAGGCGCAAGGACTTGCTCCCGGTTGGTTATTCATTCGCAAGACATCTCCTTATTCCTATAGCAGCCGCTTCGGCATGTAAAGAAGGGAATCCGGTTTTCTGGGTTTCG
>CAYFVR010000003.1:0-11058 GCA_964346545.1 uncultured Desulfobacterales bacterium | reverse complement strand
GCAAGAGGGAACGGAGGGCCTCGTTGACCGATTGGCTATCCGGAAATGCTTCGGCGACATCCGGGTCCAAGCGGACGATATTGGAGCCCTCCTTTATGCGAGCCGCGTAGCGGCCACGTTCCAGCCCGTTCGGGAAATCTTCCAGCGTGTATTCTTCACGGAGATCATCATTCATCATTGCTTTTCATCCTGTTTTCATGCTCCGGTTTCTTCGGCATCAGGAATCGCTTTTGCCGGCAAAGGGCATTGCGGTTTTCAGTGGCAAGCCCTATGAAGCGGGTTCGGATTCCCGTTTTTGGGCGATAAATTGCCTGGCAATTTCAGGCGTCAGATAGACGGTCGAAAAGCAGGCCGCCGGGTAAAGGTAATCTTCGCCTTCCTCGTCGATAACGCGAATCTCCTGGTGCTTTTCCGCCTCCGGGTCTGGTATGCTCCGATAGATTTTCCACTGCTCCAATGAGGCTTCGTTGCCTTGGTTGTTAATGCAAATGACGAGGTTTTTCCCTTCCAGTTGGTTGATCATTATGAATCTCCAATGTAATATTTTACCTTGAAATTTTTTCTTCCGATTCCATGGGCTTCGAACCAATGGATTTCAGCGAGCGCCACGGAACCATCGGAAAGTCGGACTCGGGCAATCCCCTTCATTTTGCGCCAATTGCCACGACCATATCGCTTTTCAAGCCGACGCCGGATTTTTACGGATGAACCCTTTGCGATGACTTCGATGTTTTTGATTTCGGAAAGGATTTCTCGAATTTCCAAAACAAATCCCCAAAATCAGAATCGAAACAACCTGTGAAGCAAGCCTATTCACATGCGCCCCATCAGATCAAATTGGTCGGATTCCCGCGATAGGTATTTCCATGAGCGGGAAATCTTCTCTTCTCCCTGGATCGAGCAATCGCTCCATTAGTAAAAGTAAGCTCCTATCAGTTTTTCGTCAATTCACTCCTTCCAACGCCGGAAACGCCTCCGTCTCCACCTCCGCCGCGATGTCGAACCGCTCCAGATTGGTCCCCATGGCGCGGTGAAGGTCGGCCATGCCGCGGTGGAAGTCGGCGACGGCGGCGACTTTGCGGATGCGGGCCATGATGAGATCGTCCTGCTGGTCCAGAATCCGGAACGTGTCCGACAGGCCCTGCCGCAGCCGAGCCATTTCCTGATCCAGCGTCTCCTTGGCCAGCCGTTCGAACCGGTCGGCCACGGCCACCCGCTCCAGGCTTCTCCCCACCGCCACCCGGGCGTTTTTCACCTCGGTTTCGATGCCGCCCTCCAGCCGTTTCAATCCCAACAGCAACTGCTGTTTGCCGATGCGGGTCCGGGCGTGGCGCGATTCCGCCGCCCGGTTGCCGATGGGCACGGAAAAGCGCAGATCCACCTCCCACTGGTAGCCGTCGGCCGCCGCCATCCGGTCCCAGGCGTCCAGGTAATCCCCATCCAATCCCGTGGTCGTTTCCCCGCCGAAGAGGCGCACCGGCCGGTCGTCTCCGGACAGGCCGTTCAATCCGAAGGTCCCGTTCAGGTCCAGCCGGGGCAGTTTCTGGTTTTCGAAATAGGCCAGCCGGATGTCTTGGGCCGCCAGGGCCGTCCGAGCCCGGCGAAGATCGGGACGCCGTTCCAACGCCGAGGCCACCGCGTCATCCATGGATGGATAGTCGGGATTGGCGCTGGGAATGGGCGTGGTCCGGAGAATGTCGTCGGCCAGCGGATCGCCCGTCCGGATTTCCAACAAATCCTTCAACGTGTTGGACAGCGTTTCCACCCGCTGCCGGGCGGAGAGCACCGCTTCTTCCCGATCCGCCACGGCGGTGCGGGCCTGGTCCACCTGGGTCACGGAGATGACGCCCTGATCCAGTTTTTCCCGGTTGCCGGCGGCCAGTTCTTCCGCAAGATGGAGGGAGTCCAGCCGGTAGCCCAGCACGAAATGGGCCTGGGCGAGGGACCAATAGGCCCGTTCGATCTCCGCCGCCAGTTGCCGGACCCGATCCAGATAGCCGAACACGCCCTGACGCACGGCGTTTTCCGAAAGCCGAATGCCGGTGGTGTTGACCTCCGTTCCGAAATCCTTGAGCAGCGGCTGGGTTAGGTTGAGCAGGAGCACCGTTCCGTACTGCGGGTCCAATGCGTCGGCCCGGGAATTGTTCTCCAGCCGATAGGTTTCCAGGGAAACCCGGCCCCGCATTCCGGTGACGAACCGCTTTCGAATCCCGGCCGAGGTGCTGATCTCCTTGAGCAACTGGTAGTCGTTGCTGTACAGCACCGCCCCGGTGAGAATCCGCGCCTCCCCGGCCCGGGCCGCCGCCTCGATGGCCGGATCGAACGCGGCCCGCTCCGCCGTCACGTCCTCCCGCCGCTTGGGGACTTCCAAGGCCGCGACCTGCAAATCCAGGTTCTCGGCCACGCCCCGGGCGATGGCTTCTTTGAGAGTGAGGCGGGGGCCGTCCTCTTCGGCGAGGGCCGATGGGGCTTGAAAAAGCGCGGTTGTCAGAAGCGCGATCGATAGGAGGATGGCGCGATAATTTAATGGCATGATTTCATCTCCCGTGGGGATGGGGCGATGGGATTCAAAAATGGCGCGTTTCCAATCCCCGGGATTTCGGGCGAATGCTCTTTCCCGGGCTTTGGTGGCGACGCCGATTCGATCTTCGAAGTCACGCAATCCGGTGCCGAAACAGCCACGCCGCGGCGATGAGCGTGACGATTCCGATGACCGCCATGGGCCAGAACTGGTCGAGCAGTTGGACCGTCGGGGCGCCTTTCAGGAACACTTCCCGGATGACCACCATGAAATAGCGCAGCGGGTTGAGCAGGGTCAACTTCTGGACGATCACCGGCATATTGGCGATGGGCGTGGTGAAGCCGGACAGGATGATGGACGGGACCAGATACAGAAACGCGCCGAGCAGCCCCTGTTGCTGAGTCACCGCCAGGGCCGAAACCATCAGCCCCACGCCCACGGCGGAGAGCAGAAAGAGGAACAGCCCGATGTAGAGCGTCACGACGCTTCCCACCAGCGGCGCCTGGAACCAGAAGACCGCCAGCAGCAGGATGACGGTGGCCTCGAAGGTGCCGATGACCATGCCCGGCGTGGCTTTGCCGATGAGGATTTCCACCGGCCGGTAGGGCGTCACCAGAAGTTGGTCGAAGGTGCCCTGTTCCCGCTCCCGCGCCACCGAGAGGGCCGTGACCAGCAGCGTCACCACCTGGGTCAGCAGGCCGATGATCCCCGGCACGATGAACCAGCGGCTTTCCAGATTCGGGTTGAACCAGGAGCGGGTTTCCAGCACGGCCGGCGGGCCGCCCGCACCGCGTTCCACCGCCCATTCCAGGTTGAAGCGGGTCACGATCCGGCGGACGTAGCCCAGGGCGATCATGGCGGTGTTGGAATTCCGGCCGTCCACGATGACCTGCACCGGCGCCCCGCCGCCGGTGTGGAGCTTTCGGCTGAACTCCGGGCCGATGTGCAGCACCAGCAGGACCGCCCGGCGATCCACCAGCGGCGCGATCTCCGCTTCCCGGCCGATCCGGGCCACCTGGCGGAAATGGGGCGTACCCGAAAATCGGGCCGCCAGCTCCCGGGCCGCCGCGCCGCCGTCCTCGTCGTAGAGGGCGTAGGGCACGTCGTTCAGATCGTAGGTGGCGGCGTAGCCGAAGACCAAAAGCTGCACCAGCGGCGGCACGATGATGGTGAACCGGCCTTTCTTGTCCTTGAGAATGGACAAAAATTCCTTTTTCGCCAGCGCCAGAATCCGTTGGAACACCGCCGCCTCCTAATCCAGCCGCTTCCGGGCCTTTTTCCGGGCCAGACCCAGGAATATCGCGGCCATGACCGCCAATGCGAACGCGTTGGGCCGGATCACGCTCCAGACGTCGCCCGCCAGAAAAACGGTTTGAAGAATGGCCACGAAATACCGGGCCGCCACGATCCGGGTGATGTTCTGCACCACGAAGGGCATGGCCCCGATGTCGAAGATGAAACCCGAAAGCAGAAAGGCCGGCAGAAAGGTGACGATGATGGCGATCTGTCCGGCCACGAACTGATTGCGGGCCACGATGGAGATGAGCAGTCCCATCCCCAGCGCCACCAGGAGAAACAGCGCGGCGGTGGCGGTGAGCAGCCAGAGCGATCCCCGCAGCGGCACCTCGAAGACCCACAGCGCCATGGCCACCGAAATGGCCATGCCGCCCATGCCCATGACGAAATAGGGGATCAGCTTGCCGATGATGATCTCGCGCATGGCCACCGGCGTCACCAGCAGCGCCTCCATGGTGCCCCGCTCCCATTCCCGGGCCATGACCATGGCGGTCAGCAACGCCCCGATCAGCGTCATGATGACGGCGATGAGTCCCGGCACCAGGAAATTCCGGGAGCGGACCTCGCTGTTGAACCAGATCCGCTGCTCCAGCGCCAGGGGGAGAATGAACGGTTCGCCCCGCTCCCGGGCCCGGTCGGAGAGCCATTCGGTCCAGACGCCGTCCACGTAGCCGCCGATGAGCCGGCCCGTGTTGGCATCGACTCCGTTGACGATCACCTGAATCGCCGCCGGGTCCGGTTCGTGGAGCCGCCGGTCGAAATCCGCCCGCAGCCGGATCACGGCTTCCACTTCCCGGTTCATCAGCCCGGCTTCCGCGGCCCGCATGGAGGGATAGTCCATCGGCGCGAAATAGCGGGAGGCCCGGAAGCCGGCGGTGAATCGGGCCGTTTCCGCCGAGGGCTTTTCCACCACCAGGCCGACGGGAACGTGCTCCGCGTCGAGCGAGACGCCGTAGCCGAAGAGCAGCAGCAACACCACGGGCAGCAGAAAGGCGATGGCGAGGCTGGACGGGTCCCGGAGGATCTGGAAGAATTCCTTGCGGACCAGACCCCGCAGCCGCATGAAGCCGCCGCCGCGCCGTTCGCTCATGCCGCCTCGACCTCCCGGGCCTCGTCCGATTCCACCAGCCGGATGAAGGCGTCCTCCATGGATTCGGTCGGTTTTCCCTCGGACCCGGCCCGCTCTCGGATTTTCCGCGGGGTGCCCATGGCGAGGATTTCGCCGGCCACCATGATCACCAGCCGGTCGCAGTATTCGGCTTCCTCCATGAAATGGGTGGTCACCAGCACCGTGACCCCGGCCGCCGCCAGGGCGTTGATGTGGCTCCAGAACTCCCGCCGGGCCATGGGGTCCACGCCGGAGGTGGGTTCGTCCAGAAAGAGGATTTCCGGCTCGTGCATGAGGGCGCAGGCCAGGGCCAGTCGCTGTTTGTAGCCCAGGGGGAGCTGGCCGGAGGTCGCGTTGGCCCGGTCGGTCAGGTCGAACTGGTCCATGGCCCAGCGGATTCGATCCCGCTTCCGTCGGCCGGAAAGGCCGTAGGCGCTGGCGAAAAATTCCATGTTTTCCGCCACGCTCAACGTCCCGTAAAGGGAAAATTTCTGGGACATGTAGCCGATCCGCGCCCGGGCCTGGGCGGCCGCGTGCCGCAGGTCCAGCCCGGCCACCGCCACCCGGCCGTCGCTGACCGGCAGCAGTCCGCAGAGCATTCGGAATGTCGTGGTTTTCCCCGCGCCGTTGGCCCCCAGCAGGCCGAAGATTTCCCCGGCGGCCACGTCGAAGGTGACGTCCTTGACGGCGTAGAAATCCCCGAAGCGGCGGCGGACGCTTTCCACGGAGATCACCGGCCCGTCGCTCTCGTCCCCTGGGCCCCCGGCGTTTTCCGCGTCCGCGATCTCCTCGGGGTCCGGCGGTTCCAGCCCGCCGGTTTCCGCCCGCAGCCGGGCCACGTAGCTGTCCTCGAAGCGCGGTTCCACCGGTTCGATGGAGACATCCTCCACCTCCGGCAGCAGGGTTTCCGCTTTCGGTTCGATTCCTTCGTCCACCACCAGCCGCACCCGTTCGCCCTGGATGACGGCGTCCACCACGCCATCGGCCCGGCGCAGCCGCTCCTGGATTTCCCGTTTTTTCAGACCCGGCGCGTCCACCATGAAGGCCCGGTCCCGCTGTTCCTCCCGGAATTTGTCCGGCTTGCCCCGGCCCAGGATATTGCCCTCGTGAAGCAGGATCACGCCGTCGCATTTTTCCGCCTCGTCCAGATAGGCGGTGGACAACAGGACGCTCATGCCGCGTTCCTCCACGAGGCGGGCGACGATGGACCAGAGTTCCCGGCGGGAGACGGGATCGACTCCCACGGTGGGCTCGTCCAGAATCAGCAGCTCGGGCGCTCGGACCAGGGTGCAGGCCAGCCCCAGCTTTTGCTTCATCCCGCCGGAAAGCCGCCCCGCCAGCCGGTCGGTGAAATCGCCCAGCCCGGTCATCCGCATGAGTTCCTTGTATCGCTCCGGCCGGTCGGATTTGGGCACGCCCTGGAGATCGGCGTAAAGATCCAGGTTTTCCTGGACGGAGAGGTCTTCGTAGAGTCCGAAGCGCTGGGGCATGTAGCCGACCGTGGCCTGGACGGCCAGCGGTTTTTCCAAGGCGTCGATTCCGAGAACGGAAATGGTCCCCGCGTCGGGCGCGAGCAGGCAGACGGCCAGTCGCATGAGGGTGGTCTTGCCCGCGCCGTCGGGACCGATGAGGCCGGTCACCTTTCCGCGCGGAACCTCCAGGGAGACCTCGCGGAGGGCGTGGATCGTCCGCTTTCCCTCGGTGAACGTGCGGGAGACGCCGTCCAGGACCAGGGCGGGGCCGTCGTCGGGGGAAGCGCTCATGGGCCGGTTCCGTCTCCGGTCGCCCGGTCGGGGGAATCCGATCCCGCGCCGCAGGGACGGTCCTTGGCGCCGTTTTCCGAATCGGCCGGGTTCTGGTTCAGCGGAATCCGGACGGTGACCGGCATGCCCAGCCGCAGCTGGCCCTCGGGGTTGCAGGCATGGACGCGGATTTGGTAGACGAGGTGGGTCCGAATCTCCGGCGTTTCCACGGTCTTCGGCGTGAATTCGGCGGTGGGCGAGATGTAGCCGACCCAGCCGGGATAGGCTTTGTCCGGAAAGGTGTCGGTGAGGATTTCGGCCCGCATTCCGGGAAAAATCCGGCCCAGGTCGGTTTCGGGAATGTAGGTCCGCGCCCAGACCGGCTGGGTGAGCGCCAGGGTGATGGCCGGGCGGGCCGGGGAGGCCATGTCGCCGGGTTCCAGAATCCGGTTCCGGACGATCCCGTCGGCCGGGGCGATCAGGGTGGCGTCGTCCAACCGTTCCCGGGCCAGGGCCGCGTCGGCCTCCATGGCCCGGAGCGTGGCCTCGGCGGCGTCGATGTCCTCCACTCGGGCGCCGTCCAGCAACAGATTCAGCCCTTCTTCGGCGGCGGCCAGTTGGGCCTCGGCCGTCTCCGCCGCCGAGCGGGCGTCGTCCACGGCGTCCTCGGAGGCGAGGTTCTTCGGGGCCAAAGGCCGCAAGCGGCGATAGGTGCGCCGGGCGTTGGCCGCCTTTGTGCGGGCCGCGTTGACCTCCGCCCGGGCCCGCTGGATTTCCTGTTCCCGATTTCCGGCGGTCAACTTGGCCACCATGGCCCGCTGGGCGTCCACCCGTCCCTCCGCCCCTTTCACGGCCTGCTCCAGCCGTCGGGTTTCCAGCGTGGCGACGACTTGGCCTTTCTCCACCCGGTCGCCTTCCTCCACCCGCACCTCGGCCACCCGCTCGGCCCCGTTGAAGGCCAGCTCCACTTGGCGGATGTCGATGTTGCCGTACAGCACCAGGGCGTCGCCGGGGCCTTCGGGTTCCGCCAGGAAGAATTTCCAGATGCCGAAGCCAATCGCCGCCAGCAGAACGACGACCAGAATCGGCGCGATGACCCGTTTGGGTTTCATGGGGTTCCTTTCCCGGAGTCGGTTTCGGCCGTTGGGACGGGCCCCAAGCGGTCGATGGATTCGGCGATGAGCCGGCGGATTTCGTCCAGGGCCTCGGGGGAGAGGGCCGGAGCTTCCAGCCGCCGGAGAATGGCCTCCCGCGCCGCCAGAAACATGAAGACCTGGCCGAGCAGGGCGTGGGCCCGAAGGATCGTCCCCGGCGCGTCGGCCGGGGCGTCGATCAGCCGGCCGACCAGGGCGGAAGCCGTGGCGTGAACGTGACGGATCACGCCGTCGTAAACGATGTCGAACGCGGCGGTGGGGGCCATTTGTTCCCGGATGATGATCCGGCCATAGTCGATGGCCTCCGGCGTGCCGATGAGATCGACGAGGGAGCCGAGGATGTCCGCCAGCAGCCGGGCCAGCACGGCGCGGGGCGTTTCCGGATCGGCGAGGGCTTCCGTGCATTTTTCCGCCGCCGCCAGTCGGGGCGGGGCGACTTCGTGGACGATGTGCTCAACGACCACATGGTAGAGCTTCTCCTTGCCCCCGAAATAATAGGGAATGGCGGCCTGGTTGACCCCGGCGGCGCCGGCGAGTTGGCGCGTGGTGGCGCCTTCGAAGCCGTAGCGGGCGAAGACTTGGATTCCGGCGTGGATGAGGCGGTCGCGGGGGGTGTCGGAGATGGTGGATTTTGTTTGGGGTTCGGGCATGGAAACGAGTTTTTCATTGTTGGTGTTTCCTGGAAAATATGCCAACCGAACGGTTTAGTCAAATGAATAATTTGATTGAATGGGCAATCTGCCGACATTGGCCACTGCTGCATTTCGGCCTTATTTTGAAAACGCCGATCCAATGACAAGCGCTTGCCAAACATCTTCCGAGAGGCTTGTTCCAAATGACCCCGGAAAACCTACGAGTTTCGGGCGAACGGGGATCGGAGTAACGGAAAGAAGTATGCCTCATGATGAACTTTTTAGGATATTCCGCCATTTTTAATTGCGGCACAATGCGGCGGATCTGGTATTTGTCGAAGGTTTGCCCGGGAGCTGATTTCGAGTTATGATAATGAAAACTGTGGAGGCGACCAGGCTAGCTTTTCTCCACAAGGTTTTTGGGGTGGAATCAAATGAACTTTGTTGGAATCAACAGGCTGGGGAAGGAAGGACTGGGATATGATGGTAATTCACGTGCCGGACAAATTAAGCGGCATAAGCGGCAAGATCAATGAAATGGCCGAGCAAGTTCGTTAAACGCCGGAAGAGTACTTCGTGCAAATCATCCAAGACCGAATTGAGCATGACAGTGCGTACCGGGAAAGTGCGTCTATCTTGCCAAGTTGCTTAAGAACAGCCGAAAAAATTGTCTTCACAGGATAAATCGGCGGTTGAATGAATTGAAAAAGCCAATTATTATTGGGCTTTTTTTGAATTTTCGTTAGTATTTACATAATGGGTCTGCGTCCAAAATTGTTTCTAAATTCCAATTATCTGTATGTTCGGAAATCAAACCCCTGATCCGAATTAATCCAAATCCGTGATTGATTGGTCTCCTTGATTTGATTCCGCTTGCTCTGTCGATAATTTTGTCGATTTGGGAAGTAGTTTTAGCTCTTCTATTGATTAGTTTAGAGGCTATGAACGATTTTTTTCTTCGAGAGCATATTCTTTCAATGTCCGAATTTCCAGGGAGCTTGGTCTTCCCTTGTTGAAATGGTGTGACTGCGACATATGCATTTTCTGAAACCAATTCTTCCCATATTTTGGGATGATCCCCATTTTTTGAACCATGATGGGCTGCTTTGAAGAAAAAAGCGGTACCAGTAGGTCTCGTTTGAGACTGAAAAATACCATTCCATCCACACTTTTCCTCTGCGGTTACTTCGAGGTCTGATCCTAATAGTATCTTTTTATCGTTTATTGTAATCCACAGAACAACTGAAGAGTGATTGGGGGTTATGGACAGAACCCTCCCTTTTTCAGTTTGTACTTGAGGATGGAGTTTTGCGATCTGGTGGTTGGAAAGAAGAATAGCATGGTCTGATGGGGTTAACGATGTGATGCAACAGGATATTCCTGAATGGGTTTTATTCCAGAGAGGTCGGTCTGCAATTGCTCTCTTGGGTGTTTTGTTGCTCTTTTTTAAAAAATATAATATTTCAAATAATTCTTGGACACCTGATGTGCTTTTGGTCATGCGATCCGGACCAAAGTGGGCTAAGAGAGCAATAAATTCTTCGTTCGTCATGGCTTCCGAGAAAACGAATTCAGCATTCATGCAACCTTTTACTATATCGAATAATCCCCTGATGTGGTCATCGTGCCAGTGTGTCGCGACAATTAATTTAACATTTTCCGTAGGAACGCCAATTTCGTCTAAATAGCTCAATGCTGCGGCTTTTTTGGTCTTGGGGAATATGCATGAATCCACAATCAACCAATCGTTATGCCCTAAATGCAATACGATGCATTCGCCATAACCTGGCCCAAAAACTGATATTTCAATTTCGTTTTCACCGGGAGGTTTTGAGAAAAGGGGGTTATTTTGGAACATTCAGAAAGTTTTCCAATTCCGATTTTATTTTTTTAGCTTTATCGATATCGCTCTTTGTCCACTTGGGCAAACGCCTAAAACGAATTATGGAGCTACGTTTTACAGTCCCTTTTTCTTTTTCGTATCCAATGCTCCAATAAAAAATTGCACCGGGACGAACAAGCTTTCTTTCGTCATCTGAAATTTCATCGAAAAAAATCTCGACTTCTTCATCTCCATGCTCTTCTTTTAAGTCAGTAATCCTTGCCAAGAAGAAATTATCATACGAATCGATTACATAGCCCTCCCATTTTCCAAGCGAAACATATGTCTTAGGGGAATACTTTTGTTTTGGTAAAACTGCGATTGGGCTGGTGTTTTTCCCGGTAAATGTTTGGCTTTCCACCTTTGTTTTGCTTGAAAATAACTCTCCACCCTCCTCTTCTGGTTCAATTGACGGTTCACGGAGAAACGTTTTAATTCTTTCCTGGGATATTTCTTTTACAGAATTCAGTATTTCTTCTTTTGAATATGTTTCTCTGTCGTCTTGGATGCTAAATGTGTCTGGGTCCGTTGTCGCGATAGCATGTTTCATTGTAGTTTTTCCTTTTCTTCAAAATTTCCTATTAAGGCATCAATTGATTCTGTAGCTTGTTTATTGGTTGAATCCCAGTTATTTTCCAAGACATCAATGATAGCGTTGCACCCCGAATGATTATCCTTCCTCTTTTCAAAGTGTTTGTTAACATTAAAAAAAACTCCCGGGTG
>CAYFVR010000002.1:32306-51420 GCA_964346545.1 uncultured Desulfobacterales bacterium | reverse complement strand
CGGTCTTTGGTCAGCTCGGCGATGGCTTCCTGGATGTATACCTCGGTTTCGGAGTCGATGTAGGAGGTGGCCTCGTCCAAGATGATCAGGTCGGGATCGCGGGCGAAGGCGCGGGCGATGGAGATGAGTTGTCGCTCCCCGCTGGAAAGGGAGGCTCCGCTCTCCGACAATCGCGTGTCCAGCCCCTCCGGCAGCCGGTTCACCATTTCCCGACAGCGGGCCGCGTCCACCGCCCGTTCCAGCTCCGTATCGGAAATCTCTCCGTTTCCCCGAACGATATTGTCCCGAACCGTCCCGGAAAACAGAAACGGATCCTGGCTCACCACCGCGATCCGCGACCGTAGGGCGTGGAGGTCCCAGCGGGCCACGTTCCACCCGTTGATCCGCACCCGGCCGCCGGTGGCGTCGTAAAACCGGACGATCAGGTTCACCAGGGAGGTCTTCCCCGAGCCGGTCGGTCCCACCAGCGCCACCTTTTCCCCCGCGCCCACCCGAAAGGAGACGCCCTTGAGCACCGGTTCGTCGCGAATGTAATGCAGCCGAACCCGGTCGAACGCCACCGTCCGGATCGGCGCGTCCACCGCCCCGGGCGTTTTCGGCGCGGGAATCCGCTCGTCGGTGTCCAGGATCAGGAATATCCGTTCCGCCGAAGACATGGCGTTTTGAAGGATGTTGTATTTTTCCGTCACTTCCCGGATGGGCCGGAAGAACAGCCGCATGTAGGCGATAAAGGCCACCAGCACGCCCAGGCTGATGGATTCGTCCAGCACCCCGCGTCCGCCGAAATAAATCACGCAGGCCAGGGCCGTCAGGTTGAGCAGATCGATCAGCGGCATGAAGGTGCCGAAGACCCGCACTTGGCGCATTCCCGCTTCGAAATAGGCGTGGTTGATCTTCCAGAACTCCCGGGCGTTGGCCTTCTCCTGGCGAAAAGTCTGGATGACTCGAATGCCGGCGATGGTTTCGGCGAAGCGGGTGTTGATCTCCGCCGTTTTGATCCGCAGGGTCCGGAACACGTCCCGGGCGAACCGGGCGAAGCCGGCCGCCGCCAGCGCCACCACCGGGAGCACCGAGAGGCAGGCCAGCGCCAGCGGGGCGTGAATGCCGATCATGACCGCGGCGATGCCGACAATCAGGATCAGATCTTTAAAGACGAAGACGATCACCGACGTGAAAAATTCGTGCATGTTCTGGATGTCGTTGGTGTTGCGGGTCACCAGCCGGGCCACCGGCGTTCGGTTGAAATAGGAGAGGGCGCTGTTCTGGATGTGGCGATACAGCGTCATCCGAAGGTCGTGCATGATGCCCTGCCCCGCCCGTTCCATCACCAGCACCTGGGCGTAGTTCAGTCCAAAGCTGGCCGCCACCAGCCCGAAATAGAGCAGGGCGGCCCACAGGACGCCTTCCAGGTCGCCGCGACGCAGAGCGGTCCGTTCCGACTGGCTTAATTGCTCCACGTCCGACAGGGCGATGCGGAGCTTTCCGTTTTCCGCTTCCCGGAACAGGTCCGGATATTTACGGATCACCGGCGCGGCGGCGGGATCGTCCGGGGAGACGCGAAGATAGCGGGTGGGCTCTCCGCCGCTTTCGGCCACCTGGGGCGGCACGATGTATCGGTCCACCGATTCCTTGATCACGATGGGCATGGCCAGCTCCATGCCGGAAATCAGCATGGCCAGCAGGATGGCCCCCAACAGCGGTTTTCGGTAGGGCCGGGAAAAGGGGATCAGCCGCCGAAGCAGACGAACGTCGGCATGCTTTTCAAGCCGTTCCTCCCGGTAGGCGGCCTCATGCGTCATGCCATTCCTCCGCGATTTCCTGAAGCCGGTAGGTGCGCGCGTAGTAGCCTTCGGCCTTCAATAGTTCGGCGTGAGTCCCGGATTCGGCGATCCGCCCCTCCTGAAGGGTGACGATCCGGTCCGCGAAACGCACCGCCGAGAGCCGGTGGGATACGATGATCAGGGTCCGTTCCGCGGCCAGGGAACGGACGGTGTCGATGATGGTCGCGCCGGTGGCCGCGTCCACCTGGCTGATGGGGTCGTCCAACAGCAGAATGGGCGCGTCCCGAAGCAGGGCCCGGGCCAGAGCGATCCGCTGTTTTTGGCCGCCGGAGAGAATCACCCCTTTTTCGCCCACCACCGTCTCCAGCCCCCGGGGAAAGCCGGCCAGCGTGTCCGCCAGGGCGGCCCGGTGGATGGCCCGGTCCAGGGCCGTCTCCGTCACGTCCGAAATGCCGAAGGTGATGTTGTGGCGGATGGTGGCGGCGAACAAAAACGGCTCCTGGGGCACGTAGGCCACCAGTCCGCGCAGCTCCGAGAGGCGGGCGTCGCGGATGTCGACGCCGTCCACGGTCACCCGGCCTTCCGCGGGATCGAAAAGCCGGGGAATCAGGCAGAGCAGGGTCGATTTTCCCGAACCGGGCGGCCCCACGATGCCCAGGGTTTTCCCCTTTTCCACCCGCAGGGAAATGTCTTCCAGCACCCGGGGGCCGTCGTTTGGGGAAAATCGGAATCCCACCGACTCCATTCCCACGGCGTCCCGAAGGTCCGGCAGCGGAACGGGCTCGGCCGGGTCGGCGATCTCGGGCCGCTCCGCCAAAATGGCCGCCACCCGGTCCAGGGACGCCTTGCCGCGCTGGATCATGTTGGCCACCCAGCCCAGGGCCATCATGGGCCAGGTCAACAGTCCCAGGTAGTTGAGAAAGGCCACGAAATCGCCGGGGCTGATGGTTCCCTGGATGGTTTGCCGACCGCCGACGAGCAGGATGATCGCCAGACCAATATTGGAAAAGGCCATCATCAGCGGAAAAAACGCGCCGGTCAGCCGCACCAGGGCGAGGTTCTGGTCGATGTAGACCCGGGACACGCCGTCCACCGCCGTCTCGGACTCCGTTTCCCGGGTATAGGCTTTGAGCATGCGGATGCCCGCGAACCGTTCCCGAACCAGTTCGGTCATATCCGAGAAGGCGCCTTGAACGTTCTGGTAGGCGCCGTGCATTTTTTTGCTGAAATACCGGGTGCTCGCCACGATGAAGGGCATGGGGATCAGCACGTAGAGCGTCAGCCGGACGTTGATCCAGGCCATGAAGCCGATGGTGGCCAGCCCCATCAGCACCGCGTCCACCAGAAAGACCATCCCCAGCCCCGAGGCCATCCGGATGTGGTTGATGTCGTTGGTGGCGTGGGCCATTAGATCGCCGGTGGAGGCCCGGTTGAAATAGCCGGCCGAAAGCGTCTGAAGATGCTCGAACAGCCGGAACCGCAACCCCTCCTCCACCTGTCGGGAGAGGCCCATGAGGCAGATGCGCCAGACGTACCGCAATCCGCCGATTCCCGCGGCCAGGGCGATGATGATCAAGGCGTAATTCCGCAGGGCGGAGGGGGCCACCGAAAGGGCGGTGATGTCGTCCACCGCCCGTTTGATGACCCGAGGGATGAGAAGCTGGAACAGGTCCACCAGGATCAGGGCCGCCAGGCCGATGGCGATGGCCCCCCGGTTTTCCCGGAAATAGGGTCGGATCAGCGCGAAGGAATTCATGAACCATCCCGGTTGAAAATGAGAGGAACGGGGAAAATCAAACCGAAAAGATAATCACGATCGACCGGAAGGCCAGAAGGCGGCGACGGAACGGCGGTTCGGGAGGCGGGGCTTTTCGGCCGACATTCCCGGGCGGAACCCGCAAAAAAAAGGAACGATCTCGCGTTTCGCTCGCGCGGCCCGGGACGAAAGAGAATGGATACCCGCAAAAAAACGCCGCCGGACCTTCAAGGTCCGACGGCGGATCGACCCCGAATCGAGATCGAGCGAACCCGGTGGCGAATCAGGTGGCGATGCGGGTGAAGTCGGCGAAGGTGGCGAAGAGGTCGGCGATCCGGCCCAGCAAGGCCAGCCGATTGGCCCGGAGGGCGGGGTCTTCGGCCATGACCATGACGTCGTCGAAGAAGGCGTCCACCGGCCCTTTGAGGGTGGCGATTTTTTCCAGCGCGCCCTCGTAATCCCCGGCGTCCAGCCGCCGGGACACCCCGGCGCTCACTTCCGTGAAGGCGGCGAAGAGTTTCCCTTCGCTGGGGTGCTCGAATTTCGCCTCGTCCACCGCGCCGGAGGCCTCTTGTCCGCTCTTGCGGATGATGTTGACCACCCGCTTGAAGGCGACCGCCAGCGGTTCGAAGTCGTCCCGGCTCTTGAGCTGTTCCAGCGCCCGCACGCGCTCCCAGGCGGCCGGAACCGGATCGGCGGAGACGTCCAAAACGGCGGCCACCACGTCCCGGGAGAATCCTTCCTCGATCAGCACCCCGGCCAGGCGGCCCTTGAGAAATTCGCACACCGCGTCCACGGTCTCCGCCTCGGTCCGGTCGGTCTTGTCGGCGAACAGCGCCACGCTTTTGGCGACGAGGTCCCGCAGGGAAAAGCCGAAGTCAAATTTCCGGAAAATCTGCAAGAGGCCAATGCCTTGGCGGCGGAGGGCGTAGGGATCGGCCGCGCCGGTGGGGATGAGCCCAACGCTGAAGCAGCCGCAGATGCTGTCGATCTTGTCGGCCGCCGCCACCACCGCGCCGATGGGGCCGGTGGGCAGCGCGCCGCCGGAGTGGGTGGGGCGGTAGTGCTCCTCGATGGCGACCGCCACCGCCGGATCTTCGCCCGCCCGTTCGGCGTAAATGCGGCCCATGACGCCCTGGAGCTTGGTGAACTCGACCACCACCTGGCTGACCAGGTCGGCCTTGCAGAGGCGAGCCGCGCGACCGGCTTTTTCCGCCAAGTCGCCCGCCGGGTCCACCACTTCGGCCAGATATTCCGCCAGGGACTGGATGCGGACCACCTTCTCGTACACCGAGCCGAGCTTGGCCTGGAACAGTACTTTGCGGAGCTTTTCCACCCAGGTTTCCATGGGGGTTTCCAGGTCGGCCCGGAAGAAGAACTGGGCGTCGGAAAGCCGGGCCCGCAGCACCCGCTCGTGCCCCCGGGCCACCACGTCCATGTCTTTGGCCCGGGTGTTGTTGACCACCACAAAGGCGGGGAGCAGCTTGCCGTCCGGATCGGTCACGGCGAAATATTTCTGATGCTCCCGCATGGCGGTGATCAGCACTTCGTCGGGGACCTCCAGGAATCCCTCGTCGAACCGGCCCACCACCACTTCGGGCGTCTCGATGAGATTCTTGACGATGTCGATCAATTCCTCGTCCGGCAGCAGCGCGCCGCCGGCCCGTTCCGCCGCGGCGGCCACTTTTTCCGCCACCCGTTTCCGCCGGACGTCCAGGTCGGCTTCCACATGGGCGGCCCGCAGTTTCTTCAAATATTCTTCCGGCGAGGACAGCGGGACCGGATCGGGGTGGAGAAACCGATGGCCCCGGCTTTCCGCGCCGCTGGTCACGTCGCCGTAGGCGAAGGGAATCACCGTTTCTCCGAACAGGGCCACGAGCCACTGGATCGGCCGGGCGAAGGTGACGGAGAGCGTCCCCCATTTCATGGTCTTGGGGAAGGAGATGGCCGCGATGATCTCCGGCAGGGCCCGGGCGAGCAGGTCGATGGTTTCGCCGGCGGCTTCGGTTTTGTCCGCCGCCAGGTATCGGCCCTTGGGCGTCTCGGCGATCCGCAGGTCGGAGACGGCCACGCCGATTTTCTCGGCGAATTTTTTGGCCGCCATGGTGGGCCGGCCGTCGGCGTCGAAGGCGACCTTTTCCGGGGGGCCGGTCACCTCTTCGGTCTGCTCCTCCTGCCGTTCCGCCACCGCGTCCACCATCAACGTCAGCCGACGGGGCGTTCCGTACGCCCGGGCCTCGCCGTGGGCGATCCGGGCGTCGTCCAGCCGCCTGAGCAAAAGGCTTCGAAAATGGTCCAGTGCCGGTTCAATGTATCCGGCGGGAATTTCCTCCGCGCCGATTTCGATGAGAAGCGTCTTCATGCGGCGTCCTCCCCCAGCAGCGGATAGCCCATTTCTTCCCGCTGATCCAGGTGGGCGCGGGCGCAGGCCCGGGCCAAGTTCCGGATGCGGCCGATGTAGCCGGTTCGCTCGGTCACGCTGATGGCCCCCCGGGCGTCCAACAGGTTAAAGGCATGCGAGCATTTGAGGCAGTATTCGTAGGCGGGAAGCACCAGCCCGGCCTCGATGGATTTGCCCGCCTCGGCTTCGTATCGGCCGAAGAATTCCAGGAGCATGTCCACGTCCGCCACCTCGAAATTATAGGTGGACTGCTCCACCTCCTGCTGGTGATGGACCTGCCGGTAGGTGATTCGGTCGTTCCACCGCAGGTCGTAGACGTTGTCCACCCCCTGGAGGTACATGGCGATCCGCTCCAGGCCGTAGGTCAGCTCCACCGAAATGGGGTGCAGCTCCACGCTGCCGCAAAGCTGGAAATAGGTGAATTGGGTGATTTCCATCCCGTCCAGCCAGATCTCCCAGCCCAGCCCGGCCGCGCCCAGGGTGGGGGACTCCCAGTCGTCCTCCACGAAGCGGATGTCGTGTTCCAGCGGGTCCACGCCCAGGGCCCGAAGGCTGTCCAGGTATTGTTCCTGAATGTCCGAGGGCGACGGCTTCAGGATGACCTGATATTGGTAGTAATGCTGGAGCCGGTTGGGATTCTCGCCGTACCGGCCGTCGGTGGGGCGGCGGGACGGCTGGACGTAGGCCACGTTCCACGGCTCCGGCCCCAGGGCTTTGAGCAGGGTGGTGGGGTGAAAGGTGCCCGCGCCCACCTCCATGTCGTAGGGCTGGGCCAGAACGCAGCCCCGCTCCGCCCAAAAATGGTTGAGTTTGAGAATGATTTCCTGAAAATGCATACGGTTTTTCCCCCGGTGTGGTGGGTCGGGCGAAGCGGCGTTTCGGCTCCGGCCGGCTACAATACGGGCAGTTTAAGGCCGTCGGGATCGATGCGGACGTCCAGCAATCTTGCGGCCTCGGAGTTGGCGAGCGTCTTCTCCCACACATCCCGAAGGCTGTCAATACGATCGGGCGCTCCCAGGGCCCAGACGCAGCCGCCCCCGCCGGCCCCGGTGAATCGGAACCCGCAGCCGGCGTCGGCCGCCGATTCGCAAAGGAGAATCCCGGTTTCGTCCAAGACCTCCGGGGTCATTTCCCGACGGATGGCCGTTTCCCGGTTCATGGCCTCCGCCGCTTCCGTGAAATTCCCGTTGGACAGCGCGTCGATAAAGCGGCGGGTGGTTTCGATGATCTCCGCCCAGCGATCCCGATGCCGCCCCTGGACGAACTGACGGATCCAGCGGCCGTTGGTGTCGTGGGAATGGTGAGGTCGTCCGCAGTGGGCCAAGAGCAGACGCCGCTCCAGCTCCGGAAACGCGCCGCGCTTCAAAACCGGCTGTTTTTCGAAGGCGCCTTCCTTGACCCGCCCAAACCAGTGCCAGGCGTTGACGCCGCCGTAGGCGGCGGCGAGCTGGTCCTGGAGGCCGCAGGGAGTTCCGGCCACGCTTTCCTCCAGGGCGTGGGCCAGGATGGCGATCTCCCGCCGGTAGAGCCCCCGGTAAAGGCCGATCCGGTCGAAGACGGCGGAGAAGGCCCCCACCAGGGCCACCGCCGCCGCGGAGGATCCGCCCAGGGAGCTGCGCACCGGAGATTCGGAGGCGATTTCGATGTGGACGCCCTCGGCCCGGAAGTAGGCGGCCACGGCGAAAATCAATCCCAATGGATGGTCGAACGGCGCTTCGTCCACCGGGAACTCGGCGCTTTCGAAACCCACCGACGAGACCTTCACCCGGCCGAAATCGTGGGGAAGAAGACGGACCCGGGTCCGCATATCCACCGCCATGTTGAAGGTGCAGGGGTACAGGTGGCGGAGCGGGTAGTAAAAGGTGCTGATGTCCAAGGTGCCGCCCATGTCGATCCGGCAGGGGGCGGAGGCTTCGACCGGCTCGTTGGCCACGATTTCACGCAGATGGTCCGGCATGGGAAACGCGCCTTTCGGTGGAAACGGGGGGAGGTTGTTCGGCCGTCCGGCGAAGATCCCGCAAAAAGGCCAGGCTTCGGGGCGTTCGGCCCAGGTGATGGGAGACGAATTGTTCCAGCAGTCGGGCCGCCGGGGCGTCCAGGGCCGGGTCGACGGCGGGGCCGACGGTGTCGCTTCGGGCGGGTTCGCTTTCCCCGCATTCGGGGACGGCGGGACCGCCGCGGGCGATCCGCCGAAGCTGGGGCAGCAGACCGGACGGCAAAGGGAATTCCCGGCCGCCGGAAGCGCAGCGTCCGCACCGGAATCCGCCGGAGGGAATGTCCGCGAAAACCGGTCCCGCCTCCAGCGTTCCGCGGCAACGCCGACAGCGCCCGAGATCCGGGGCGAGGCCCGCCAGCTCCAGGAATCGGAACTGAAAAATGAGGTGAACCCGTTCCGGCGGGGTTCGATCCCCGGCCAAGTGGGTCAGGGCGGTGCGAAGCAGCGCAAACATCGCCCCTTGGGGAACGGCCGGCTCCAGCCATCCGTCCACCAGTTCGCTCCAGCAGCCGGCCGCGGCCATGCGGTAGGGGTCGCTCCGCAGGGCGGGGAAGAGCTGGTCCAACGAAGCCTCTCGAAGTTCGTCCAGCCCGCCTTTGCCGGGGGCGGCCACGATTCGCAGCAGGGAGAACGGGTCCAGGCAGCCGGCGAAACGGCGGACGCTGCGCCGGGCCGACCGGGCCAGCAGCGTTCGCTTGCCCCGGTTCGCCGTGAGAAGCGTCACGACGAGGTCCGCGTCGCCGTAGGGCCGGCGGCGCAGAAGAATGGCCGAATCGGCGGTTTCGTCGGCCATCGGGTCCGAACCGGCTACTGGATGATCTTGATATGGGATTGCCGGCGCAGATCTCGGAGCCAGGTCTCGAACCGTTCGTCCACCACTTCGTTGAACAGGGCCTCTTCGATTTCCGCCCGAGCCTCCTCCACCGATTTTTCGGGGCGGGAAATGATCTCTTCCACGTAGAGCAATTGCAGGCCGTCCCCGGCGTCCAATATGGGCGTAATTCCGCCCTCCGGCAACCCCCGCACCGCCTCGCGGATTTCCGGGGAAAGATCTTCCGGCGCGAAGACGCCCAGATCGCCCCCGTCGTCGGCCAGAGGGGAATCCGAATAGAGGCTGGCCAAGGTTTCGAAGGAGCCGCCGTCCTCGACCTTTCGCGCGATGGTTTCCATCTGGCGGCGGACCTCGTTTCGATCGGCTTCGTCGGCCGTCGTCGGGTAGGTCAGCAAGATATTGCGGAGCCGGTACTGTTTCTCTCCGGAAAATTGGTCCCGGTTTTTTTCGTAGTAGGCTTCGATTTCCTCTTCGGTGATGACGATTTTGGACTTGATTTCCCGATTCATCAGCTTGGATCGCAGAATCTGGTCCCCGAGCCGCTCCCGATATTCCTCCAGGGTGAACCCTTCGCTATCGAGGGCGGCGCGGAGTTGCTCGTCGGTGTAGTGGTTGGATTCCTTGATCCGCTCCAGCGCCTGGTCGATCTCTTCCCGGCCGACGGTGATGTTGGCCTTTTTGGTTTCCTGGGCGGTGAGCCGCTGGTTGACGAGCTGGTTGAGGATGTCCTGGCGGACCTGAAACAGCATGCGCCGTTCCTCCTCGGCCGAATGGCCCATGGACCGGACCCGTTCGGCGTAGGGGGCCACCATTCGTTCCAGCTCGAACAGGGAAATGATTTCGTCGTTGACCACGGCCACGATCCGATCGACCACCTCTCCGGCCGAGGGGCCGGGGGTCGTCAGGAGGATCAGCGGCACAATCATCCATGCGCCGAAGCGCGCGAACGCGCCCGAGCGCGAAAATTTCGTTTTTTGCATCTTTTGCATCTTTTGCATCTTTTGCATCATGGGGAAGACTCGCGGGGGGTTGAACCGACGGCCGGCTCGGCGTCGGGCATGTTGATTTCCACGGCGTACCGATCCCGAAGCCGATCCAGCCAGGGGCCGTAGGCCGCCTCCACCTTCCGTCTGCGGAGGCGTCGTTTGGCCTCGTCGGGCGCCCGGGGCGCGTCCGGGCTCCGGAGATAGGCCTCCAATTCTTCGGCGGTCACCGAAATCTGGGCCGCCAGATCGGCTTCCACGGTTCGTTCCATCAAAAGACGGTCGCGAAGCTCCGATTTCCAGGTGTCGAAGGCGATGGCCGATTCCAGCAGCGTCTCTTCGAATTCCCCTTCGGCGTATCCGGCGGTGGCGGTTTTCACCGCGCTTTCCAGTTCCGAGTCCGAAATGGACAGCCCCAGCTCCCGGGCCCGTTCCAGCAGCGTCAGCCGTTCCACCATTTGTTTCACAAAATCCCGGCGGGCCTCTTCCAGCACGGCCGGCCGGGTGATGTCTTCGTGCACGTAGGCGGTTTTGTAAATCTCGAACGCACGCTGAAAATCGGTTCTGGAAAGCCCGGTTTCGCCCACCCGCACCCACGAAGCCGGCGTTTCCGGATCGGCTTTCGGGCCGAAGTCGCAACCGGCCCCCGAAAAAAGCAAAAGGCCGGCGACACTCGAGACAACGGGGAGGATACGAAAGAATCTCTTTATTTTCTCAACTGTTAACACGTTGTCCAATTTCTTTCAAGATGTTTTTGGCCTCCGCCAGCAGGCCGGTGCCGGCGCGGGACATGCGGGCCTTGAGCATCCCGTCGGGCCGCAGCCGGAATCGACCGCCGTTGCCGCCGACCATGTCGACGATGCCGAAGGGGTTGCGCTGGTGGGTTTCGGAAAACTGAAGCGTCATGCCTTCCGGGCCCAGATCGAGCTTTTTGACGCCGGCCCGGGCGGCCAGGATTTTCAGCATGATTTTCAGCAGCAGATTGGCGGCCTCCGTCGGCAGGGCCCCGAAGCGGTCGATCAGCTCCGCCTTGAAATCGGCGATGTCGGAAAGCGCCTTCATCCGGGTCAGCCGCCGGTAGGCGGTCATCCGCTGGTCGATGTCGGGGATGTAGTCCTCGGGCAGGTAGGCGGAGAGCGGGATGGCGATCTCCGGGTCGAGGACCTCCGTCACCGGTTCGCCCTTGATTCGGGCCACGGCCTCCTCCATGAGCTGAAGGAACATGTCGTAGCCCACCGCCGCGATGTGGCCGGATTGATTGGCCCCCAAAATGGTGCCGCCGCCGCGAATTTTCAGGTCGCTCATGGCGATCTGGAAGCCGGAGCCCAGATCGCTGTTTTCCATGAGCACCCGAAGCCGCTTTTGGGCGTTGGTGGTGAGGGTGGTTTCGGGCGGAATAAAAAGGTAGGCGTACGCCTGCTCGTCGGAACGACCCACCCGCCCCCGGAGCTGATAAATCTGGGCCAGCCCGAACCGGTCGGCCCGGTTGATGAAAATGGTGTTGGCGGCGGAGACGTCCAGCCCGGATTCGATGATGGTGGTGCAGACCAAAAGGTCGATTTCCCGATTGTGGAAGCGAAGCATGACTTTTTCCAGGTCGTCTTCGCCCATCTGGCCGTGGGCCACGGCCACGCGCGCTTCGGGGACCAGTTCCCGAAGGTGGTCGGCGGTTCGGTCGATGCTCTGGACGTGGTTGTGGACGAAAAAGGCCTGGCCGCCTCGTCGCAGCTCCCGCCGGATCGCGTCGGCGATGATCCGATCGTCCGACTCCGACACGTAGGAGACGATCGGGCGGCGCTGTTCCGGCGGGGTGGAGATGACGCTGATGTCCCGGACGCCGGCGAGGGACATGTGGAGGGTCCGGGGGATCGGGGTGGCCGTCAGGGCCAGCACGTCCACGGTTTTTCGAAGCTGCTTGAGCTTTTCCTTGTGGCGGACGCCGAACCGCTGTTCTTCGTCCAGGACGATGAGCCCCAGCTCGGCGAAGTTCACGTCCCGCTGCAGCAGCCGGTGCGTGCCGATGACGACGTCGATGGCGCCGGAGGCCAGCCCCTTGACGATTTTCCGCTGTTCCGAAGCCGGGCGGAACCGGCTGAGGCAGGCCACCGTCACCGGGTAATCGGCGAATCGTTGGGAAAAGGTTTCGAAATGTTGTTCGGCCAGCACGGTGGTGGGAACGAGCACCGCCACCTGCCGACCGCCGTTGACCACCACGAAGGCGGCCCGAAGCGCCACTTCGGTCTTGCCGTAGCCCACGTCGCCGCAGATCAGCCGGTCCATGGGGCTGGGCTGGTTGAGGTCGTGGAGCACGTCCTCGATGGCCTTGCGCTGGTCGGGAGTTTCCTCGTAGGGAAATCCGTTTTCGAATTCCCGGAAATCCCGGTCTTCCACCGGATAGGCCGCGCCGTCGTGCACGCGGCGTTCGGCATACAGGTTGAGCAGCTCTCCCGCGATTTTTTCCACCGATTCCTGGACCCGGGCCTTGACCTTGCTCCAGGAGGCGCCCCCCATTTTGTCCAACTGGGGCTGAACGCCGTCCACGCCCATGTATTTCTGAAGGGTTGCCATCCGGTCCACGGGAAGATACAGCCGGTCGCCGTCCCGGTAAACGATCTGGAGAAAATCCCCGGCGTTGCCGTTCACGTTCAGATTGACCAAGCCGTCGTACTGGCCGATGCCGTGATCGACGTGCACCACCAGCTCCCCCGGCTGCAAATCCTCGAAGGCGAGCAGGTCGGCCCGGACGCCGCGGCGCGGTTTTCGCCGGGCTTTTTGCCGGGTTCCGAAAATTTCGGCGTCGGTGATCAGGGCCAGCCCCGCCTCCGGCCAGACGAAGCCCGAGGACGCCGTGTCCCGGACGATGACGGCCTGGCCGGGCCGGATCGATTCGGGAAAATTGTCCCGCACGGGCGGCTCCGGCCCGCCGTCCCCCAAAATGGATTGCAGTTCTCCCGCCCGGGCGGAACCGGCGCAGGCGAAAACCGCGGCCCGGCCGGCGTCGCGTTGTTCCCGAAGCCAATCGTGGAGAGGGGCGAAGGGCCGTTCCCCGTTGCGGTTCTGGACCAGGGCCGTCCGCATGTCCGAATTGTCGGAGAGCGAAAACCGATGGAAGGCCGGTTCCGATTCGTTTCCGGCGGGGAAGGGGACGAGCCGAAGGTTGGCGTGGGCCCGTATGCGGGATTCGCAATCCGGCCAGTTCAGACGAAGCTCCTCGGGCGGCAACCAGAGCTTGCCGTTGGTTCGGGCGTTTTCCGCCGCGGCCGCCAACCGGTTTTCCGCGTCTTCCGCCGCCGCGCGAATGGCCGCGGGGTCCAGGGCGACGATCAGCGAGGCGTCGGGGAGATAGTCCCAAAAGGTGGCCGTTTCGCCGTAGAGAACCGAGGGCATTCCCTCCACGTCCCAAAAGCGACCCTCCTTCTGAACCCGTTCCACCGCGGCGCGCATTTCCCGGCTGGAAAGCCCCGCCCGAGCGGCGACGTTTCGCAGCCGGGACACGGTCCCGGACAGATTCGACGGGGAAACCAGCAGTTCCCGCGCCGGAACCAGGACCACCTCCTCGGTGGATTCCAGGGTTCGCTGGTGGGCGGCGGAAAAAAAACGGATCGATTCCACCATATCCCCGAAGAACTCCACCCGAAACGGTTCCGGATACAGCGGACAAAAGATGTCCAGCAGACCGCCGCGGACGGCGAAATCCCCGGGCTCTTCCACCAGGGTCGCCCGACCGTATCCGCAAGAGATCAGGTGTCGGACCAGGGCGTCTCGATCCCACTCTTCGCCGGCCAGGATCAATTCGGCCGTTTCCGACAGGTTTTCCTTCGGCATCAAACGGCCGGCCGAGGCTTCCGCGGAAGCGACCGTGATCCAGCCGCCGGGTTCCGAAACCAGCCGGTAGAGGGTCCGGATTCGCCGCGCCGCCGTGCCGGCATGGTAGGGCAGGGACTTGAAGGGCGAGATCGTATAGGCGGGGAAAGACTGAACGCCAATGGCGGACGAGCGCAGAAAAAATTCCAGGTCCGAGGTCAATCGGGCAATGGACTTTTCCGTCGCGGCGAGGACCGTTACCGGCTTTTTCGTCGAGGTCGCCAATTGGGCCAGAAAAAACGCCTGGGCCGAATCCGTGATCCCCGTCGCCCAGAGATCGACCTCGGATCGATCGATCTTTTGGCAAAGGGATTTCAGCGGATTTTTTTCTTGATTTCGAGAGGGAGACATTGTAAGTTCACGGCCAAATTGAGCCGACGTAGCTCAGCTGGTAGAGCAGCTGATTCGTAATCAGCAGGCCAGCGGTTCAAATCCGCTCGTCGGCTCCAATTTGGCTAAATCCGGGACCTCCCGAAAACGGGGGGTCCTTTTTTTTGGGGGAAAGTCCTTCCTTTTGCCGAATCCAATGGCCGAAAGCGAACATCTTAACAATACTGGCCCCGCTGTCAAACCCAAAAAAGAGAGGCCGCCGAAATCTGCGGAGCCGAACCGGAGCCGAACCGGATGAATCGATCGGCGGGGCGGCGGTCGGTTCATCCGTCGGCGCGCCAAGCGAGCGGACCCTTGGCGGGCACCTTTGGAAGATACCGATCGCCTTCTTCCAACTCTTTGGCCATGGCTTGTTCAAAAGTTCCGGCGTTTTAAGCGTCGCTACTTTTTTTTCTCCGTAAAACATATATTCGCCTCGGACTCCCGTCCCGCCCCCCTTCTTCCCATTTTCCCCCTGCCGAATTGTCCACTTTGCCCATTGATTTTGATTCGAACTCGCGTTACGTTTACGCGAAACAATAGCCTCTTTTTCGCCGGGAGTGTTCGATCATGGATGAAGCAAGTCAGAAGCTTGCCAAGATAGATTATTACGTAAAGTTGGTTTTGAAGCGTCGATGGTTGCTGATTATTCCTTTTTGCCTTTCGATGCTCGTCGGGATTTATTTGGCGGTCACGCTGCCGAAGGTCTATCGGACCAGCAGCCTGATCATGGTGGTCCCGAAAACCGTCCCGGACAAATTCGTTCCCTCCTTGCAGGCGACGAACACCCAGGAACGGATTAAAACCATCAAGCAACAGATTCTGAGCCGCTCCAATCTGGAAAAAATCATCTCGGATTTTGATTTGTATTCCGGGCCGGAATACGGGAATCTCTATCTTGAGGACAAGGTGGGGATGGTTCGGCAACGGGCGGAAGTGGACGTGACCTCCTCTGGCCGGGGAGTCGATTCGTTTCGAATCGCCTTCACCGGCAAGGAACCCCGGAAGGTGGCGGCCGTGGCCAACGCGTTGGCCAATCGATTTATCGACGAGAGCATTTCCGTCATCATGGAAGAGGTTCTGGAGACCAATCAGTTTCTCGACGGGGAATTGGACGATTTGCGGGCCAGACTCAAGGAAATCGAGATGGGAATCCAGAATTACCGCCGGGAAAACATGGGCGAGCTTCCGGAAGAACTCGGCAGCAATCTTCGGATCATCGACCGGCTTCAAGCGCAGCTGAGCGAAAAACAGGAGGATGTCCGAGAGGGTCGCGGCCGTCTTTCGGAATTGGATGCTCGGATCTCCGCCATCCAGGCCGCCTCGCAGAATTTGATTCCGGGCGTGGAATCGGCTTCATTGGCCGTTCCCCAAAAGGTCGATTCCGAACCCACCAAGCTGGAATTGGCGCGGCGAGAGTTGCGGGCACTGGAAGGACGATATACGGCAAAACATCCGGACATCATCCGGATGAAAGTCTTGGTGGCCGAGTTGGAGGCGGAACAAAAAGCGCCGGATCAACCGGATCAACCGGGTCAACCGGGTCAAGGGGACGCCGCCTCCGAATCGGTCGCCGGAGACGACGGTCTTGCCGCGGGCGACAATCTCGTGGAGTCGCGGCGAAACGCCACGCCTTCCCCGATGAACGCCGATTTGAATTCTCTTCAACAACAACGGCTTGATCTGGACGCGCGGCGGGAAAGCGTCCAAAGGGAAATTGCCCAGACCATTCAGGATATCGGGAGGATTGAAAATCAGATCGCGTTTTATCAAAAGAGGGTGGAGAATGCATCCACCCACGAAATGGAGCTTTTGGCCCTTGAACGGAATTATGGCAATCTCCAGGGGTCCTACAAGGATCTCCTTGATCGGAAGCTGGAGTCCGATATTTCGGTCAATCTGGAAAAAAAGCAAAAAGGGCAAAGCTTTCGGGTGATCGATCAGGCCAAGGTGCCCCAACGGCCGGTTTCCCCCGACATGAAAAAACTTTTGCTTTTCTGTGTCGCAGCCGGTATAGGAGTGGGCGCCGGTTTGATTTTTCTGCTTGATTTCCTTGACAGGTCCATCAAGATTCCGCAGGAGGCCGAACGGCAACTGGGCATCCCCATTCTCGCCACCATCCCGGAAAGGCGATTCCCCAAGGACAACCTTCGCCATCGGTTGAACCAGGCGATGAGTTTGGTTTTTGCCATGGTCGGCTTCGGTCTGTTTTCCGTTTTGGCGGTCATGAGCACGAGGGGAGTCGAAGCGACCCTTGACATGGTCAAGAAAATTTTATAGCGCGAAATGCGCTTTTCGGATCGAATACGCCGCCTTTGGGCGTTTCTTCCGCCTTTAAAACCATCTTCTCCGCCAATTTCGTTTTTCGAGGTCTTTCACGCTTTCTCTTCTTGGAGGTTGTTTACCCCCCCCTCCAAAAAAAAACATTGAAAAAACAAGCAATTCCCCTTTCCCGCTTTTCCAGTGAATCGAAAATGGTGTTATTTCCGCCGAGAATGGGGTCAAATGGCAAATTTCTCCCAAACAAAAGCTTTTCCAGGCCCATTTTTACAAAACGAAAAGACGTTGAGCCAAGAAAAGCCCGCGTCTGCGGACCCGTTCCCCCAAGAGGCGAAAGGCGCGGCAACCCGGACATCGAAAAGCGGGCGAGAAATCCCGGACGGCCTTTTGAGGTATTCGGACGCTTTCGAGGCCGGCCAGTTTAAAGCGCTCCGTACCCGCCTGCTTTTCCCTCCCGGCGGAAATAAGATTCGATCCGTCGGCATTACAAGTCCCTCCTTCGGCGAGGGGAAAACCTATATCTGTTCCAAATTGGGTCTTTCCATGGCCCAAAACGTCGATGGCAAACACGTGGTTCTGGTGGACGCCGACCTTCGGCGGTCGAACTTGCACAAATCGTTTGGCTTCGACGAGGACGTGCCGGGCCTGAGCGATTATCTTCTGGGCGCGTTGCCGCTTTCCGATGTTCTTCTGACCCCCTACAATCAGAATCTTCTTCTTTTGCCCGGCGGAAGACGGACGGACAATCCGAGCGAACTTCTTGCATCCCAAAAGATGTTGAACCTTTTGGATGAGCTGCGCGCCCGGCATGACGACCGTTATGTCTTGGTGGATTTGCCCTCGCCCCAACTGGTTCCGGAGGCCGACGTCATCTTTCGGAAGATGGATGGAATCATCATCGTCGCCCGGGCCGGAAAAACCCCGGCGGATCAAGTGGGGTGGTTGGTGGATCGGGTGGGGAAGGACAAGGTGATCGGCGTGGTTTTGAACCGGTTCGACACCAGCCTGCATTCCTCGCTCTATCGAATGTACCGACGTTTTATTCGAAGAAAATAGAAGACGTATTCCCCTGAAAATTATTATTTTGGAAAACACATAATTCATGCTTCGTTTTTTAAAACAATACTATCCGGTTCGAAATGTGGTTTTCGTGATCGGCGAATTCGCGGTCATTTATTTTTCGGCAATTTTGGCCTTCCTGAGTTTGCGGGGCGCCGACGCCGTTTTTCAGAACAGGTTGTTGCCCGTGAACATTCTCCTGATCGCGACAACCTGCCAAGTCTGTTTGTATTACAACGACCTCTACGATTTGGCGGTGACGGACAATTTTTCGGAACTCAGCATTCGGCTCTTGCAGGCGCTTGGGGCGACGGCGATTATTTTGGCCGGGCTTTACTCCCTCTTCCCGACGCTAAACATCGGTTTGCGGGTTTTTATCGCGAGCCTTGGTTTTGACATCCTCTTCATCGTCACCTGGCGATTTTTGTATGCGCTGATTCTCAATCGAAAACTTTTTGATTTGCGGATCATTTTGCTGGGCTCGAATCGTTTCGCGCAGGATATCCTTACCGAAATTCTGGATCGGAAAGATTGTGGCTACGTGGTGGGAGGGCTGCTTCTCGGTCGGGATGAAGACAAGGATATCCCGTTTTATCGGGAATTGCTGAAAGATTCCGATATTCCCGTTTTGGGAAATAAGAGCACTCCCCACTTCTGCACGTCGATCAAAGCCATGGGAATCCGGAAGATTGTGGTCGCGATAAACGATCCTGGAGAACTCCCGACCCGGGAACTGCTAAAATGTCGGGTGGACGGAATCGACGTGGTCGAGGGGAACAGTTTTTTTGAAATGTTGACCGGCAAGCTTATCGTGGACCATCTTCGCCCCGAATGGCTTATATTCTCGGACGGCTTTCAAAAACCGGTTTTCGGCAGAATCGCCAAGCGGATGCTGGATTTGTCCTTATCTGTCGCCATGCTGATTCTTTTGTTTCCTTTGATTCTTGTTGTTGCTTTTTTGGTAAAGTTTGATCGGAAAGAGCCCCCGACGAATCCCCGAGATATCTGGTTTTACTATCCCAAAATGTGCGGCAAGACTTTTCTGGAATGTAGATTGGATGTGGCGCCTCGAATTTTGGAGCGGGTTCGGACTTTTTTGGATTTGGGCCCGGAAGCGCCGGCCGCCGCAATTTGGAAAGGTTTCCATGAAGCATGCGCAAAGGAGGATGTGCCTCCCGCGCAAAAGCTGGTTGGTTTGTTGAGGGAAGAAATTGAAAATACGGATTCCCGGGGCGGCTCGAAATACCCGATCTTTTTTTCCCAGGAGCGGGTGGGAAAAGATGGCCGCCCTTACATGGTCCACAAGTTTCGGTCCATGATTCCCAACGCGGAGCGCTATTCCGGTCCCGTTTGGGCGGGAGAAAACGACAAACGGATCACCCGAATTGGAAATTTCATACGCAAATGGCGGATCGACGAAATTCCGCAGCTTTGGAACGTCTTGAAAGGGGAGATGAGTTTCGTCGGCCCTCGGCCGGAACGACCGATTTTCGTCCGCCAATTGGAGAAAACCATTCCTTATTACCGGGAAAGGTTGACCGTCAAGCCCGGTCTCACCGGATGGGCGCAAGTCAGTTATGGATACGGCGCCTCCGAGGACGACTCCAAGGAAAAGTTGAATTACGATCTGTTTTACGTGAAAAACATGTCTTTGCTTTTTGATCTTGTCGTCGTTCTTCGCACCGTCAAGATTGTTTTGTTTGGCAAAGGCCGCTAAGGCCATATTTCCGTCCAAACACCATGATTCCGCCTCGGCAGGCCGTCCGGGCGTTCCCTTTTACAAAGGGTTCCGG
>CAYFVR010000002.1:0-32206 GCA_964346545.1 uncultured Desulfobacterales bacterium | reverse complement strand
CCATGATTCCGCCTCGGCAGGCCGTCCGGGCGTTCCCTTTTACAAAGGGTTCCGGTTACAAAGGGTTCCGGGGGATTTGTTTTCGAATCGGATGGCTTCGTTTCACCGCGAAGTCGGAAACCGGCCAAAGCATAAATAAAATGGTGCAAAGCTTTGCCGATCCGTTTCGGTTTGGGGAAGTGAAGGGGCGGAGCTATATTCACGCGGTTTCTGGCCAAGGAGACGGAATGAGATTTCTTGAAAAATTCAACTTTTTTCTGTTCCTCTTTTTTCTTCCGACATTCCTCCTCTTTTGCTCCTGTTCTTCAAGTCCGCCCACAACTCCCTCGGTTTATCGAACGGAAAACATGCGAGTGGCTTCCGCTCCCTATTTGGTGGGGAAAGGGGATTTGCTGGAAATCGTGACGTGGAAAGAGCCCGATTTTTCCAGAGAGGTTCAAGTGCGAATTGACGGGAAAATCAGCTTTCCGTTGATCGAGGATATGGCCGCCGCGGGCCGCACGACGCGGGAACTTGAGGAGGAGCTGCACGAAAAGCTGTCCGAGTACGTCACCCATCCCGTGGTTTCCGTTTCGGTGAGGGAGGCCCTTAGCCAACGCTACTACATTGTTGGCGAAATTTTGAAGCCCGGAGAATATCCCCTTCAGAAGGGAGTTTCGGCCATGCAGGCTTTCGCCTTGGCCGGCGGCTTTACCGAATGGGCCCGGAAAAACGATATCGTTTTGATTCGGCGGGACGGCGACCGGGAGAAATCCATCCCCATCAGTTTCGATGAAATTGTCGAAAAAGGAGCCCTTGAGCAGAACGTCTTGCTGAAAGCAGAAGATGTTCTCGTGGTTCCCTGAAAAAAATGGTCCGATGAAACCGGCTTTCCCTCCTTTTTTGGCGCCGGCTTTTTTGGGGCTGTTGATCTTCCAAATTTCAACTTGTCACGCAATCGCCGGCTCACAATTCACGATCGAGCCCGTGTTTACGTTTGAGGAAACCTACACCGACAATCTTTTCCTGGACGAGGAAAACGCCGAGGAGGAATTGATAACGACGGTTGGCGCGGGCGTCCGGGCGGCGGCCGAAAACCCGACGTCCGGCCTTCGCGTCGACTATCGCCTGGGCTTTAGCCGTTACAGCCGGTTTTCCGAAAATAACGACATTCGCCACGAAGCTTCCGTGGAAAGCTGGAAGGAAATCACTCGGCATGACCGGATTTCCCTGACAAACTCGTTCCGAATCACGGAAGAACCGACCGAAGAATTTTTGGAGATTGACCGAGAAGCGGAGGAAGCCCCGGAGATGGAGCCGGTCGAAATTGAAGCCGAAACCGTTCGGCGGACGAGGAATCGATATCTTGAAAACAATTTCGACTTGAATTATTCTCACCAATTTGGGCCGGCGGATACGCTAAACCTTCAATATCGGCACGATCTTTTGAGAAATGAAGACCCGACAATTCGGAACCGGGAGTCGCATCGTCCTTCCGTGAACCTTGCGTTTTGGCCCTTGCCGAATACCCTTCAAGTTTTGGCCGAGTCGGCCTACTCCCGAGAGAACGTGGAAAGCGCGGTGGACGAGCCCGGTTTTTTTGAGGAAGAATTGAACTCGAAAGTTTCTCTTACCTACTGGATTCTGCCGAGGCAATTCTCCCTTCGTGGCGGGATCGAGTATGTTCGCGGCGTTTTTTGGGACGATGCGTTCCTCTTGGAGGCGGAACCGGGACGGCGCCGGGAAGACAATTGGTATGAAAGCCTGATTCCTTCGATCGGCTTCTATTACCGATGGATTCCCCGAGAAATGGAGTTTGAGGGCGAGATTTCCCGAGAAAGGGCCGTCACCTACGGGGACGACGGCCTTTCGGACGCCGACGATGATTTCGAGACCTGGTCGGGGCGGGTCGCGATTACCTATTTCCTGAGCCGAAGACTCGACTTGTTGGCCGGATACACTTTCGCCGAGACCGATTTTTTTCGAGACGGTGGGAGAAACGAAGATTTCCTGGTTCACGGACCTTCGGCGGGATTTCGCTATCGGCTTGGCGACGATTTGCCGGTTCAATTGACCCTGGGGTTTTTGGAGCGGGATCGGGCGGTCAGCGGCCGGGAAACCGCGATCACGGTAAACGGGACTCTCGGTCAATGGGAGTTCTATCGAAACGCCACTCTTCGGTTTGACGTTTCCAGCGGCTACACGGATTCCAACCTTGGGGCCGAGCCGCTGGGCTTCGGCTTCTTTTACGACGCGCAATTGATATTGGGGTATCGATTTCACCGCGATTGGCTTGCCGAGTTTCAGGGATATTACCGAAAGAACCGATTTGTCGATTTTGAAGAGAACGAAGACCCGAGGGGAGAAGTTCGGGACGACCGAATTCAGGAATATCGGACGGTTCTTTCCTACCAAATGAGAAGATGGCTGTCGTTTCAACTTTCCTATGCCTACCGGGACGTCAACGCCACGGAGACGGAAGATAGTTATACCGAAAATCGGGTTATGTTTCAGGTCGGCGTTACGACGCCGAATCCGTTTCGAGTGTACTGATTTTCGTTGGAACGCGAGCCTTTTTTCTGACGATTCGCTTTGCCGCCAAGGAGTTCGCATGAATTGGAAACATACGGTGATCGCCGCCGCGATCATGCTTTGCGGCGTTCTTCTGACGCAGTTCGTCGGACATGGAGAGGACGTGGCCCCCCGGCGGCCGCTTTCCGAATTTCCCAACCGGATCGCCGACTGGGAGGGGCGGCAAGACCGATTTGATCAGCAAATTTACGACGTTTTGGGCGTGGACGATTCCTATCTCGCCAATTATCTCGCCCCGGAGGGGCGGCCGGTTCAGCTGTACATCGGCTACTACCAGAGTCAGCGGGAGGGCGACATCATTCATTCTCCGAAAAATTGCATGCCGGGCGCGGGTTGGAAAATCGTCGAGACAAAGCTCCACGAATTCGTTCCGGAGGGGGCCTTGGAACCCGCGAAGGTGATTCAACTGACTCTGGAAAACGGCGGACGCAAGCAGGCCATGCTGTATTGGTTTCAATCGCGGGGGCGAATCATTTCTTCGGAATATTGGCAGAAAATCTATCTGGTGATCGATTCGGTGTTTCGTGGGCGAACCGACGGCTCTTTCGTGCGGCTGATCACCCCGGTTTCCGAAAAAGGGGAAACCGAGGCTTTTCAGGACCTGACCGAATTCGCATCCCATCTGATGCCGATCTTGGAGGAGTTCATTCCGTCATGAAGTCATTTTCCATGGAAAAATTTCAAGTTTCGACCTTCGCCCAGATTGGATTGCTGGCCCTCGTGTTCGCATGGCTGTTTCAGAACACGCTTTCGGAGCTGATCGCGGACTGGTCCACCAACGACAATTACTCCCACGGGTTTCTCATCCCGTTCATTTCCGGATATATGATCTGGCAGAAGCGGGACCGACTGGCCGAGGCGCCGAAGAGGACCAATTTTTGGGCGCTGGGCCTGGTGGGCGCCGGCGTTCTCTTCCATCTGGCGGGCAACGTCGGCGCCGAGCTGTTTATCATGCGGTTTTCCCTGGTGGTCATGGTGGCCGGCCTGGTGGGGTATCTCTTCGGCCTCCGCGTGCTTCGGGAAGTGGCGGTTCCGGTGGCCTACCTCATATTCATGATCCCCCTGCCGGCCATTATCTGGAACAAAATCGCCTTTCCCCTCCAGCTTTTCGCGGCGAAGCTGACCGCCGACGTGGTGCGCCTGATTGGGATTTCCATTCTTCGGGAAGGCAATATTCTTCATCTGGCCAATACCTCCCTGGAGGTCGTCGACGCCTGTTCCGGCCTGCGTTCGTTGACTTCTCTGTTGGCGCTGGCCGCCGCTTTCGCCTACATCAGCCCGCTGCGAAACTGGAGCAAGTGGATTCTTTTCCTTTCCGCCGTTCCGATCGCGGTTTTTGTAAATATCGTTCGGCTGACCGCCACGGCCGTCATGGCGCACCACATCGGGGAGGAAGCCGCCCAGGGCTTTCTGCACGACATGTCCGGGATGCTCGTTTTTGGATTGGCCTTCGTGCTGGTCTTCGCATTCTCCGCCATTCTTTCCAAGGCGGAGAATCGACTTTATCCCGCTTCGGGCTCCGTTCCGGACGAAGAAGAATGATTTCGGATCGACTTTCCGGCAGGCACTCTTGTTGAGCGCATGGGGTGCGAAACTTGTTTTTTTGCGTAAAAATTTTTCTTTTCAAAGATCTTCCGGGTTTTTCCTTTTTCCAGAAACGGCGCGGGATTTTTTTCGAACGGAAAGGCCGAAAACCGATCCGGCGGGTTATTTGGAACGTTTTTCCAATCCACAATTTTTCGTGGTGAATTCTTTTCCTGGATGTTTTTGTGATTAAAAAAATTCTTCTGACCATCGACGTGGAAGACTGGTTTCAAGTCGAGAATTTCAAGCCGTATATTTCCGTTGACAGCTGGGAGCGGCGGGAGAAACGGGTGGAGGAGAACCCCCGCCGCATTCTGGATATTCTGGATTCCGCGGAGGTGGCCAACGGTCGGCCGAAGGCCACCTTTTTCATGCTGGGCTGGCTGGCCGAACGGATGCCGGGGATGGTTCGGGAAATTGCGGATCGGGGGCATGAAATCGGCTCCCACGGGTATGCGCACGAACTTTGCACCGCTCAAACGCCGGCCGCCCTTGAATCGGACCTGATTCGGAGCAAAAAGCTCCTGGAGGATCTGGTCGGAAAGCCGGTGACGGGGTATCGGGCGCCGAGTTTTTCGATTTCCGACGACATCCTGGGCGCCATTTCCTCGGCCGGCTACCGCTACGACGCCAGCTACAACTCCTTCGAGATGAACCACCGGTACGGGCGCGTTCGATTGAACGGCCACCCCCGGTCGGGCATCGCCGTCCGAATGGGGGCGGATTTCTGGGAACTTCCCGTCAGCAATCTTCGGATGGGGAAACGAACTCTCCCCTGGGCGGGCGGCGGCTATTTCCGCCTCTTGCCGGGACCGGTTTTTCGGAGAGGGATTCGTTCCATCCTGAACCGGGACGGGGTCTATTCCTTTTACATGCACCCCTGGGAAATCGACCCGGGCCAGCCCAGGGTTGCCCGGGCTTCTCGGCTGAGCCGGTTTCGGCATTACCTGAATCTGGATCGAACCGAACCTCGCGTGAGGGCAATTCTTCGGCATTTTCGAGAGGCCGAGTTTCGGACCTGTCTTGGCTATCTACGGGAAGTTGCGGCCGACTTCCCGGTTGGGAAAAAGGCATGACCCCGGTCGCCGGATTTCCCCCCGTTTCGGACGCCATTTTGCGCGATCCATCCGAGTTTGCAAAAACGCGTTACGATTTAATCGCGGTGGGCGGCGGCATCTACGGCGCGATGACCGCGCTGGAAGGCGTCCGGCGCGGGCTTTCCGTTTTGTTGATCGAGCGGGACGATTTCGGGGCCGGCGCGAGCCATGCCTATCTGCGGATTCTTCACGGAGGTCTCCGATACCTTCAATCCCTCGATCTGCGGCGGCATCGGGATTCCGTCGTCGAACGCCGCTGGTTTTTGCGCCATTTTCCCGATCTTGCGCGACCCGTGGAATGCTTGATGCCCTTGTATGGCGAGGGACTCCGACGGCCGTCCCTATTCCGGGCGGCCTTTTTATTGGACGCGTGGCTGGCCCGGGACAAGAATCGGGGTTTGGCCGAGAAATCTCGCCTGGAAGCGGGGCGGGTGATTTCGGCTCGGGAGGTTTCCAAAAGGTTGCCGGAATTGGACCCCGAGGGTCTCCGGGGCGGCGCCTTCTGGAACGACGGTTTCGTTCCCGAGGCGCCGCGCCTCTTTATGGAAATTTTGCGATGGGCCTGCGCCTTCGGCGCGCGCGCGCTGAACCACTGCCGGGTCGAGGACCTGCTCACGGAAAACGGACGGACCATCGGCGTCCGGGCGACCGACTCGACCGATGAACGCCGCCATGATTTCCATGCGCCGGTGGTGGTCAATCTCACGGGCGTCGAGGCGCGGGATTTCGCCAAAAAATGGGACCGGGACAAGGTGCGGCTGCGTCCGGGAATGGCATTGGGCTGGAATCTCGTGCTGGACCGAAAGCCCCACTTTTCCGCGGGCGCCGCGGTGACGCCGCGTCGGCCGGACGGCCGAACCTACTTTGTCCTCCCTTGGAAAGGCCGAATGCTGGCCGGCACCGGTCAAGTCGGGTTGTCTCCCGGAGAGCGGCCCCGTCCCCCCCTGGAATCGGAAAACGACCGAATGCTTTTCGATCTGAACGAGGCCCTGCCCGGACTTCATTTGAAAAGCGAAGAGATTTTTCGGGTTTTCTGGGGGGGGATGCCCACGGATTCCCAAGGCCGTTTGGCGAAGCGGCCGGCTTGCGTGGACCATGGCGAGGAGGGCGGGCCGTTCGGGTTCCACAGCGTATCCGGAATCAAATTCACGACCGCCCGCCAAGTGGCGGGCGGGCTGCTGAAGCGATTGTTTCCGGATCGTCGGCCCCGGGCCTACGGAGAAAATTTCTCGCCTTCTCCATTGCACGGCGTCCGGGGACTGGCCATCGAGCCCCATGAGACCGATGAATGGCGAAAATTGGCCGAAGAGGAATCCGCGCTGTCCCTGGCGGATTTGGTGGTTCGGCGGAGCGACCTGGCGGATCGAATGCCGCTGGCCGAGGAGACGCTGTCCTCGCTGGCCGGAATCTTTCCGGGCGAAAAGTCGGACCAAATCCAGGCCCTCCGAAATCTTCTGGCGGAAGGCCTTCCATCCAAGGCCGAAATGGAATGACGGGTCCATTTTGATCTTTTTCCCGAGTTTGATCCTTTTCCCGAGGTTCCCTTCTCAAATTTCGATGAAATTTCTTTTTGAACAAGGCTTTTGGGGGCGTATCCAGTGGACGTCGGATTTGCGGAAGGCCCTCCCGGGCGAAGACGGATGAACGGGTAGATTCGCCATGGCCGTTTTTTGGGACGCCCACGTCCATATCTATCCGCATTTCAACCTGGACGTCTTTCTGGATGCCGCGGATGAGAATTTTCAACGGGCCGCCGCGGGCGCGGGGCTGGGAACGGAAGAGGTGATCGACGCCGTTCTTCTGCTCGCGGAAGCCGGCGACATAAATGTTTTCGATCAAATGTCCCGACAAGCGATTGACGGGCGGAGGGACGGTTCGTGGCGGTTCTTGCCCGCCCGGGAATCCCGAAGCCTCGTTGCTCGAAATGGGGAAGGGCGGCGGCTGTATGTCGTTGCGGGACGCCAGGTGATCAGCGCGGAAGATATCGAGTTGCTCGCATTGGGATGCGAGACGAAATTCGAAGATCGACAAGTTTCCCTCCGCGAACTCGCCCGACGCGTGGCGGAACATGGCGGCGCCCCCGTCCTGCCGTGGGGCGTCGGGAAATGGACGGGCCGTCGGGGCCGAGTCGTCCAACAATTCCTGGACACGCCGCCCGACTGCTTCCACGCCTTCGGCGACAACGGCAATCGCCCGTTTTTTGGGCCCATGCCGCCGCTTCTGGCTCGGGCCCAACGGGAAAAAAGACCCATCCTCTCGGGAAGCGATCCGTTGCCCCTGGCCGATCACGGCCGACGGGCCGGCTCCTTCGGGGGATGGACCCGGCGAAGCGAGGGCGGGGGCGGACGGCTGGATCCCGACCGGCCGTCGGAGGATTTGACCGCCATTTTTCGGGATGGGGCGACGTTGCGGTCCTTCGGTCGAGGGGCGGGGTTGATTCGGTTTTTCCGGGACCAGTTGCGAATGCAGGCCCGGAAGCGGTTTCACGGTTTTTTCAAAAGGGAGGCTCGGTGAATCGGTTCCGTTTGTCCGCTTCGAATGTCCGAAGGGTGGCGACGCCGGACCCGAGTCGCGCGGGCCTTCCCACTGGCGATGGGAATTGATCGGTATGAACGAAGAGATACTCGTGGTGGGCGGAGCCGGATACATCGGTTCCCACATGTGCAAGTATTTGCACGAAAACGGAATGCGGCCGGTCGTTCTCGACAATTTGAGCCAGGGACATCGATGGGCCGTGCGGTGGGGGCCGCTTTACGAAGGGGAAATGGATGATCCCGCGGTTCTTCGGGAAATCGTCCAGGCCCACGACATCCGGGCGGCCATGCATTTCGCCGCGTTTTGCTACGTGGGGGAATCGGTGCGGGAACCCCTGAAGTACTACCAAAACAATATCGCTTCGACGCTGGGGCTTCTTTCCCTTCTTCTGGAAAGAAACATCGACAAATTCATATTTTCCTCCAGTTGCGCCACCTATGGAGAGCCCCAAACGTTGCCCATTCCCGAGGAGCATCCCCAGCGCCCCATCAATCCCTACGGCCGGACCAAACTGATGATGGAGACCATTTTGGACGATCTGGACGCCGCCCAAAGTCTCCGTTCCGTTTGCCTCCGATATTTCAACGCCGCGGGCGCGGACCCGGACGGGGACGTGGGGGAGGACCATGATCCGGAAACCCATCTGATTCCCCTGGTGCTGCAAACCGCCCTTGGTCTTCGGGGGCCGTTGAGCGTTTTCGGGAATGATTACGATACGCCGGACGGAACCTGCATTCGAGATTACATCCATGTGGTGGATCTGGCCCAGGCGCATTTTGCCGCCCTTCGCGCGCTCCTGGCGGGCGGGGGAAGTCGGCGATACAATCTGGGAAACGGAAACGGCTATTCGGTTCTTGAAGTCATCGAAACCGCGAAAAAAATTACCGGCGCGGAAATCCCTTTCACGTATCATCCCCGCCGGCCGGGCGATCCCGCGGCCTTGATCGGTTCCGCCGAAAAGGCGATTCGAGAACTCGACTGGCGACCGCGCTTCGCCACCTTGGAGGCCATCCTCCAGACCGCGTGGGATTGGCATGTGAAACACCACTCGTCCCAAAGGGAAAGCAATGAAGGCGGAGAATAGCGAGAGTCTTTATTCCATGAAGGTGATGGTGCTGGCGCCCCAGCCCTTTTTCATCAATCGCGGAACCCCCATCGACGTCCTGCTGGTGTTGCGGGCCCTGTCCGAGCGGGGAGACGTTCGGGTGGACGCCTTGGTCTATCCGGTCGGAGAGGACGTGGATTTGCCCAATGTCGCCCTCCATCGGGCGCCGTATTTTCGGCCGATCCAACAGGTGCGCCCCGGGTTTTCTCCGCGAAAGCTGATGCTGGATTGGCGGATGTTCCTGGCCGCCTGGAAGATGGCGCGAGAGGGACAATACGATGTGGTGCACGCCGGAGAGGAATCGGTGTTCATCGCCATGTTTCTCAAGCGGCTTTACGGAATCCCCTACGTGTACGATCTGGATTCTTCCATCGCCCAGCAAATGACGGAAAAGTTTCCGTCCTTGCGATTGGCCGCCTCAATGTTGAACTTTTTCGAGCGGAAAGCGATCCGAGGCGCCATGGCCAACGCGCCCGTTTGCCACGCCCTGGCCGATCTCTGCGAAAAAAACGGTTCGCGCCGCACCGTGACGCTGCACGATATTTCTCAGTTGGAAAACCCGGATCGGCCCAAGACCGGGACGCTGAACCGCGAGATCGATTCCGACGGCCTGATTTTATTGTATTGCGGCAACCTGGAAACCTATCAGGGCATCGATCTGCTGGTGGAGAGTTTTCCCTTGGCCTTCCGCCGGAATCCGGGGATCGAACTGGTCGTGATCGGCGGCGATCCCGAGGATATTCGGTATTATCGAGAAAAGGCCGGTCGTTTGGGCGTGGCGGATCATGTTCATTTTTTGGGGCCGCGGCCGTTTTCGGACCTGGACCGGTATTTGGCCGAGGCCGACATTCTCGTGGCGCCCCGCATACGGGGCGTCAACACGCCAATGAAAATTTTTCCCTACATGCATTCCGGGAAACCGGTTCTATTGACCAAGCTTCCCACCCATACCCAGATCGTCACCGACCGAGAAGTTTATCTGGCGCCGGCGGATCCCGAAGGTTTCGCCGAAGGGATTTTGGCGCTGGCGGCGGACCCGGAACTGCGGCGCCGGCTGGGGGAAAACGGACGGGCCTTCGTCGAGAAAAACCATGTGTACGCGGCCCACCGGAAACGGGTGAACGCCCTTTACGACTGGATTCGAGGGCGACTGGCCGAACGGGCCGAATCGGGAACGGGCGAAGCGATCCGCCGGTTTCCCGAAAGGGAGCGGATTTCATCATGAAGGACGCGGAGAAGGAAATGGACTTGCCCCGAGGAAGCGTGGTCCTGGTCACCGGCGCCACGGGATACACCGGCCGGAGACTGGTGGAGAAACTCGTCGCGGCGGAGGCGGACGTTCGGGCGGTGGCGCGGCCGTCTTCCAATCTGGAACCTCTTCGGGAGCTGCCGATCCGCTGGTTTCTCGGCGACGTGTTCGACGAAAAGACCATCCGCGCCGCCATGGAAGGCGTCGAATACGTGTTCCACGTGGCGGCGGCGTTTCGGGAGCCCAAAAGCACCGAGCGGGACTATTGGAACGTCCATGTGAAAAGCACCCGGTTGCTTGCGGCGGAGGCCGTTCGAAATCCCGATTTCAAGCGGTTCGTCCATGTTTCCACCATGGGCGTTCACGGGCATATCGCGGACCCGCCGGGCGACGAGACCAGCCCCTTCCGTCCCGGCGACGGCTACCAGCGAACCAAGGCGGAGGCGGAGCTTTGGCTCGCGGAATTCGCTCGAAAGAACGATTTGCCCTATGCCGTCATTCGACCCTGCGCCATTTATGGTCCGGGCGAACGGCGGTTGCTCAAAGTCTATCGAATGGCCTTGGGCCGGTTTTTCCCAATCTTGGGGAACGGCGACTGCTGGTACCATCTCGTACATGTCGAAGATCTGACCAACGCCATCCTTCGCGCCGCCTGGGAAGAAGGCGCCTTGGGGGAGGCGTTTATCGTCGGCGCCTCCGAACCGATTCGACTGGAAGACCTGGCGCGGAAAGTTGCCGCCGTTTTCAACCGGGCGCCTCGAATCGTTCGTCTGCCCATCGGGCCGTTTTTCCTGGCGGCGGACCTGTGCGAGACCCTGTGCCGTCCGTTGGGAATCGAGCCGCCGCTGTACCGGCGGCGGGTGGCCTTTTATTCCAAAGACCGCAATTTTTCCACGCGGAAAATGCGCGATGTTCTGGGCTATCGGCCCTTGTACGAAAACGAGAAGGGCATCGTGGAAAGCGCCCTGTGGTATCGCGATCGGGGATGGCTGAAGGTTCCCGATTGAAATGGCGGAGGTGGACGGAAACGGCGCGCCCTGGGGAAGCTTTGGGTCGCCCATGACCTCTTGCCTTGAAAGGGAAGAATGGATCCGAATTTGGAAAAAATCGGGGATCGGGCTATTGAGCGGGAGCATTTGGCCGCGCAACTCCATCGATCGGGCGATTCGGCGCTGGAACGGTATCGGGCCAAGGCGGTGGGCAATGTTTCCACCCCTTCGCTCATTCGGTACGAGCTGGGTCTCCTGTTGTTCGGCGGCCTTCCGGGCGGAATCGGCTATTTGCTTCGGAAGCATTTTTTGGCTTCTTTGTTTGGGCGGGCCGGTTCCGGGCTGATTTTGGGAAAGGGATTGTCGCTTCGACATCCGGCCCGGACATATTTGGGAAAGCGGGTCGCCATCGATGATTATTGCATGCTGGACGCCGGCGGCGGGGAAATCCGGATCGGCGACGACGTGATCGTTTCTCGGAATTGCGTCATCCAGGCGAAAACCGGGCCGGTCACCATCGGGAACCGAACCGACTTCGGCTGCAACGCCGTCCTGTCCGCCATCTCCGGCATCGAAATCGGCGAATCGGTGTTGCTGGCCGCCAATGTTTATCTCGGAGGCGCGAGGTATCGTGCCGACCGTCCCGATGTTCCCTTCATGGATCAAGGAACCTATTCCCGGGGGCCGATTTCCATCGGGAGCGGTTCCTGGCTCGGGGCGGGAGCGATCGTTTTGGACGGGGTCGCCATTGGGGAGGGATGCGTGGTTGGCGCGGGGGGCGTGGTTACCAGAAATTTGCCATCTCATTCGATCGCCGCGGGCGTTCCGGCCCGAGTCATCGGTTCCGTGGATGGGTGAACGGCATGGATGAAAAACACGGACGCCGAATTCCGCAAACCAGCGTGACGGGCATGTCGGGCGGGGCGCTGGAAAAATACATGGCCCGGGCGGTGGGGAGCGATTCCTATCTTGATCTTTTGGCCTATGAGTTTGTCAACGCCTTTTTTCGAAATTTTCCCGGGGCGCTCGGGCTTTTTCTGCGGCGAATCGCCTACGCGAAGCTGTTTGGCGCCTTCGGGAAAAAGAGCGTGGCCTTCGAGGGAGTCGCCTTCCGATGTCCCAGGCGTCTTTTCATTGGCGCGGGGACGGTTGTCGATCAGGGCGTTCTTTTCGACATTAAAAGCGCGGACGCCGCGGTTCATGTGGGCGATCGTTGTCAGCTTATGCGTGGCGTTACGTTTGAAGCCGGCTACGAAGGCCATGTTCGGCTGGGAGACGAGGTTTACGTCGGTCCCTACACCATCCTGAATGGGCAGGGGGGATTGGAAATCGGCCAAAAGACCTTGATCGGCGGCCATTGCTATTTCGTCGCCGGCAATCACGTGTTCGAAGATCCGAATATTCCGATCCGGGAGCAAGGGTTCGTCAGCAAAGGAATCGTCGTGGAGGAGGATGTCTGGATCGGCGGAGGCGTGACCGTGTTGGACGGAGTCCGAGTCGGGAAAGGTTCCGTCGTCGCGGCGGGGGCGGTGGTTCGACGGTCGGTGGCCCCCTACAGCCTCATGGCCGGGGTTCCGGCGCGACGGGTCGGGACGCGGGGCGAAGAAAAGGCGTGACGCCGACCCGCCCCCGCCGGCGCTTCGCGTCGCTCATTCTAAAGGGCCTCGTCAGCGTCGGCCTGATCGTTTATTTGTTTCGAAAACAGCTCCCGAATTTCGATTCCATTCGATCGGCCCTGCTTTCGGCGGACCCCTATTTGGTTCTGCTGGCGGCCAGCCTTCACATTCTCGGCTTTCTGATCTGCTCCTACCGATGGCGCCTGCTGCTTCTCGCGCAGGGCGCGGATTATTCCATGGGAGAATTGTCCCTTTCCTATCTGGTCGGCATGTTTTTCAACAGTTTTCTGCCGGGAACGATGAGCGGCGACGTGGTGCGCGCCATGGATACCGCCGGAAAGGCGGGGGGTGTCGCGCGCTCCATGCTGGTGGTTTTCGTGGAGCGGCTGACCGGAATGATCGCCCTGCTCGTCATGACGGGAGCGGTGCTGACCGTTTCCGGCCCGGGGGTCCTCGGTCATCCGAACATTACGCTCTTCCTGGTGTTTCTGACGTTCTTCATTCTGTTTTCCCTGGGGCTTCTGTTTCATCCGTCGGGATACGACCTGATGGAGCGGATGGTGGACGGAATTCCGGTTGCGGCCGTGCAACGGAAATTCCGGAAGATCGCCGAGTCCCTCCACGTTTTTTCGGGGAAGGGTCGGGTTCTGGGGCTTTGCGTTCTTATTTCCCTTCTTTTCCAGGCCAATGTCGTCCTGCATTTCTGGATTCTCGGCAAGGCGCTGGAAATCGGCATTCCCTGGACGCTCTACTTCGCCATCATCCCGGTGTCTTTGCTCCTTCTGATGTTGCCGGCGTCCATCAACGGCATCGGTTTGCGGGAGCAGGTGTTCATTCTGCTGTTCGGCAATGCCGGGGTCTCCGCGGTGGCGGCGGTGGCCTTGGCGTGGATCGCCTTCGGCATTTCCCTGCTCCAGGCTTTTTTGGGCGGCGTTGCGTTCGCCGTTCGAAAGAAGGTTCGGTGATGCTTCCCAAGACGGCCATGGCGGCATGGAGAATTTCACGAAAACCGATTCGTCCTCGCTGGATTGGCCTTTTCGCATGCTTTGGGAGCGTCGTATTCTTTTCGTTTTCCGTGCGCGCCGAAACGAAAACCGCCGACTTGTGGCATCCCCATGCCGAATGGACATACGAAGACATCGAATATTCCGGGAACCCGTTCGACATCGACGCCATCGCGGCGTTTTCCGACGGCATCCGGGCGGGCCTGTTCTACGACGGCGGGAACAGCTGGAAACTCCGGTACATGTGTTCGAAGCCCGGCGCGTTTTCCTTCGCGGTTTCTTCGGCCAACGCCGATCTCGACGGTCGGAGCGGGACGGTGATCTGCACCGACACGGTGGGGAGGCCCGGACCTCTCGTCCCCGGCGGACCCGACGGCACGCTTTTCTTCGACGCCGCTCTGGGCCATCCCATCGTTCCGGCCTGGGCGATGATGCCGTTTCTGTACGAGGCGGCGCCGTATCAAGCCCATGAACCGACGATGGAGCAATTGGAAACCTGGATGGATCGGCACATCGGAAGCGCCGACGGTTCGGGAGGGGCCGGATTCCGGGGGGCGCATTTTCAGGGACCCGCCAATCGCTGGTACGACCACGGCTGCGACGGAACCCGCGCGGACTGCCGAGGCGGCCTCAATCCCGACCCGGCGACCTTTCGGAAATACGAGGCGGTTTTCGCGAAACTCGCGGAACGAAACGCCCACGCCCATTTCTGGATGTTCTGGGATTGCGAGCGGGACAAATGCGACCAATTCCACGACGGTCCCGTCCGATCTTGGAGAGCCCGCCTGAAATCGCTTTTCCGGAGAAGTTTTCCGCGGGGTTCGTTTGAAGAAAACCGACGCCGGCAACTCCGGCTGAGAAAATACATGGCCCGAAGATGGGGCGCCATTTCCAACTGGATGGTGGGCGAAGGCTTCGACAATTTCGAGGACGATGCCGCGGAATATGCCAATCGATGGTTCCGGGACATCAGGGATCACATGCCGTGGCATCATTTCATCGGGATGCGGGGATACAAGAACCGATTGGACCGGATCATCTGCGCCGAATGCAACTACGTCTCTTTCGAAAGTCAGGAAGAAAAAGGCGCCATGACCCATGATCGCTGGCGCGCCTCCCGCGTCGCGGCGACGGATCGTCCGGTGTTCGAGGAGGATCGGTATCGGTACATCCGAAATCACCACAAGGGCCCCAAGAATTCCGACGATCAGCTCATGTACATGTGGGGCCAGGCGATGAACCTGGGCGTCGGCGCGATCTACGGCTATCTGGAAGGCTCTTCCGGCCATTTTTCCCGATACGAGGGCTATCCCGAAGAATGGGCGCGGGGCATCCGGGCGTGGCACGATTTCTGGTACGCCACCCCGACGGACCCCCATCATCGGTTCCTGTGGGGAATGGAATATTGCGACGACCTGAGTCCCGATTCCAAGTCCATTTGCGAGCGGGGCGAATCCTACGTTTTTCATCGGGAAAACGCTTCGAGCCTCCGATTCGACATTTCCGGTTTGAAGAGCGCTTCGGCGAAGGCCGTGGCCCTGGACGCCGAAAGCGGCCAATTTCACGATCTCGGCGAATTTTCTCGAAACCGGACCTCCTGGTCGGCCCCGGAAAGTTCCAGCTGGGTTTTGGCCATCGGCGACTTTCCGACGCCGTTGAAATGAAACAAGCATGGCGCTGATCGAAAAAATCCTCAAAGCCTTCCGGGAGATTCCCATCGAGGTTCGACGTTTCTCGGCCGGCCTGTATCCGGATTTCGTGTCCGCTCCGACCCCGGAGCCGTTGGGGCAACAGGTTCCGGTGTTCATGTTCCATACCGTGGAGTCCGCTTCGTTCGAAGCGCAGTTGGTCTTTCTCCGGCGCAACGGCTATCGAACGCTGACCCTGGATCGATTCATGGGGTTTCTGGCGGGAAGGCATCGGCTCGAAGGACCTTCGGTGTTGCTGACCTTCGACGACGGCCATAAAAGCTGGCGCGATGTCGCGTGGCCGCTGTTGCGGAAATATGAATATCACGGGGTGGGCTTCCTGGTCGTCGGCGCGATCCGACCGGCCCCGGAGACGGGCCCTTGGCTTTCCTGGCCGGAAGCGCTGGAGATCGAACGAAGCGGAGCGATGACCTTCGAGTCCCACACGCTCCGGCATGACCATGTTTTCGTCGGGCCGGAGCGCGTCGATTTTTTCCACCCGGCCTATCACGGAAATCCGCTGGAACTGGACGCGCCGTGGGTGGATCGGAACGGAAAATATACGAATCGCTTGGCCTTGGGAACGCCGATTTATCGGTTCGCATCGCGCTATGCCGGATATCCCAGGATGCTGGATGATACGGCCCTGCGACGATCCTGTACGGATTGGGTCGCCCGCCGGGGCGGAGTCTCCTTTTTCGCCTCCCGGGGCTGGCGACGATCCTTGGGGGCTTTTTTTCGAACGATGTCCGCGCGCGGTTCGGCGCACCGATACGAAACGCCATCCGAGACGCGTCGAGCGATGCGGAACGATTTGTTTCGGGCCCGGGAACTGATGGCCGAAAAATTGGGCCGTCCGATCCGGCATCTTTGTTTTCCGTGGGGCGCGGGAAGCGAGTTGGCGGTCCAATCGAGCCGGGAAGCCGGTTATGCCGGAAATTTCTGGATCGTGCACCCGAATCGGAACATCAATCGTCCGGGGGATTCCGCTTTCCACATTCCTCGCATCAAGGACGATTATCTCTTTCGCCTTCCGGGTTGCGGACGCCGTTCCCCGGGGTCCATTCTAATGAAGAAATTGCGCAGACGCGCCAAGGCGGTCCATATCTACTAGGAATCGGTTTTTAATAACTTGCCCATTTCAGAATTCTCCGGCGTTGAAGGACAGCGTATTCCGATTTTAAAATTGGGCATGTTATTTCGGACTCATTCCTAAAGGGTTCGGGAGGTTCGGCCATGGATTGTTTTTCTCCGGATATTCGCTTCGAAGCGGATCATGTGACCATCGGCGTCGTGAACTACAACGGCGCCGATGTGTTGCCGGAAACGATTGCCGCCCTTCGACGGCTCGATTATCCCGCCTTCGACATCCTGGTGGTGGACAACGGATCCACGGACGGCAGCCGGGAATGGTTGCGCTGGCAATGCGGCGGCGTTCGTTGCGTTTTCCTGGAAAAGAACCTGGGGCTTCCCGCAGCTCGGAATGTGATTTTGGGTCATGCGACGTCGGATTATGTCTTCATCGTGGACAACGATATTCGCGTGGAACCCGATACGCTGATCATCCTGATGAAAACGTTGCGGACGATGCCTCAGGCGGGTCTTTGCCATCCGGAAATCAAAGATAGCGGGGACCCCGATGTATGCCATTACAACGGAGGCCGCATACACTGTTTATGCGCCTTGGTTGCCCGGGATGCCCCCCTTGCCGATGCCGATCGCCCGGCCTTCGAGGTTTTCGACGTTATTTCCGGCGCGGCCTTGCTCATTCGACGGAACTTTGCCTTGGCGATCGACGGCTTCGACGGCGATTATTTCTTCAACTGGGAAGACGGCGATTTTACCGCGCGGATGACGTTGGCCGGATTTCAGTGTCTCAACGTGCCGTCGGCCGTGGTGCACCATCGCGGCAAGCCGCGGGAAACATCCAAAGCATTCTATCAGATCCGGAATCGCTGGTATTTCATTCTAAAGATGTACGATTGGCGGACCTTGTTTCTGCTCGCCCCGATGTTGCTTGCGTTCGAAATGGTTCAGTTGACATTTCTTCTCCTGAAGGGTGCCGGGAGAGATTATTGGCGCGGGACCATCGCCGCCGCCCGGGATGTCCCGAAAATTTTGGCCAAACGCCGCAAATTCATGAAAGTCAAGAAAGTCAAGGATCGAAATTGGTTACATGCAGGCGATCTCTATGTTCCGTCGCGCTTGGATGCCCATGCCGGTTTGTTCTTCCAATTGAAGCGGGCCTGTTTTTCGATATTCGACACCTACTGGCGTCTGGTTTCCCGGCTATGCTGACATCTGCGGATAGCGCGGCATTCAAATCTGCGGTTTCGCGGAAACCCCTCCTGTCAAGGATTTGTTCGTTGTTCAAAATCGAAAAGAACAAATTGGGATCCTTCTTTCGACTGTTGCTGGCCGCAGGTTTGTTGGCGTTCCTTTTGCACCGGATCGGATTTTCCGAAATCCGGCAGATTCTCCATCGGATCGAACCGGTGTCTCTTTCGATTCTTTTCCTGTTGCTGTTGCTGGATTCTACTTTGCGCGCTCGAAATTGGGGATTGCTTCTCGGGGCTCGAAATACGGCGCCGCCCCTGCCCGAGTTGTTGTTCAGCTATCTGGCCGGCGGTTTTTTCGGAACCTTTATTCCCTCCAGCTTGGGGACGGATGTCAGTCGCGCCTTCCTGGTCGCCAAGCGGAACGGCATCGGTTCCGCCGACTCTGCGGTAGCCATGGTGGTGTTGAACCTCGTCAACTTGCTGGCCTTGTGTCTGTTGGCCTTGTTCAGTTGCATCCTGTTGTTCGGAGCTTCCCGGGCAAGCAATCTTGCTTGGGGACTCGCTCCGATCGCCTTGGGCTATTGTCTTTTGTTTCCTTTGCTGCTTCGGGGTTGGCGTCCCATGGGCGCGGGGGTCGATCATCCCCTGGTTGGCCGGCTCGTTTCCACCCTGAACCGTTTTTCCGTCGCTTTGAAAGAATACAATGATCGGCAAGCGCTTTTGATTCGTTCCGTGTCGATTTCCTTGTTGAATCAGCTCATCGGCATTTCGGCGGTATATTGCGTTTCGCTCTCATTGCGGTTGGATGTGCCTATTGTTTTCATGGCGGCGTTCGTGCCTGCCATTTCCCTGAGTCGCCTCGTTCCGCTGTCCATCGCAGGCTTGGGGGCGGAGCAGGGTGTTTTCGTTCTTCTGTTTGCGCAAGTCGGCGTCGCGCCTGCGGAGGCGTTTCTCATGTCCTTGTTGCTGTCGCTGAGCAATCTCTGTTTCGTGCTTTTCGGAGGCGGTCTTTTCTTTCTGGACAATTGCAGGGCGTTGTGGCGGGTCCGTTGAATCGGGAAATTTTCGTTCCGATTCGGTTCATGCTTCACTGACCTTTTCCGATGAACCGGCGGATACTTGTCGGCGTGATCGGCCTTCTTTCCGGGATCGCTTCGGATCGAGAAAGGCCGGAATATCGATACGCTCGACAAACCGCAATGGAAGGAAAATCGTCATGAAAAAAGAGATCGGCTTTTCGTTTTTCGTGAAGCTCTCGGTTCCGATTCTTTGGATGCTTCTCGCCTCCGCCGCCGGCGCCCAAACGAAAACCACCAATCTTTGGCATCCCTATGCCGAATGGACGTTCGAGAACATTGGCTATTCCGGGAATCCGTTCGACATCGACGCCATCGCCCATTTTTCCGACGGCCGGAAGCCCGGCCTGTTCTACGACGGCGGAAACAGCTGGAAGCTCCGGTACATGTGCACCCGGCCCGGCACGTTCACCTTTTCGGTGTCTTCGGCCAACGCCGGTCTCGACGGGAAAAGCGGCACGGTGGTTTGCGGCGACACGGTGGGCGGGCCGGGGCCTCTGGTTCCGGGCGGTCCCGGCGACACGCTGTTTTTCGACCCCGCTCTGGGCCATCCGGTCGTCCCCGCCTGGGCCATGTTTCCGAATTTGCTCGACGACAATCCCGACGAAGCCGAGGTGGAAGAGTGGATGGACAATCATCTCGTCGGCGACGACTGGACGAGAGGATCGCAGTTTCGGGGCGCGCATTTCAGCGGGCCGTCGAATCGCTGGTACAACCACGCCTGCGACGGGAGGAGAACCAACTGCAAAAACAGCCGCGACCCGGACCCGGAAACATTTCGAAAATACGAACGGATTTTCGAGAAACTCGCGCGGAGAAACGCGTTTGCGCACATCTGGCTGTTCTGGGATTGCCAGCGGGACAAATGCGATCAGTTCCACGACGATCGAGCGCCTCAACTTCGGCTGCGAAAGTATATGGCCCGTCGATGGGGCGCCATTTCCAACTGGATGGTCGGCGAAGGCTTCGACAATTTCGAGGACGATACCACGGAATACGCCAACCAATGGTTCCGCGATCTGAAGGACCATATGCCGTGGCATCACTTTATCGGGATGCGGGGTTACAAAAATCGGTTGGACCGGATCATCTGCACCGACTGCAACTACGCCTCGTTCGAGAGCCAGGAAGAGAAAGGGCCGATGACCTTTGACCGTTGGCGCGCCTCCCGCGCCGCCGCGGACGACCGTCCGGTCTTCGAGGAGGATCGGTATCGGTACATCCGAAATCACCACAAGGGCCCCAAAAGCTACGACGATCAACTCATGTACATGTGGGGCCAGGCGATGAATCTGGGCGTCGGCGCGATCTACGGCTATCTGGAGGGATCTTCCGGCTATCATTCGCGATACGAGGGCTATCCCGAGGCGTGGGCGCGGGGCATCCGGGCGTGGCACGATTTCTGGTACGCCACCCCGACGGACCCCCATCATCGGTTCCTGTGGGGAATGGAATATTGCGACGACCTGAGTCCCGATTCCAAGTCCATTTGCGAGCGGGGCGAATCCTACGTTTTCTATCGGGAAAACGCTTCGAGCCTCCGATTCGACATTTCCGGTTTGGAAACCGCTTCGGCGAAGGCCGTGGCCCTGGACGCCAAAAGCGGCCAATTCCACGATCTGGGCGAGTTTTCCCGGAGTCGGACCACCTGGTCGGCCCCGGAAAGTTCCACCTGGGTCTTGGCCGTCGGCCACTTTCCATCGCCTTCGGGGTTGCCGTCCGCTCCCGCCCCGAATTTGCCGGCGCCGACGAACCTGCGCATCGGCGAGAAGTAGGTTCGTTTCCGGCAAGACGAATCTCCAAGCTCAAATAGGCCGCGCCCGCGAATTCGTGACATCGGGTTCGCGGACGCGTTTTTTTTCATGGCCGGATTCGATCCGTCGAACAATGCGGCCAAACGGTTCGTCCCCCGCCGAACATCCCGAAAAAAACGAAAGTTCCGGTTTCCCGCAAGACCGCGAAATCCTCTTTTTGGCCAAAGGAAACGACGATGTTGAAAAAAAGCCTGTTCCTGTTCCTGGTGCTGTTTCTGCTGTTGTCGGGGCGCCTTTTCGGCGCCGTCGGACATGCGCAATGTCCGGAAGGGATGGTCGCCTATTGGGATTTCGACGAAACCGTCCCGGGGACATATTCCGACCGAATCGGTGGAAATCTCGGCTTTTGCGAAGACGACTGTCCTCGCCCGAATCCCTTGGGCAGAGTCGACGGAGCGCAGCAATTCGACGGGATGGGCGGCGGGATCGAAGTGCCGGCCTTTCCCGGGCTCAATTGGGCGGCGGGCGCGGATTTCGCCATCGAGTTCGATTTCCGGAAAAGCGGAGATACCCTGATCGGCCAAGAAGCGATTCTGGGCCGATCGGATCCGGAAACCGGTTGGGTCTGGTGGGCCGGTCTCGCTTCCAACGGCGCCGCGGTGTTCTTCCTGCGGGCGCCGGGAGGAGAAACCGCGGTTCTCCAGGGAAACCGGAATCTGGCCGACGCGAACTGGCATCATGTCGTCGTGGTCCGGGATTCGGAGGCCGGGGAACTGCGGATGTACGTGGATCTGGAAATCGCCGCGCGAACCGAGGCGGGGTTGGACGCCTCGCTGATTTCCGAGACGGCGTCGCTGATCGTCGGCGCAACGTCCGAGGCCGGCCCCGGTCCATTCGTCGGTCTGATCGACGAATTCGCCCTGTATGATCGCGTCCCGACCGAAGAGGAGATCGGGAACCATTTCTTCAATGGATTGGCCGACAAGCGGTGGGGCTATTGCGAGGCGCCCCGGACGATTCGGATCATGCCCCTGGGGGATTCGATCACCGCCGGCGTGACCGACCTTGTCATCGACGGGGAAATGGTCGGAATTGACGATATCGCCGAGGATGGAGATCTCATGATCGGATACCGGCAGACTCTCTTTCTGGCATTGCAAGCCATTGGATTCTCAGTTGATTTCGTTGGTTCCCTTCGGATGGGCGCCGCTGGGGAGCCGGAATTTGACCTGGACAACGAAGGGCATCCGGGGTGGACCGCCGGGGAAGTGGCCAACAGCGTTTTTGGCTGGCTTTCGGCCAACCCGGCGGATATCGTTTTGCTGCACGTCGGCACCAACGGACTCAATCCCGTCCGAACCGTTCCGGACGTGGAGAGAGTCCTTGACGAGATCGACCGGTTTGATCCGGATGTCACCGTTGTTTTGGCTCGAATTATCAACAAGCAGATACCGGATCCAAATTTCTCTCTTTACAATGCAAATCTCTCTGCCATGGCGCGGAACCGCGTTCTCAAAGGAGACAAGATCATTATCGTGGATCAGGAGAGCGCGCTCGATTATCCGGATGATCTGGCGGATGACTTGCATCCCAATGCTTCCGGCTACCAAAAAATGGCCCGGACCTGGTTGAACGGCCTGCTTCGCTCGCCGGAAATGCCCGTCAACCAGCCGCCGGTGGCGGTGGCCGGTTCGGACCAGATCGTCCGGGAGGGAAGCCGGGTCTTCCTGGACGGCGGCGCCTCCTTCGACCCGGACGGCGGCATCGCCCGATACCGCTGGGAGCAGGTTTCCGGGACGCCGGTGACTTTGGAAAACGCCGATTCCCAACGGGCCTCCTTCACGGCGCCGTCGGTTTCCACCTTCGGACTGGTTTTTCGTCTCGTGGTGACGGACTTGGGGAACCTCGAAGACGGCGACGAAGTGCTCGTCACCGTGAACGTCGCCGCCGCGCCCATCGCGGACGCCGGCCGGGATCGGTCGGTGGATAACGGAGAAACCGTGGTGTTGGACGGGAATGGTTCGACCGCCCCGGGTTCTTCCATCGTCGCCTATCGGTGGGAACAGATTTCGGGGCCGCCGGTGACGCTGGCGTCTCCGACGAGTCCGGTCTCCGGATTCGCGGCGCCGCCGGTTTCCCCCGAAGGCGCGGTTCTGACGTTCCGGCTCACGATCCGCGACGCCTTGAACGGGGAGGCCTCCGACGAGGTCGAAATTCGGGTGAACTTCGCCAATCTTCCGCCTTCGGCCGACGCCGGAGAGGACCAGGTCGCCGTCGAAGGCCGGACGGTGACGCTGGATGGCTCGCGCTCGGCCGATCCCGACGGCGGCATCGCCCGCTACGCCTGGGCGCAGATCGGAGGGGCGCCGGTGGTTCTTTCGGATTCCGCCGCCGTTCGCCCGACCTTCGTGGCGCCCCCGGTGGGGGGGACGGCCCTGACGTTCCGGCTGACGGTGGAGGACGGAGACGGATTGATCGACGTCGACGAGGTTCGCGTGGCGGTCAACGCCAACGGAATCGAGGGATTTGCCGAAGGCGTGAAAACGTTTACTTCCATCGCGGGTCAGCCGCTGGGCATTACGGTTTCCGGAGGCGTCCTGGTCCGGCTGACGCCGGTGGACCCCGCCGCGGTTCCGGAAACCCGAAATCGGCCCCAGATATTCCGGTACGGTCTATTCGATCTGGTCATCCTCGCGGACACCCCGGGCGGAACGGCCGACGTGACCTTCTATCTGCCCGAACCGGCTCCCGACGGTCACGAATGGTTCGACCGGAATCCCGCGGAGGGCTGGCGGGGATTCGGTTCGAATCAATCCATTTCGCCGGATCGGACGCGCATTTTGGTGCGGCTCACGGACGGCGGCCTGGGCGACGACGGGTCGAACGCGGCCGGGGACCGGGGACGGATCGACAATCTGTCCGGACTCGGGTATGTTCCTCCGCCGGTGGAGGAAGAAAAGGGCGACCTGATCGGATGTTTTATCGGGAATATTTCGGAAACCCGGCAAAGGAGCTTCCCATGGAGATCGCTGATCCCGGGATTGATGGGCCTTGCGCTGACGACGAGGGCCGGATGGAAAAGGGAAAAATGAATTTCGAAACCCGGCATTCCCATGGAGGGGAAACGACGAAGGTGAAACCCCCGGCGGAACGGAGCGGCGCAGGTCCGGAGGATGAAAAGGCGACCGCTTATCTCAGCATTATCGTTCCTCTCTACAACGAGGAGGAGTCCATCGAGCGGCTGGTTCAGGCGGTTTTCGACGTTGGAGAGGGGTTTCCGTTCTCTTGGGAACTGGTGCTGGTGGACGACGGTTCCTCCGACGACACCTGGGCCATCGTGGATCGTTTGACCCTGAAATATCCCGGGGGAATCCGGGCGGTTCGTTTCCGTCGAAATTACGGGCAGACCAGCGCCATGGTCGCCGGCTTCGAGTATGCCCGCGGGGAAATCATCGTCACCATGGACGGCGATCTGCAGAACGATCCCGCGGACATTCCCCTTTTGCTGGCGGAACTCGAGAAAGGGAACGATATCGTCAGCGGATGGCGGAAAAATCGAAAAGACCATTTTTCACGGGTGCTGCCTTCCCGAATCGCCAACGGCCTCATTTCCATGACGACGGGGGTCAAGCTGCACGACTATGGTTGTTCTTTGAAAGCCTATCGGGCCGAGTGCATCCGTTCCCTCAAGGCCTACGGGGAGATGCATCGCTTCTTTCCGGCCCTGGCCAGCATGACCGGGGCCCGGGTGACCGAAATTCCCGTGACCCATCATCCCCGTCGCTTCGGCGTGTCCAAGTACGGCTTCAATCGGATATTCAAGGTTTTCAGCGATATTTTCTCCATGAACCTGATCATCCGTTTTTCCTCCATGCCGTTGAAGGGATTCGCCCTTTGCGCGTTGCCGTGTCTGGCGCTGATGACTTTTTTCGGGGTCCTGGCCTTGCTGGCCGTCCTTCTGGATTGGACTCCGGGCAAGGCCTCCCTCTTCATGATCGTCGCCGCGCTCAACGGCATGATCTCCGCCCATCTCCTGGTGCTCGGAATGCTGGGGGAGATGATCGTCGGAATGAGCGATTTGTCCCATATCGACATGCCGGAAATCACAAAACGGAGCTTGAATCTCGAATGAAGACCGAAGTTTGCGGCCTGGTCCATTCCGTCATCGTTCTTCTGGAGGAGAACACGCCCGACTTCGCGGAATATATCCGCGGATTGCACGATGTTTTCTCCGATCGGGGCGATCCGTTTGAAATTCTGATCGTGGCCAACGGCACCGAAGGGCTGCTGCGGAACCGAGCCCCGGAATTGCGGGATATTCTGGCCGACATCAAATTGTTCTCTTTGAATCGTCGGACGTCCCAGGCGGTTTGCCTTCGAGCCGCGGCCAAGGAAATTCGAGGCGACGTGGTGGCGATTTGCGGTTCCTACCCGCAGCTCACCTGGCCGTCTTTTGCCGCCTGCCTGGATGCCTTGGACGCGGAAACCGACGTGATCAGCCCCTGGCGGAAAAGGCGGGTCGATCCTTCTTTCAACCAGTTCCAGTCCAAGGTTTTCAACCGGATGGTGGGATGGGTTACGGGTTCGACTTATAACGATCTGAGCTGCACCGTGAAAATCGTCCGGAAAACCGTGCTCCAGGAAGTCGATTTGTACGGCAATCTTTATCGCTTCCTTCCGGTATTGGCCGAAAAACGAGGGTTTACGGTGAAGGAGGTGGCCTGCGAGCATCGGCAGGAGCGCGGAAAGACCGGATTCTACGGGTTTATCGATTATTTTGAGAGAATCGTTGACATTTTGACGCTTTATCTCACCAGTCGATTTCTGAGAAAACCGCTCCGCTTTTTCGGCGCGGTAGGGATGGCTTTCGTGGGCATGGGATTGGCGCTTTTGCTGTATCTGGGGATCCAGCGATTTTTTGGCGTCGTTCCCCTGGGGGAACGACCGGTCCTCCTGCTGGTTTCGGTGCTCCTCGTGGTTCTGGGGGGGCAGTCGGCCAGCGTGGGGTTGATTGGAGAGATTTTGGCCTTCACTCAGGGTCGAAATATTAAGGAATACGCCGTCTCCTGGTATCTTTCGGAAGAATATCGGGGATCGGAGCGGCGAAGGAGCAAGTTTCACCAGACGCCCGGGTTTGACGCATCGGATCGGCGGAATTCATCGTCCGGATCGGACGTGTCCACCGTTTCCAACCGGGAAGAAATCCCGGCGCGAGAAAAATGATCGAAAAAGCGCGAATCGAACCGGAAAATCGAGCCTGGATCGCCATCGCGGCGATTCTTCTCTTCGCCGCCGTCCTGCGGTTCTGGGGGATAACCCACGGCTATCCCCACTCCTACTATCCCGACGAAGCCCATTTCGTGAAACGAGCCCTGTCCTTCGGCAGCGGAAACCTCAACCCTCACTGGTTTCACAAGCCCGCCTTTTTCATGTATTTGCTGTTTTTTCAATATGGCATTTTCTTCGTGTTCGGCCGGATATTCGGACTCTGGAGCGGCGTGGAAGATTTCGCGGTTTCCTTCGTCCTAAATCCCGGACCGTTTTTCGTGATCGGTCGGGCATCGGTCATCCTTTTCAGCCTGGGCATGGTCTATCTGACGTATCGGATCGGCCGGCTTTTGTGGGATCGTCGGGCGGGATTGTTGGCCGCTTTGTTGCTGGCCGTTTCTCCGGGGCAGGCGTGGGTGAGTCGGGATATAAAGGCCGACGTTCCCTGCGCCTTTTTCACCTTGGCGTCGGCCTATTTTTTGCTTCGCTTCGTGAAATGGAGTCGTCTCCGGGATGTTTCGCTCGCCGTGGCTTTCGCGGGCCTCGGCACGGCCACCAAGACCTACAGCATCGTGATGCTCGCGCCGATTTTGGCGGCCATCTGGAAAACGGACCACCCCATGGTTCGAACCGCATGGCGGAAGGCGGTCCTGGGTATCGGCTGCGTTGTTGGGCTATACGTCACTTTTTTTCTGGTTTCGCCTTTCAATTTCCTGGATCCGCTGGGACGCGAGGCCACCTTCGGCAGTTTTTTCATGTTGGCGCATCAAATCGAAAAAGTCTCGGGAATTTCCATGCCGTTTGCTTCTCCCGTGTCGTCGGAGATCGCCCCCGACATCTACAACCCGGAAATCGATCTGGCGCTGTATTGGCGGGGCGCCCTCGATTATGTTCATCAACTTCGGGAAGGCATGGGCGTCCCGGCTTTCCTGCTGTCCCTGGTCGGGTTCGGCCTGCTTTTCTTTCGGGAAAGGCGGCGATCGGCCTGGCTCTTTTTCGCCTTCCCCATGATTTTTGCGACCATTTCGATTTTCGTTCATCCCGGCTACGCCGAAGTGCGCCATCAGGTTCCGCTGCATCCGTTTCTGGCCTTGTGGGCGGCCGGGACGATCCATTTCTGGTTCGAACGCCATCCTCCTCCGCGCTCGGCGAAAATTTTCGTCGTTTTGGTTCTGTGCATCCCCGCGGGAACCGTCGTCGCCCACAATCGGGTCGTCTCCCGGGAGGATACCCGAAACCTCGCCAAGGCCTGGATCGAAGCCCACATTCCGGCCGGGACGAAGATCCTGCTGGACGAAAACGGCGTTCCTCTGGTCAATTCCGAAGCGCGGCTCCGGGAGGAGATTGAAAAGGCCCGCGAAGAGGCCGATCCCGAAGGCCAGTTCACGGCCCATTACGGACGATATTTGGAATACCAATTGCTCGCCGCGAAACGGTCCAAGACCTACGATATCCGGGAAATCCGCTTTCCCTGGTGGCGGGCGGCGGAAGTGGAAGCGGGGGTGCATCGGCTCGACTCCGAATTCGACGCCGACATGGCAAATCCCCTGAAGCCGGTGGGCGTGAACTCCTATGAATATTATGTCCGGGAAGGGTACGAATACGCCGTGGTGCAGAGCTTGCGATATAAACCGTTTCTGAGGAACACCGACCGCGCCGCCCGCTTTCCATCTTTCGCCCGTTTCTATCGGGAACTGTTCGATCGGGCGACTCCGGTTCGGACCTTTTCGCCCGAGGAGGGCGGCGTGAAACGGCCGGGGCCCACGGTTCGGATTTTTCGACTCGGTGGCGACCGGCCCTCTTTTTCGGAGAACGGTTTTCCCGATGAAGATTGAGATCCATGACGCTAAAACGTTGCCCGTCCGCCAATGGGAACGGTATGTTTCCGACCATCCCCGCGCGAATCTCTATCATCGTCACGGCTGGGGAAGGGTCGTTCGGAATAGTTACGGGCATCGGCCCTTTTTTCTGATTTGCCGCGGGACCGAAGGAAATCCGGCGGGAATCCTTCCGCTTGTCCGGATCGAAAGCCCGCTGTTCGGAAATCGGCTGGTTTCGATCCCGTTTTTCGACATCGGCGGCATTCTCGCCGATTCCCCCCGGGCCGAATTGGCCCTGTTCGAGGCGGCCCGGGACTTGGGGCGCCAATTTCGGATCTCCCGCCTGGAAATCCGTCAAGCCTCGGCCCTTGCGGCGTTCGAAGACCGTTTCGCCGCGAATCTTCCCGAATCCCGGAATCACAAGGTCCGGATGTTGCTGTCCCTTCCGTCTTCCCCGGAGGAACTGATGTCCGGCTTCAAATCCAAGCTGCGCAGCCAAATTCGGAAACCGGCGAAGGAGGGGCTTCGGGCGCGAGTCGGTTCCCTGGAACTCATGGACGATTTCTACGCGGTGTTCGTCCGGAACATGCGGGATCTGGGTTCCCCGGTCCATTCCCGCCGGCTGGTGGAAAACGTCGTCCGGGAATTTCCGGATCGGACCCGAATCGTGATGGTTTACGACCGGGACGGTTCCCCGGCGGCATGCGGTTTGGTCGTTGGATTCCGGGACGTTCTGGCCAATCCATGGGCATCGGCGCTTCGGGAGTACAACAAGAAGAGTCCCAACATGCTTCTGTACTGGACCATGCTGTCCCACGCCTGCGAACACGGATACCGCGTTTTCGATTTCGGCCGATCCACGCCCGACGAAGGCACCTATCGCTTCAAAAAGCAATGGGGCGCCGAACCGGTTCCGATCCATTGGTATTCCCTCCGGCTTCGGGGCGCTTCCGAGCCGGAGGATGCCCAGGGAGGGTACGATTCGGGCCGCTTCGACCGAATCATCGAACTCTGGAAGCGGATGCCGGTTTCCTGGTCCCGCCGGTTGGGACCGGCGATCCGACGCGGCATCGATCTTTGACCCGATTTTGGTTTCCCGCTCCTCCGCTTCCCCGTTGACGGAAGGTTCCGTTGTCCGATGAACATCCTGATGATTTGCCACCGGATTCCCTATCCGCCCAACAAGGGGGACAAAATCCGCTCCCATCACCTTCTGCGTTTTCTCTCCCGGCGTCATCGGGTCTGGCTGGCCTGTCTGGTGGACGATCCCCAAGATCGGGTCCACGTCGAAACTTTGGCCGGCCGTGCGGAAGCCGTCCTTTTTTCCGAGATTCGTCCGGGAATCGAGAAAATTCTCTCCCTTTCCGCGCTTGCGACGGGACAGGCCATGTCGGTGCCGTATTTTTATTCCCGATCGCTGCAACGGGACATCGACCGGCTCCTGGACCGCGACCGGATCGACGCGGTATTCTGCTGTTCGTCCCCGACGGCCGAATATCTTTTCCGATCCCGCCATTGGGGTCGGGGATTGCGAAGCGCCGTCCGGATCATGGACTTGGTGGACATGGATTCCCTCAAATGGCGGCAGTACGCCGGGGATCGCCGGGGCCCCGCGGGGTGGATCTACCGCCGGGAGGCCCGTTTTCTGGAGGCCTACGAAAAGCGGATTTCCCTGAATTTCGATCGGCTTCTACTGGTCAGCGAATCGGAGCGGCGTCTTTTTCTGGAGCGCATTCCCGCCGGCAACGTCATGGCCGTGCCCAACGGAGTCGATGCCGATTATTTCCGCCCGGACCATGCGAGTCCGTTATCCAAAAACGGTTCGGTTCTGGTCTTCACCGGCGCCATGGACTACCGCCCCAACGCCGAAGGCGCGATCTGGTTCGCCCGCCGCGTGTTTCCGGAAATCCGGAAAGTCCATCCGGACGCCGTCTTCTACGTCGTGGGAAACCGACCGACCCCGGAAGTGCGTTCGCTGGAGACGGAGGATGGCGTCGCGGTCACCGGCTTCGTGGAGGATGTCCGCGACTACGTGGCCCTGGCCGACGTCTGCGTCGCGCCGCTTCGCATCGCCCGGGGCATTCAGAACAAGGTGCTCGAAGGCATGGCCATGGGCAAGGCCGTCGCGACCACCCCGGAAGGGGCGGAAGGCATCCGGGCCGAAGCCGGAAAAGAATTGGCGATCGTTTCCGGCGAGCGGGAATTCGCAAAGGCGGTCCTGTCCCTTCTCGCGGACCCGGAGGCGCGTGCGCGAATGGGCGCCAACGCGCGGGCGGCCATCGAGGCCCGCTACGCCTGGGAACATCATCTTTCCATCCTCGAAGAACTGTTTCGGAAGCCATGAGCCTGACCAAAAAAGTCTGGGAGGGGATGTGGACCGGCACGGCCGCCGCCGTCGTCGAGAACGGCCTGCGGATTCCCCGCATGATGGTGGTGACCCGGGTCTTGGGGCCGGAGTTGTACGGCGTTCTCGGATTTTTCGGCATTGTCCGGGAAACGCTGGGCACGTTCATCCAGATGGGAACGGGGGCCGCCGTCGTTCGATCCCTGGCGGCCTCCAAGGCGACGAAGGACCGGCGAAGGATCGGTTCAACCATCGGGGCGGCCGCGCTGATTCGCATGGTGACCATCGGCCTGAGCGTTTTCGGACTGTTTCTTTTCGAAAACGAGTTGGCCGGGTTTCTGGCGGGCTATCCCGCTGCGGCCCATGTTCCTCCGGACGAAATCCACTGGCTGTTGCGTCTTTTGCTGGTCGGCATCGCCATCCAGGCCATCGAGGGGCCGTTCGGAAACGCGCTCCAGGGTTTTCAGGCCTGGCGGGCGTTGTTGGCGGTGCGAATCCTCGGCGCCTTCGCATCCGCCGGTCTGCCGATCATCGCGGCCCTTATGGGCTATCGGCTCCTCGGCATCGTGGTTTCGCAGCAAATCGCCTTCGCCGTGATCGCGCTTGCCATTTTTTTCCATTATTTTCGAATTGTTCGTTCCGCATTGGACCGGCCGACGTTTCGGGACGCGATAGGCGAAGTCAAGCCCGTCCTGGCGTTCGGAATCCCGTTGATTCTTTCCCATCTATTCCATCTCGTTTACACCTACACCGATCAGATCATGCTGGCCGGAATGGGCAAGGGGCCGGAGGAACTCAGCTTTTACGAAGTGGCCCGCAACGCGGCCCTGATGCTGGTCTTCGTCCCCACGTTGCTGAAATCCGTAATGTTTCCGGCGTCGGCCGAATTTTTCGCCGACGGGAATGTTCGGCGTCTCGAAGCCCTGTTCGCCTTCATGGTCAAACATCTGTTCTGGTTTCTGATTCCGTTGGCGGCGTGGATGTCCGTTCTGTCGCCGCTGGCCATCGTGGTGATCGCCGGAGATCGGTATCTGGCCGCTTCGCCCGCCCTGGCCTGGCTGGCCCTGCTCATGGTGATGCGGGCGTTTGGCGTGCCCTTCTACACCTGTCTGGTGGGCGCGTTCGGCCGGACCTGGAATCAGTTTCTCATCAGCGCGGTGGGAGGCGGCCTCAACGTGTTGCTGAATTACCATTGGATTCCCGAGCACGGTTTCATGGGGGCCGTGTACGCCACGGCAACGGGCCACGTGGTGAGTTTTTCCTTGGCCGTCCTCTTCCTGAAACCCCACATGCGCCTTCGCTTTCCCCTTCGCTCCATGGGCGTCGCGCTTTTCTGCGCCGCCGCGGGCGGCCTCCTGCTCCAGCAGGCTTATCTACTGTCGCCCTGGCTGGTCCCGGTCATGCTCCCCGTCGTCGCCGTCGGATACCTGGCGGGCGTGGTTCGCTTCGGATTGCTGAACACCCAGGACATGGCCTATTTCGACCGGATGCTTCCGCAGTTTCTGGCGGACTCTTCCGTCCGGCGATGGGCGGCCTCCCATTTGCGCGAAACCCCCGAAGAGCTAAAAATTTGATATCCCAACCGAAACGATGACGATGCAACCTTCCATCGGTTTTCTGATCTACGACTCCCGATCGGGGTCCACTCTGCTGGCTTCGATTCTGAACGCCCATCCCGAATTGTTCGTGAGCCTGGAGGCGGAGTATCCTTTGGCCGCCATGGATCACCTTCGACGGAACGGCCGCCCGCCCGAGGGCGCCGCATTGGAAAGGATGGTTCGGGAGGACCGGCGTCTGGCCGAATGGAGCTTCGACGGTTCGGCCCTCTTTCGAGAAATGGCATCCAAAGACCCCGCGGTCACGCTGGAATCTTTTACGCGCGGGCTTCTGGACGCGGCCGCTCGGGCGGCCCGAGGCGCGGGGCGCCCGCCGAAATTCGCGATCCTGAAGCAGGGGCTCCTCACCGGATATCTCCCGGAACTCCGCCGGATTTGGCCCGATGCCCCGGTCGTGCACATCTTTCGGGACGGACGGGCCGTGTTCGCCTCCAAGAAGCGGGCCGTCAATGTGGATTCGAACCGTCCCATGGCGTCGGACCCGACCCAGGCCGCCCGACGGTGGGCGGGCATCCAGCGGGCGGTTCGCGAATCCTCGGCCGGCCGAGCCGTGTTCCACGTGCGGTACGAAGATTTGCTCATGGGGGCCGACGTTGTTCTTGCCCGGCTCT
>CAYFVR010000001.1:73453-78048 GCA_964346545.1 uncultured Desulfobacterales bacterium | reverse complement strand
CTGGACGAAATCGGCGACATGCCGCTGGCGCTTCAGGTGAAGCTGCTCCGCTTTCTGCAAGAGGGCACCCTGGAGCGGGTGGGCGGGAACAAGACGCTGGAACTGGACGTTCGGATCGTGGCCGCCACCCATGTGGATTTGGATCGGGCGATCGCGGACGGCCGTTTCCGGGAGGACCTCTACTACCGGCTCAACGTGGTGCCCCTTTCCGTTCCGCCGCTGCGAGAGCGGCCGGAGGACATTCTGCTGCTGGCCCGCCATTTCATCAACGAGGAGACGGCCCGGCTGAATCGGGGAAAGATGGGACTCAGCCCCGCCGCCGTGGCGGCCCTGGCCGACCATGGCTGGCCGGGAAACGTGCGGGAGCTGAAGAACGCGGTCTGCCGCGCCCTGGCCATTTGTTCGGGAAAGAAAATCCAGCCGGTGGACTTGGGGATTCGGGGGAGCGGGAAAGCCCCGCCCGCGGAAGAGGGGCGGCTGATGACCATCCGCGAGGCCCGGGACGCCGCCGAACTCCAGGCCCTCCGCCAGGCCCTGGCCGCCACCGACGGCAACATCACCCAGGCGGCCAAATTGTTGGAAGTCAGCCGGCCGACGCTGCACGATCTCATCAAAAAGCATGGGGTGGAGGACGCGTAAAGAGCGGATGGTCGAAAATCTTAACGGTTTTTGTTTATAGACTACGCTTAACCAAGGTCCGGATTTTGAGTTGAAGGTGGAAAAAAATTGGGGTGAATTGCAAATATTTCCAATCTTTGGGCAAACCGGAACCGCCAGAAAAAAATGGAATCCGGTTGGATTTTTTTACGCCTCTGATTGTCCTCGGATTCAAGGCTCGCTGAAAAAGGATGGGTGACGGGACGGGCATTCCCAAAATCAAAACGCCCCGCCCCGGGTTCCAGAGAACTCGGGGCGGGGCGTTCGTTTTGCAGGGAAAAACTCGGAATCGGACTACTTCATCTGACTCTTCCGGCGATAGGCGGCCAGACCCACCAAACCCAGACCCAGCAGCGCGATGGTGCCGGGCTCGGGGACGGGAGCGCCTTCGAAACCGGCCACGGCGAAATCTTTGAAGGCTTCCTCGTCGGCGAAGAAGGTGATGCTATCCAGATTCATGCCCAAGGCCAAGGTGAAGTCCCCACTGTTATTGCCCGGCCCAAATTCCATGGTTGGTGCATTCACGCCATTCACCTTGGTTACGTAGCGACCTGTTTCTCCAGTCTTTTCCTGAGGAAAAAGATCGACAATGTAGAATTCCTCAATGTAGACGGTCTCGGAAAACTGGAAACGGAGCCGCTCCAGATTCCATTGAACTCCGTCAATATATCCTCCGCTGACTTCATCGTCGCCGATTCCGATGCCATTGTCCGTTTGGTCCCAGGTAAGGGGACCATTGTTGTAGGCATAAATCGTCATATCGACATCGCCGAGGATATTTTCGACCACGTAGGAATTGCCGCCGATATCGTCGTAGTCAAAGATGATTTGGGTCGCGGACGCGGAACCCATGCCCAGAGTCAGGAAAGCCGCCAGTGCAACGATTAAAAAGGAATACTTTTTCATGATTTCCTCCAGATAAAAGGTAAACGCTAACCTACTCATAAGCAAGCATGGTGCCAAACTGAATAAAAACATATATTTCAATATGTTGTATCGACCCTGTTCCGGCGGAGACATTTGAGTGTAAAACAAACCGACTGGGAAAGAGCGATTAGGCGATGGAAAGATTGCCCATGGAAAACTCCAGCGTGAAAATGGCCCCGCCTTCCTCCCCGTTTGCGACCAATAATTCCCCTCCCAGCGCCGCCGCCAGCCGGTGCGCCTGCCACAATCCCACCCCCGTTCCGGTGGATTTGGTGGTGCGGAACGGTTCGAAGAGGCCGTCGGGAAGCAGTTCCTCGGGGATGCCGGGGCCGTTGTCCGCGACGGAAAGGACCGGCCCCGAACCGTCAAAATTTTCGACGGCGACCCGGGCGCGCGTCGCCCCCGCCTCCATGGCGTTGAGCATCAGGTTTTCCAAAATGGTGCTCAGGATGTCCGAGTCGGTGCGGAGTTCCCATCCTTCCGGACAATTCACCTGGATGCTCATGCCCTGAAGCCGCCGCTTCAGCCGGGCGCATTCCGCGGAAAGCCATCGCTCCATATCCAGGGTTTTCCAGTCGGGGGCCACTTCCTGTTTCAGCGCGTCCAGCCGATTGCGGACCTTGTCCATCCGGGCCAGGGCGTGGTCGATGGATTCCAGCAGGTCGGTCTGGAATTCCGGGTCGTCCATGTGGCGGGGCGCGTTCTGGCGGATCAGCGACAACATGCTGGCGGCGTTTTTCACGTCGTGGAGGATGAAGGCCGACATCGCGTCCCAGGCTTCCTGCCGCCGGGCTTCCGCCAGAGCCTGGGCGGAGCGGGCCGACATCAGCGCCGAGGCCGCCTGGGTGCCCAGCGCCTCCAGCAGGTCGAAATCATCCGGGCCGTAGCGGCCGCCGGTGAATTCCGGGCCGACGCCGACGAGGCCCACCAGCTCTTCCCCCACCGAAAAGGGCGCGAAGAGCACGAGCCCGGTTTCCGAAAGCGGGGCGGGGAGCGGCGTTTCGTCCGTTTCGCTTCCTTCCGCCCGGCCCTGGCCGAAGTGGAGATACCGGTTTTGGCCGAGGCGGGCGATCAGCGGATGGTCCGACGGCAACGCCAGCGCCTCGGGAGTCTTCACGCGGATGCCCCGGCGCAGGGCCATTCGGTAGCCCTGGCGGGGATCGCCGGTCCAGATGGCGATGGCGTTGGTGAACAGGCTCCGGGAGAGAATCCGGTGAAAGGCGTCCACCACTTCGCTTTCGGTTCGGGCGTCCTGCAAGCGGCGGGAAAAGGCCAGCCATTCGTCCCGGTACTCGTACTTGTTGTTGTAAAAATGGGTGCTGACGAAATATTTGACGGCGTGGCGAATCTTGCCGGAAACCGCCATCATCAGCAAAAATACCGCGCCGCCGGCCACCAGAAACCATTGAAGAACAAAAGAGAAGGGCAGGCCGAACCGGCGGATGAAAAAGGCGATGAGGCCCAGCACCATCAGGTAAATGCCGAAGGCCAGGGGCGCCACGGAGGCGTAGACCACCTTTCGGGAAACGAACAGGCGGCGGTTGAGCAGCCGGTGCCGTATCACCGCGTAGCCCATCAGCACCCAGGCCAGCAGCAGCAGGCTGCCGATGAGCCGGAGATGATCGGCGTTCATCCAGTGATAGGTCAGCCGGTGGGAGACGATCCAGGTGTACAGCGCGCTGACCAGAAACGCGCCGACCACCAGCCCCTTGTGCTCCCATCGCTGCTTGGGGGAAAGGCGGCGCCAGAAAACTTCCATGCAAAGGGCCGCGGCCAAGACCGAAACCAGCGCCGTCAGGCTGGAAAGGAGAAAGACGGGGTCTTCCGGAAAGCGGATCGGCCCTTCCGCGGTCGGGACCACCGGAATCCGTTCCGGCCACATCCATCCCATGGCCAGAACGCCGACTTCCAGGATCACCTCCGCCAGAGGCAGCCGGAGGTCCGGCGGGAGGCTTCCCTTGCCCCGAGAGAGAATCCGAACCCAGATGCCGAAATGAACCCACATCAGGGCGAAGACCAGCTCCATCAGGATGAGACCGGCCAGCGGTTCCCGGGTCGGGTGGGTGGCGGCGTACAGGTAGGTTCCGGCCAACAGGGGCAGGGCCGCCAGAATCCGAAGCAGCATCAGCGAAAAGGCCGCTTCGGCGCGGCGCAGGAAGCAGACGGAAAGGCCGGCCAGCGCCAGCGGGCCGGCGACGAGGTAAAGGGTCGTCATTCGCCCATCCCTTATCGGTTTTCACGAAGAAGCGGGAACCCCGCGGGGAGGCGCGTCGTCCCGGGAAGCCGGGCGGATTGCATACCGTGATTTCCCTTGCGAATCCCCGCGATCGAGGGTACAATCCGTAAGATACGTTTCAAACTCCCGTATCCGGCGGCGGTCGGACTTCGTCCGTCCCGGCGCCGGCCATTTCCGGATCGTTTAGCGCATTTCGGCGGGAGCTTGCGGAACGGACGTGAAATCCCTCCGGTGGTTCCCGGGCGCGCCCAACTCCCCGCCCGTTCCTCCGGTTCCCTTCGGCGCATCCGCCGTTTTCCAGGATTCGTTCCGGTCGCCGAGATCGCTCGAACGGGCCGGCGTCCCACCGGATTCCCGGAAAGGAGACCAGTTTGATCCACGAATTTGATTCCGTCATCGTCGGGGCCGGCGGCGCGGGGCTCTACGCCGCGCTGGAGGCCAGCAAGACCGCCCGAACCGCCGTGCTGTCCAAGGTCTACGCCATCCGCAGCCACACCGGCGCGGCCCAAGGCGGCATCAGCGCCGCGCTGGGCAACGTGGAGGAGGACAAGCCGGAATGGCACGCCTTCGACACCGTCAAAGGCGGCGACTATCTGGTGGACCAGCAGGCCGCGCTGACCATGGCCGAAGAGGCGGTCCAGGCGGTGTACGATCTGGAAAACCGGGGCCTGCCCTTCAACCGCACGCCCGAGGGCCGCATCGACCAGCGCCGGTTCGGCGGCCACACCCGAAACTTCGGCGAGGCGGCGGTGCGCCGGGCCTGCTACGCGGCGGA
>CAYFVR010000001.1:52722-73353 GCA_964346545.1 uncultured Desulfobacterales bacterium | reverse complement strand
CGACGGGGCATTCCGCTGGAGGACATGGAGTTCTACCAGTTCCACCCCACCGGCATTCGGGGGATGGGCATCCTCATCTCCGAGGCGGTGCGGGGCGAGGGCGGCCAACTTTTCAACAAGGAGGGCGAGCGGTTCATGGAGCGCTACGCCCCCACCCTGCTGGACCTGGCCCCCCGCGACATGGTCTCCCGGGCCATCATGACCGAGATTCAGGAAGGCCGGGGCATGCGCGGCGACAAGCAGATCGACGACTACGTCCACCTGGACGCCTCCCACATCGGCCGCGAAACCATCATGGCCAAACTGCCGGATATCACCGAGTTCTGCAAGACTTATCTGGGCGTGGACCCCGCCGAGGAGCCCATCCCGGTGCAGCCCACGGCCCACTACGCCATGGGCGGCATTCCCACCGACGTCCACGGCCGGGTGATCCGGGACGGCGCGGGGACCATCGTGGAGGGGCTCTACGCCGCCGGGGAATGCGCCTGCGTCTCCGTCCACGGGGCCAACCGGCTGGGCACCAACAGCCTGCTGGACCTGGTGGTCTTCGGCCGACGCGCCGGGATTCACGTGGCCGACTACGTCCAAAACGCCGATCTGCCCAAGCTGGCCGACGACGCTGCCGACCCCGCCAAGGAGCGGATGGCGGAGCTGATGGACGGAACCACCGGCCCCGAGGCCGGCGAATTGCGGCAGACCATGCAGTCGGAGATGATGGCCAAGGTGGGCGTGTACCGCAAGGAGGACGACATGGCCGCCGCCGTGGAGACCCTCAAGGATCTGCGGGACAAATACCGGGCCGTTCGGGTGCGGGACACGAGCAAATCTTTCAACACCGATCTGCTGGAAACCCTGGAGCTGGGGAATCTGCTGGACCTCTCCCTGGTGACCGCCGCGTCGGCCCTCAACCGCAAGGAGAGCCGGGGCGCCCATTCCCGGGAGGACTATCCCGACCGGGACGACGCCAACTGGCTGGCCCACACCCTGGCCTATCTGGAAACCGACGACGTTCGGATGGACGCCAAGCCGGTGGATACCTCCCGCTGGACCCCCAAGCCCCGGAAGTACTAAGCCGGGATGCCGGAACGGGCGGGGCGGCGGGACGCCGATCCCGCCCCGAATTCGGACAACCGAATTCGCCGCTCCCGGATTCCATACGCAAGGAGTGATGAATGAAGATCGTTTTGAATATACAGCGGTTCAACCCGGAAACCGACGAGGCGCCCCATTTTCAGGAATATCCGGTGACGGTGGAACCCAGGGACCGTCTGCTGGACGCCCTGATGCAGGTGAAACGCCATCAGGACGGCAGCCTGGGGCTTCGGAAGAGCTGCGCCCACGGCGTGTGCGGTTCGGACGCCATGCGCATCAACGGCAAGGATCGGCTGGCCTGCAAAACCCTGGTTCGCGACGTGGCGGAAAACGACGGCGACACGGTGACGGTGGAGCCGCTTCGCTATTTTTCCGTGCAGCGGGACCTGATCGTGGACCAGGGGCCGTTTTTCGAAAAATACCGCTCGGTCAACCCCTTTCTCATCAACGAGGAGCCGGTGGCGGAAAAGGAACGGGTGCAATCCCAGGAAGAGCGAAAGGCGTTCGACGAACCCACCAACTGCATTCTCTGCGCCGCCTGCTTTTCGGCCTGCCCCATTCCCGAGGAAAATCCCCGGTTTCTGGGGCCCGCCGCCATCGGCCAAGCCGTTCGTTTCAACGACGACAGCCGGGACAAAGGCTGGGAGGAGCGGCTGCCGGCCCTGGACGCACCGGACGGGGTGTGGCCCTGTCAGAGCCATTTTGAATGCACCAAAGCCTGTCCCCGCGGCATCAAGCTGACCAAGCTGATCAACCAGACCAAGCGCCGCATCACCAAGTTCAAGGAAGAAGAGGGACGGGGATAAGCGCCCGTGCCCGCCCGCCGGGCGCTTTCCGGCGGGCGTTTTTCCGGATACCGTTCATTGCGCGAGAAAAGGGTGGGGACGTATCGCGCACGCCCCCGGGCAATCTGGCGCGATTGTCCATTTAAACATTCAAAGTGAACGGCATCGCGGTTTACCCACAACCTGAATCAGCGGGAGGAGGAAAGTAGCGATGGCGGAGATTCTCGTTGCCTACGACAGCAAAACCGGCAGAACCCGGAAGATGGCCGAGCTGATTGCCGAAGGCGTTCGGCAAGGGGGCGCCGGCGCGGTCGCCAAATCCATCGAGGAGATCAAGGGGCCGGACGATCTGAAGGGGTTTGACGGCTACATTTTCGGCTGTCCCACCTATTTCCGGGACATGACCGAAGAGATGAAAAAATTCCTCTTCGTCGCCAAGGCGACCGGGCTCAAGGGCAAGGTCGGCGGGGCCTTCGGCTCCTACACCCACCTGGGCGACGCGGCCAAGCTGATTCACGAAACCATGCAGTACGTGTTCGAAATGGACATGGCCGACATGGGCTCGTTCAACGTCAAAGAGCGGATCATCGACGACGGCCGGGCCGCCGACCCCTGCGGCGCCTTCGGAAAGGGCATCGCCGATCGGGTGGGCTGAAAACGGAGGCCCCGCCGCGGTTCGGTTCCGGAAATTTTTCCGAGCCCCGAAAAAAAATGATTGACAAGCCCGGCCGATTTTTTTATAAAGCTCTTCGTTTTCGCCGGTTGCCAAAGCTTGGCGGAAACACGCAACACCCCGATCCCCAGTAGCTCAGTCGGTAGAGCAGGTGGCTGTTAACCACCTTGTCCGTGGTTCGAGTCCGCGCTGGGGAGCCAAACATTTCCGTCGATTTCGACGGTTTTCATTTCTCGAACCCCCCGAGGATCTTATCCTCGGGGGGTTTCGTCGTTTAGAAGGCCGGTTCGTCATTCATCGAAACGGCTCTGCGGGTCTTTTGCCGGGGTTTTTCCTTTCATCCGCCTTTTTCGCTTCCCCATTCACGATGAACATCGCGTCCGGCGCACCCTCGATAATTGGCTTCTTCCTCAACCGGAATGGCTCTGGCCTTCGGCCGGGGCGGCAAGCCGGGGAAAAAATGGGTGAAATGAATCCTCCCTGGAAAATGGGCCGAAATTTCGATATGAAACGACCTCTTCTCCTTTCGGAATGCCGGGATAGACAAAACCCAATCGGGAAGATTTGGGTTGAATAATTCCATAATAAATTTTTTCGATTTTCGCGTTTTGAAAAGGAATCAAATTTCCCGTTTTAACGGTCAGGGCATGATTTCATGGACGCTTTTGATGTGGATAAAATTGGAAAGACGGAGCTTTACGGGTTCGCCGAAGACGTGGCGACCGCCGAAAAGCTGCTGGAAGGCGGCCTTCGTTTCCTCCAGTTCCGGAACAAACATTTGGGGGACGCGCCTTTCCGCGAGGTCGCCCGGGAGATCCTCGATCGCGTCCGGCGGCGTCCCCGGGCCGCCCTGATCATCAACGACCGGGTGGAGATCGCCGTGGAAATCGGGGCCCACGGGGTTCACGTCGGGCCGGAGGACGAGCCGCCGGAACGGGTTCGCGCTCGCCTTCCGGATCACTTCATCCTTGGCGTTTCGGCGCGGACGCCGGAACGGGCGAAGGCGGCGGAGCGGGCCGGGGCGGATTACCTCGGCGTGGGGGCGGTGTTCCCGACCGCCAGCAAGGCGGACGCGATCACCATCGGGATGGAGGGGCTGCGGGCGGTCATGTCGGAAACAACCCTCCCGGTGGTCGCCATCGGCGGCATCGATTTGGAGAACATTCGCCATATCCGCGACGCCGGCTGCCGATACGCGGCGGTCCTCTCGGCGCTCAACGACGCGCCGGACATCCCGGAGCGGGTGCGGGAATTTCGAAGGATTTTGGAGGAGGAATTAGAAGGGGAGTAGGACGATTGGGCGGATCAAAAATTGCCTGCAAGCGGATTGATCCATTGGAGCCCAGGGAAACGGGAAAAATCCGCCATTTTTTGTGCGATTTCAACCGCTTCCAGCTCCGAGACGATTTGGGTCGCTCCAAAAATACCGCAAAGCGGAACCAAAGGAAAGGGTGGCGTTTTCCAATCGAATCGGAATCGGGGATTTTTGCCGATTCTTTTGAATCCATTTGTACTTTTACCTCGACAAGGGAGGAACCGTGGAACTGAATGAAGTAACCATCACGCGGGCGATTATCGACCGGTACTATGAAAAACTGACCGACATGCTGGAAATGGACGTCGCCATCGTGGGCGGCGGTCCTTCGGGCCTCGTGGCCGGCTATTTTCTGGCCAAGGCCGGGAAGAAGGTTGCGCTCTTCGAGCGGAAGCTGAGCATCGGGGGCGGCATGTGGGGCGGCGGGATGATGTTCAACGAGATCGTCGTCCAGAAGGCGGCCGTTCATCTGCTGGAGGTGTTCGGAATCCGGACGCGGGAATACGGCGAGGATTATTTCACGGCCGACTCGGTGGAATCGGTCGCCGGGATTCTCTTCGGGGCGATGCAGGCGGGACTGAAGATCTTCAACTGCATGACCGTGGAGGACGTGATGATGCGTCCCGACCGGGTCATGGGATTGGTGCTCAACTGGTCTTCCGTGGAAATGGCCGGCCTGCACATCGATCCGCTGACCGTCCGGGCCGATGTCATCATCGACGCCACGGGCCACGCCACCGAGATCGTGAAGGTGGTGGACAAAAAAGTGCCCGGCGAGCTGCTGACGCCCAACGGCAAAATCGAAGGCGAAAAATCGATGTGGAGCGACCGGGCCGAAACCCTGACCCTGGAAAACACCACCGAGGTGTTCCCCGGCCTCTACGTCGCCGGCATGGCCGCCAACGCCACCTTCGGCGGCCCGCGCATGGGCCCCATCTTCGGCGGGATGCTGCTGTCCGGCGAGAAGGTGGCGAAGACGTTGTTGGAGAAGTAATCTTGAAAAGGTACGCGGTTGGATTCCAACCTTTTCCAATTTTTGGTACGCTAAAAAAAGCGGGCATCGATTGGGAAGGTTGCCGTTCAATCGTGTACCCGTTAGTTTTCGAGTGGCGCTTTCGATTCCTTTGACCCCAGGAGACGACATGGACGACCGAATTCAATTAAAGCGGATGGAAATCAAGGGATTCAAGTCCATCGACTCCGAAGGTCAAATTATTGAGTTCCAACCGATTACGGTAATGCTCGGCGCCAATGGCGCGGGAAAAAGCAATTTGGTTTCTTTTTTCAAATTGCTGAATGCCATGATGGGCGGCGGGTTGCAGCGGCATGTCGCGGACCAGGGATTCGCCGACGCATTGCTGTATTTCGGGGGGAAGACCACCACCGAAATGCGGGCCCGGCTGGAATTTCAAGGGGCACGCTCCGAGAATGAGTACGAGTTTGTCCTGGAGAGGAATGCCACGGGAAACCTTTTTATCCGCGACGAAAAAACCCAACACCAAGCCAAGGAAATGAAGGAGCCGCGAGGTCGCCAACTTGGGGGTGGGAGCCGCGAATCTCAATTAAAAATGATCGCGGATGCGGGGGATTCGCATGGCCGGGTCGTCTATTCCATGATTTCTGGATTCCGGGTGTTTCAATTTCACGACACCTCGGCAACGGCGGGAATTCGAGGGCAGGTTTACAAAGACGACGCCAAAATTTTGCGGGGAGACGGGGGCAATCTGGCCGCCTTTTTGCGGGGAATGCGGCTTCGGAGCCGGGGAAAACGATATTACGACCGGATCGTGCGTCACGTTCGGCAGGTGATTCCGCAATTTGAAGATTTCGATCTGGAGCCCTTGAGCGAAAACGAAAAATACGTCCGGCTGAATTGGCGGGAAAGGGGTTCCGACTTTTTGTTCGGCCCGCATCAGTTGTCCGACGGATCGCTGCGATTCGTCGCCCTGGCGGCTCTCTTCATGCAGCCGCCGGATTCCCGCCCAAAGATCATCGTCGTGGACGAACCCGAGCTGGGACTTCATCCGGCCGCCCTTTCGGAGTTGGCCGGCATGGTCAAGGCGGCGGCGAGCGCCTCCCAGGTGATTCTGGCGACCCAGTCTTGCCGGCTGATCGATGAATTTTCCGCCGATCAGGTGCTGATCGTCGAGCGCCGCCAACATCCGCCCGGCTCGGTCTTTCGGCGACTGGACGAGGCGGCGCTGGCGGAATGGTTGGCGCGGTATTCCCTCAGCGATTTGTGGGAGAAAAATGTTTTCGGGGGGCGACCGTAATGTCCATTCGCCTTCATGTCATCGTCGAAGGGGAAACCGAGGCGCGCTTCGTGAAAAACGTCCTTTCGCCCTATTTGGGCGAAAAAGGCGTGTGGGCCTCGGCCCGTCGGGTGCTGACCAGCCGCAACCGCCGAAAAGGTTTGGAATATCGAGGCGGATTCCGCCGCACCGGCGCCTATTCCACGGTTCAGGCGGATATTTGCACATGGATGAAGCAAGACCGGAAGCCGGAAGCCCGGTTCACGACCATGTTCGATCTTTACGGTCTGCCGAACGACTTTCCGGGAACGGGCGAGGCGATGAAGAAACCGGACCCTTATCGCCGGGTGGGCGCACTGGAAGAAGCGTTCGCCAAGGATATCCAAAAAGAACGAGGGAAAGATACCCGCTTCATCCCGTATATTCAGCTTCATGAATTCGAGGCGCTGATCTTGGCGGACCCCCGGCGGCTGGATTGGGAATTTCTGGAACATGACGAGCCGATCCGGCGACTGACGGAAATGGTGGAACGCGAAGGCGGGAATCCGGAGTTGATCGACGACGGGCAAACGACGGCCCCGTCCAAGCGCATTATCGCGGAAATATCGGAATACGCGAACCGAAAAGCGACCGCAGGACCCCTCGTGGTCGAAAAAATCGGAATGGCGACCTTGCTTCGTTGCTGCCGGCATTTCGCCGAGTGGGTCCAAACGCTGGAGAATCTGGCGCCGGGGTAGGCGATTTGCGGAAATATCCATGCCGTTCCCCGGGTTCGCACGTCCGGATGCGGGTTTTCCCGCAAATCGCCTTCGGGGATGGAAATTCCGAGTTTGCAAAAGCAAAAACGCCCGACCGCGATTTCGCGGTCGGGCGTTTGCGTTGGCGCGATGGTTTGCGTTCCATCCGCCGCTACGGCTGGAGCAAATACCTCCCGGAATCCCCGGGTGCTCCATATCGGCGCCGGAACGCCGTCGGGCCGAATCAGCCTTCGAGCTTTACTTTCCGAACCTTGAGGGACAGCTCGTCGAGCTGGGCCTTGGCCGGCTCGGACGGCGCGCCGGTGAGCAGGCAGGCGGCCCGCTGGGTTTTGGGGAACGGAATCACGTCTCGGATGGAGCTTTCCCGGCAAAGCAGCATGATCAGCCGGTCGAAGCCGAAGGCGATGCCGCCGTGGGGCGGGGCGCCGGATTCCAGCGCCGAGAGCAGAAAGCCGAATTTGTCCTCGGCCTCCTCCTTGCCGATGCCCAGGGCCGCGAAGACCTTCCGCTGAAGTTCCAGATCGTGGATACGAATGCTGCCGCCGCCCAGCTCGAAGCCGTTGAGCACGATGTCGTAGGCCCGGGAGCGAACCGCCAGCGGATCGCTTTCCAGCTTGTCGTAATCTTCCTCCAGCGGCGCGGTGAACGGGTGGTGCAACGCCTGGTGGCGTTTTTCGGTTTCGTCGTATTCCAGCAGCGGAAAATGGGTCACCCAGGTGAAGGCGAAGGCCGATTCGTCGATCATGCCCAGCTTGTGGCCCAAATGGTTTCGAAGGTGCCCCAGGCTTTCGTTGACGACCTTGGCGGCGTCCGCGCCGAACAGAATCAGATCCCCGGTTTCGATGCCGAGGCGTCGGATCATGGCCTCTTTTTCCGCGTCGGTGAAGAACTTGGCGATGGGCGACTGCCAGCCGTCCTCCTTGACCTTGATCCAGGCCATGCCCTTGGCGCGGTAGACCGAGACGAAATCGGTCAGGTCGTCCAGCTCTTTCCGGGTGAAGTGGATGCAGCCCTTGGCGTTGATGGCCTTGACCACGCCGCCTTTCCGGACGGCGTCGCCGAAGACCTTGAAGCCGCAGTCGGCGGCGATGTCCGACAGGTCGATCAGCTCCAGGCCGAAGCGGATGTCCGGCTTGTCCAGGCCGTACCGGCTCAGGGCCTGGTCATAGGTGAGGCGGGGAAAGGGCGGGGTCAGCTCCACGCCCAGCACTTCCCGGAAGACGTTGACCATCATGGCCTCGGACACCGCCATGATGTCCTCCTCGCCCACGAAGGACATTTCCATGTCGATCTGGGTGAATTCCGGCTGGCGGTCGGCGCGAAGGTCCTCGTCCCGGAAGCAACGGGCGATCTGATAATACCGGTCGTAGCCGGAGATCATGAAAAGCTGCTTGAAGAGCTGGGGCGACTGGGGCAGGGCGTAGAACTGGCCGGGGTTGACCCGGCTGGGCACCAGATAGTCCCGGGCGCCTTCCGGCGTGGACCGGGTCAGGATCGGCGTTTCGATTTCCAGGAATTCCTGTTCCGTCAAAAACTGGCGGACGGCGGCGGTGGCCCGGTGGCGCAAAATGATGTTGCGCTGGATTTTGGGCCGGCGGAGATCGATGTGGCGGTGCTGGAGCCGGATGGTCTCCCCTACGTCGATGCGTTCCTCGATCTGAAACGGCGGCGTGACGGCCTCGTTGAAAATCCGCAGCTCGGAAACCAGGACCTCGATTTCGCCGGTTTCCAGGTTGGGATTGATCATCCCCTCGGGCCGGCCTTCCACGGCGCCCCGGACGCCGATGACGTATTCGTTTCGGATGCCGTGGGCCTTGGCGTGGACCTCGGCGTGGATTTCCGGATTGAACACCACCTGGGTGATGCCTTCCCGGTCCCGCAGGTCCACGAAAATCACGCCGCCGTGGTCCCGCCGGCGCTGCACCCAGCCCATAAGCACCACCTCTTTGCCGACGTCGGCCCCGGTCAGGGCCTGGCAGTGGTGGGTCCTCCGCATGTCACCCAGTAAATCGGACACTCTCGATGCTCCTTTCCACCCGCGGGGTCCAGCGACCTTCGCGGCGGACATGCCCCGGAAATCCCGGAGCGGCGAACCGGGTCCGCCAACGGCGATCCATGGAACCCGGTTTCGTCAAATGTTTGATATAAAAAGTTCGAGCGAAAGCTCAATGCCGGTTAAAATGACAAAATTTTGTAGGGGCGTATCGCATACGCCCTTGGCCCATCTGGCTCCGGCGTTCACTGGGGATCATGATTTGAGCGGCCTTGAACTCAATCGGTTGCCAGTTGGGGCGGTGGGAGAAGCCATGGAGGATTCGAGCCGCTCGACCAGCCGGGAAACCAGGCTCTCCACCGGCACGCCTTCCTGCGTCTTGGTCGCCATGTTCCGAAGCGTGGCCTCGCCGGCCTTTTCCTCGTTTTCTCCGAAAATCAGCACATTCCGGGCATTCAGCCGGTCGGCGCGCTTCATCTGGCTTTTCAGGCTTCGGTCTTCGAAATCCATTTCGATCCGCAGTCCGGCGCGTCCCAGCTCCGTGAGCCATTGAAAGGCTCGGGCCTGGCAGGACGGTCCCAGCGCGGCGATGAACAAGTCCGGCCGGTTTTGCACTTCCTCCGCCCGGATGCCCACCAGCTCGGCCAGTCGGTCCAGACCGATGGCGAAGCCGATGGCCGGAATCTCCGGCCCGCCCAGCAGCTCCACCAGCCCGTCGTACCGGCCGCCGCCGGCCACGGCGCTTTGGGCGCCCAAAGAACCGGTCAGCACTTCGAAGGTGGTGCGGGTGTAGTAGTCCAAACCGCGAACCAGCCGGGGATTGACGACGTAGGGAACCTCCAGCGCTTCCAGGGAATCGGTCAGCACCTTGAAATGTTCCCGGCATTCTTCGCCCAGATGGTCCAGGAGCGCCGGCGCCCCCTCGGTGGCCTCCTGGCAGGCGGGAACCTTGCAATCCAGGGCGCGGAGCGGGTTTTTCTCCATTCGGCGAACGCAGTCGGCGCAGAGTTTCTCCTTGCGCTTCCGCAGAAAGGCCAGCAGCGCCTCCCGAAAGGCGGGGCGGCACTTGGGGCAGCCCAGGGAATTGAGATGGACGGTCACGTCCTCCACCCGGAGACGCTCCATCAGCGTGGTCAGGTAGAGGATGAGCTGCGCGTCCACCCGGGCCGAGGTCACGCCGAAGATCTCGGCGTTGATCTGGTAGAACTGGCGGTAGCGGCCTTTTTGCGGGCGCTCCCGGCGGAACATGGGGCCGATGGTGTACAGCTTCCGAACCGGGTCTTGGGCGAACATTTTGTGTTGGATGTAGGCGCGGACCACCGAGGCGGTGGCTTCGGGCCGCAGGGTCAGGAGGTCGCCCTTGCGGTCGGGAAAGGTGTACATCTCCTTTTCCACGATGTCGGTGTGCTCTCCGATGCTCCGCGCGAACAGTTCGGTGCGTTCCATGATGGGAATGCGGATTTCATCGAATCCGAAAGCGTGGAACAGTTCGACGGCGGTGTTTTCAATCCGCTGCCACAGTTCGACTTCGCCCGGCAGAATGTCTTTGAATCCTCGAATAAGCTGTATCATGCGACCGACCGATCCTCCCGATTCACCGAATTTTGGACAAGCGGTGGATGTTAGCGGACTGGTTTTGGTTCGTCAACCGGATATGCGTATGGGAGGAAAAAAAGCCGGATTAACGGCAATACCGCACCTTTCGCGAAAAAATGGTAGGGGCGTATCGCATACGCCCCGGGTCAATTCGGCACGATTATCCATTGAAATCCCAAAGTGAACGGTATTGGGATTAAAGGCGGCGCGGGAGAGCGATCAGGCGGGGTTTTCTTCCGGGGGGCGGATTCGGATATGTTTCAAGTCCGCGGTGATGATGGCGCCTTTTTCCAGATCCGCGCCATATTGGTCCAGAATGCGCAGACTGATTTTCGACTGGCTTCGGGCGGGGATGTTCACCAGTCGAAGAATTCCGTGATGGGGAATCCTTCGGAGGATGGCCAGTTCGCCAAAATCCTTGTCCAAGGTGATCAGGATTCGGCCTTCCTTTCGGGCCAGGGCGAGAATCCGTTCATCCCCCGGGTCCCGGTCCCAGTCGCCGCCCCAGACCACGTCATGGCCCGAGGCTTCCAGTTCCGCTTTGGCTTTTCCCCAAACGCAGGTATCCAGCAACACTTTCATGAACCGGTTACCCGGAAAGCGGGCTGGATTCGTTCATGGCCCACGATTTTTTGCGCATATTCCAGGCAGGCCAGAACATCTTCACGCTCCAGCCATGGATACCCCTCCAGAATGGTGTCGATTCCGTCGCCCGCGGCCAACATGCCCAACACATGTTCCACCGCCAGTCGTCGGCCTCGGATGATGGGTTTTCCGCCGAAGATGGATGGATCGTAGGTAATTCGGGACAAATGGTCGGAGCCATTGGTTTGGTTTTTCATGACTTCCTTCCGGGGTCCATGCCGTTTCGATGCCGACGGCCCCGGCAAAGCGGCGCGAACCGCTTCGCCGGGGATCGGTCGGGAATCAGTTGGCGCCGAACAGCGATTGGATGAAGCAGCCGCTGTCCCCCGCGCCGCCGCCTTCCCCATCGCTTCCGGGGCCGGTCGGCGTGTTGGAGCCAAGGCCGCCCGTGTGGCGAATGAGGCCGTTGGCCACGCCGTCCTCGTCGCCGGGGCCGCCGTCGGTCACGGTCAGCGTGACCCGGGTTCCGTCCTCGCCGAGGGAGGCATTGTCGCCAAACGTCCGCCAGCCCGCCGCCGCGTCGTAGACGAACCACCGAAAGCTGGCCGGGGTCACGGTCTGGAGGAACAGGGTCGCCTGGGCCGAATCTCCGGGGTTGGGCGTCCGGAAGGTGTAGGCGACCAGGCCGAAGGGGATGCCGGCGGGCCGTCCGGCGCTGTCGGTGTTTCCGACATCCACCGGTTCAAGGGCGACCAGTGCCGCCGTTCCGCTCATCCGTATGCCCATGGTGTGGGCGGTGGTCGGCCGGAAGGTGATCGCGTCGTCGGGAAAACCGGAAATTCCGTTGTCCAGCACCCGGATGGACTGGATGGCGTTTTGGGTTCGGCCCTGGGCGTTGGTCAAAACGACTTCGAACGCCAGGGTCTGGCCCACGGTTTCCGGGGGCGGAACGAAGGTCGGCCGCCGGGCGTTCGGGTCCGAAAGGGGGACCGTCGTTCCCGAAACCTGGGTCCATCGGTATCCGGTCACGGCGCCGAAGTCCGGCGAGGGGGAAACGTTCAGCCGAACCGTCTCGCCCTCCTGGAATTCCGCCGGTTCGCCCACGCCGGGGCCCGGCGGGGTGTCGTCGGCGACGGTGATCGTCACCGTGTCCTGGTCGGTCAGTCCGCCGTTGTCGGTCACCGTAAGCCGAAAGCGCAACGTCGCCGTTTCCGCGGGCGCGGTGAACGTGGTGGTCGCGGCGGCGGCGTTGGAAAGTGCGACCGACGGTCCCGATTGTTGAGTCCACTGATAGGCGACGATGGTTCCGTCGGAATCGCTGGAACCGGTTCCGCTCAGGGTGACGGAGGCGCCCGGCGCGACCCGCTGGTTCGACCCGGCGTCGGCCGCGGGGGGCGCCGCGGTCGGGCCCGCGTCCAACACCTGGATGGCCACTTCGTCGGTGTCCACCTCGGTTCCCGCGTTGTCGCGGACTTCCAGCGCGAATACGAGGGTTGCCGACTGGTTTTCCGCCACGTCCGGCGCGACGAACGTGGTTTCCGCCGCGGCGGGGTTGGCCAGGCTTACCGAAGGTCCGGCGGTCTGGATCCATTGGTACAGCGCCGTCACCCCGGATTCCACGAAGGAGCCGGCCCCGCTCAAAGTGACGGTTTCGCCTTCCTCCACCGTCTGGTCCGATCCGGCGTCGGCCCGGATGGCGGGCTGGTTCGTGACGGTGATCTGGACCGAATCGGCGACTTCGTTGCCGTCCGGATCGGTCAGGGCCAGACGGAATGCCAATGGGGTGTCCTGGTCCACCGCCGGGCTGGTGAAAAAGGGCGTCAAGGTTGTCGCGTTGCCGATGGTCACCTCCGATCCGGCGGTCTGGGTCCATTCCACCGCGACCGTCATTCCGTCGGGAATCCGGGAACCGCTTCCGTCCAGAACGACCTCCGTGTTTTCCGAAACGGCGAGATCGCCCCCGGCGTCGGCGACGATCGTCATGTCTTGGGTGGCCGCGACCCGAACGTCATCGGAAGATTCGGGCAGCCCTTCGGCCGTCAGGGTGAGGCGAAAGATGAACTCCGCGCCGTCCGGCCCGATATCCGGAACGACGAAAGTGGGTTGAATGGCCAACGGATCGGACAAGCTCACGGATGGCCCGGCGATTTGTTCCCAAAAGAAAGCGGTCGTCACTTCCGTTGGCGTTTGGGAGCCGCCGCCGTCCAGGGTGACCGTGTCCCCTTCGACGACGGTTTGATTCGAACCGGCGTCGGCCACCAGGGGCGGCGGATCGCCGACCAGAATGGACAGCATCCCGATTTCCGCGCCGAACGGCGCTTCTCCGCCCACTTCGACGATGTTCACGCCCATGGCGCCGCTAACCGCGCCGTCGCTTCCGTCCCACGGCCGGAAATCCAGCTCCGCGAAGCCTTCCCAGTCCGCTTCCGGAACGAAGCGAACGCGGGCGTCGGGACCCAACAGGGTGGCGGCGCCTTCGGCGGTTTCCGCCGGGAAAGGGGTCCAGTTTCGCCCGTCGTCGGTGGAGAATTGCCATTCTCCGCGGTCGTTCTCCACGAAAACCACCGCCATTCCGATTTCCTCCGGGTTTCCATCCGCGTCGGAAACGCGGCCGGCCAAAAGATCGGACACAAGTTCACCCGACGGATTTTCCGCGTTCATTTCGATCGGGGTCATCTCGATGGTTTCGACGTCTTCCAGCATCGGCGCGTCGGGAACGGCGCGGACCACCAAGGTCAGGGTTCGCTCGGCGGTCTCCGCCTCGCCCGCCTCGCCGGAATGTCCCCGGTCGTCGACGGCGATGATCAGTTCCGCCTCTCCGTTCCAGTCCGGTTCCGGCGTGAAGACGAGGCCGCCCAGAAGATCGTTCAGGTCGGCGATCGAACCTTCCAGCTCCACGCTCCGCTCGCCGGTGTCGAGCCGGTCCACTTCGTCGGTTTCCGGAACGGTCAGGTCGCCTTCGGTCCAGTTCAGCGCGAGCCGGATCGGGTTGTCTCCCGCGTCCACGTCGCGGATGACGACGGCCTCGCCGCCGAAGAGCCGGCGGCCGTCCTCGTCCAGAACGAACCGGGGAGACGACAGGGAAATGGTCGGCGCGTCGTTCACCGAAATTACTTCGACGGGGAGGGTCCATTGGGCGGAAAGCGGGCCGCCCGCGCCGGTGTGGCCCTGGTCGTTCACCACGATCTCCAGGACGGTGTTCCCGCTCCAGTTCGGGGGAACCCGCAGTTGGGGGTCTCCGAAACCGCCGTCGGTGATTTCCACCGGGCCGACCGTCGCGGTCAGGCCGTCCAGAATCGCGTTTGCGGTTTCAAGCGGCGCCGAAAAGGTGATCTCGGACGTCCCCCGGCCGGCGACGGCGTCCGCGTGTTCGGCCGAAACGGACAGGAGACCGTCTTCGATGGCGACCGTGACCCGCACCGGCTCGTCCCCGGCGTCGATGTCGGAGACCGTGATGGCGTTCCCATTCTCGGCGCCGAAGACCAGCGGAACGTCTTCGAGGGTTTCGGCGGATTCGGGGGCGTTGATTTCGGGAGGATCGTTAACCGGCTGGACGGCGACGTCGAAGGAAGCCCGGGCGACCTTGTCCGGCGTTTCGAAGGGATTGTTCACGCCGCCGGTGTGGCCCTTGTCGTCGATCCGGACCTCCACCACGTCGGTCCCGAAAAAGTCGGCGTTCGGCGAATAGACAAGCCCGTCCAGCGCGGCGTTGATCTGGGAGATGCGCCCCAGGAGCGTGAGCCTTCCGGTTTCATTGCCGGCAATCGTCGCGCCGCTGTTGGCGGCGGCTTCCAGGGTCCCGTTTTCGGCGGTCACCGTGGTTTCCACGGAATTGGTTCCGGCGTCGATGTCGTCCACGACAATGGCGTTCCCTTCGGCGGTCCCGAACGTCAAGCTTTCGCCTTCGTCCACTTCCCGCGTATCCGGGACTTCCACGGTCGGGGCGTCGTTGATGGAGAAAACCTCCAGGAGAAACGTGACCGTATCGGTCCCGGAATCGTCCGAGGCCTCGATCCGAATCCGGGTTTGGCCGCTTTCTTCCGCCGCGGGGAGAACGGTGAGAATGCGGGTCGCGCCGCCGCCGGTCACCGAAATGCCGTTGGGAGGCACGAGGGCGGCATCGTCGGCCGTCGCCGTGACTTCAAGGGTGGCGGTCTGGGCGTTCTGAATGGGGATGGTCACGCTCAACGATGTGTCTTCCGATATCCGCTTGTCTTCGATGTCCGGCAGGACCGGCGCCGCGGCCGCCGATGGGATGGTCCCGAAAAACCCGAAAAACAAAGCGCAAAGAACGCAAAAGATTCCGCCAAACCGCTCCGCCGATTGCTTCATTCCTCGCCTCCCGTAGTCGATTCGTGTGGATGGTCCCAATGTGAGATGATGATATATTGAAAAACGACGGCCCTGTAAAGTAAGGACTTCGAGCGGCGTGGAGATCAGCCCAGAAGGCGCGCGAGGGCGTCCCGGCGAAAGTCGAAGATGGCCTCCAGGCGGGGACGAACGAACCATCGCTCCGCCAGCCGGCCGAGGGGCCCGAGGCCCAGGGCGTAATGGACGCGGTCGGTTGCCCGGACGCCGGCGTCGATGGGATGAAATTGGTGCAGATGGTGCCAGAACCGGTAGGGGCCGAAGCGTTGCTCGTCCACGAACAGGTTGGGCCGATCGACGTGGGTGATCTCGGTGATCCAGGGCGTCTGGATTCCGCCGAAAAGGTGGACCCGGTATTCGATGATGAGGCCCGGGTGCATTTCCGGGACGGCGCCGGAGACGATGCGAAGGGCCAGCCAGGCGGGGGTGATGCGCGACAAATTGGTCGGGTCGGAGAAAAAGGCCCAGGCCGTTTCCGGGTCGATGGGCAGGTCTTGCGCGCGGTGGAGATGAAAGAGTTTCACGGGGCGTTCCGCATCCGCAAAAGAGCCGGGAAGGCCGGGGCGGCGATGTTCCAACGACCCGGCGGGGAGGTCGGGACGCCCCCGGCGAACGATTCCGGGATAAGGTTGAACGCCATTGGCGGCGTTCCGAAGAAATCGCGGGACTTCCGGCGGGAGAAAAGCCGGCGGCCGCTATCGGCGATCATCCGAATACCGGTCCTGAATGGCCCGCAAATTGTCCAGGCAGGAAAAGAAAATATCCACCAGCTCCGGGTCGAAATGGGCGTCGGCCTCTTCCTGGATGGTGGAAAGCACTCGATCCTCGTCCCAGGCGTCCTTGTACACCCGGGCCGAGGAAAGCGCGTCGTACACGTCCGCCAGGGCCACGATTCTCCCAAACAGCGGAATTTCCTCGCCCCGCTTGCCCCGGGGAAGCCCGTCCTCCATTCTGAATTCCGGAATGGGAAGTCCGGAGTCCACGTCCACATGGCCGGGATATCCGCCCCCGTCCCATCGTTCGTGGTGATTCAGGGCCACCTGGGCCGCCGCTTCGTCGAAGTCCGACTGCCGGTTCAAAAACAGGCGGGCGCCCAGCAGGGTGTGTTGTTTCATGATTTCGTATTCGTCGTGGTTGAAGCGTTCCGGCTTCTTCAGGATCAGGTCGGAAATGCCGACCTTGCCCACGTCGTGCAGCATGGCGGCCATGCGCAGCACGTCCCGTTTCTGGTCCACGGTGTGCGCGTCGACGCCGTGCCTGAAGGCCCAGCGTTCGTACAGCTCCACGGCGTAGCTGCCCACCCGGTTGACGTGGGCGCCGGTTTCCTTGGGGTCCCGCATTTCGGCCATTCGGATCATGCGAAGCAGAATGGCCCGGGTCATCCGGGCCCGTTCCAGGGCCACCGAGGCAATGGTGCCGAACAGCGACATCATCCGCTCGTCGTGTTCGGAAAACGGTCGAACCCGTTTTTCCTCGTCCATGGCGTTGATCACCTGGAGCACGCCCATGGTCTGGCCATTGATGTTCTGAAGCGGCAGCGTCAGCATGGAGCCGGTCTGGTAATCGGACGCCCGATCAAATTTATCGCTGAACCCGTAGGGCGCGCTGGCATCGATCCGATACACGTCCGGAATGTTGAGCGGCTTTCCGGTCACCGCCACATAGCCGGCGATGCTGGCGGTGTCCACCGGAATGGTGAAGGTGGAGTAGATGAGTTTTTCCCCGGAGGGCAGCCGCCGTTGAAGCGTGTCGTTCTGGGTGTAGGTGAAGTGGAGCCGTTCTTCTTCCCGGACGTAGATGGACCCGGCGTCGGCGTTGACGAATCGGCGGGCTTCGGTGAGAACCCGCTCCATCAGGAGATCCAGGTCCTGCACCTGGCCGAGCGCGATCCCCAGCCGGGTCAGTCCTTCCAGTTTTTCGGTTTCCGTCAGCATGACCTGTCTCCTTTGCGGGCCGGTGAACGCCGTTGAACGCGGAATATGGAAATACCAAACAGTGGAAAAATATTCACCATTTTTCCGAATGGCAACCGAGGAAGGCGGGTCGCCCGGATCCGTCCGGCTGGTTCCCCGGCCGGTTGGATTCCGTCGGCGATCCCGTTTTCGGCGACGGAATCCCCGTTTTTTTCTGGAAAAACGCTACTGAAAATGAAAGGAAAGATCAAGCGGCGCCCGTTGGCGGGCGGCGGCCGCCCCCAATCCCATAAAAAACGCTCCGGTTCCCCGTCGGCGGTCCCGATCCCGGGCGGAGCGGGTTGCGCGCATTCCATGCGTCTCGAAAGGAAGCCATGAAGCGGTCCAGATGCTTTTTTTTATCGATTTTTCTTTTTTTTCTCGCCGGAACTCCGGCTTCGGCCGCGGCGGGTCGGTGGGACGGCGTTGCCGCCCAGGCGGGTCCGCGGGATTCCGTTCTGGTGGCGGACCCCTCCGGCCGAATTTTGTTTCAAAAAAACGCCGAGGCCGGCCGGTTGCCGGCGTCCACCCTGAAGGTTTTCACCGCCCTGATGGCCCGTCATTATCTGGGGCCGGACTTTCGGTTTCGAACCGAGTTCTTTCTGACGCCGGCGGGAGACCTCGTGGTGAAGGGCCACGGCGATCCGCTCCTGATTTCCGAAGTGGTGGCGGAGATGGCGCGGGAGGCTGCCCGGCGGGTGGAGAGCTTCCGCGATCTGATTTTGGACGCGAGCCACTTCGGGGACGCGACCATTCCCGGCGTGACCGCGACCCTGAATCCCTACGACGCGCCGAACGGGGCGCTCGCCGTCAACTTCAACACCGTCCAGTTCCGAAAAACGGGAAACCGGTTCGCGAGCGGGGAGCCTCAGACGCCGTTGTTGCCGATGGTGGTGGATCGGCTGCGGCGTTCCGGGTTGAATCGGGGGCGGGTGGTGCTTTCCGCGGAAAACGGCGAGGCGCTGCGGTACGCGGGCCATTTGATCCGCCATTTTTTGGTCGCGGCCGGCGTGAAAACCGAGGGGGCGGTTCGGATCGGCGCGGTTCGGCCGGAAAAAGACCGTATGGTCCACCGGTTTCTTTCGCCGTTTTCCCTGGACGAAGTGACCGAGCGGCTGCTGGAATTTTCCAATAATTTCATTGCAAATCAATGTTTCATCGTCGCCGGGATCGCCGCGGCCGGTCCTCCGGGAACCCTGGACAAGGGGCGGGCGGCGGCCCGAACCTTCGCGGAGGAGATTCTCGGCGCGCCGGCCATCCGCGTGGACGAGGGCTCGGGCATTTCCCGGGGAAATCGGGTGACGGCGATTCAGATGCTGAAAATGCTGGAGGCGTTCGCGCCCCATTATCGGTTGATGAAACGGGAGGGCCGGGAGTGGTTCAAAACCGGCAGCTTGTCCGGCGTCAAGACCCGGGCGGGCTATCTGGCGGGGGAGGGCGGATTGTATCGGTTCGTGGTGTTCGTCAACACGGCCGGACGGGGAACCGGGCCGGCGATGCGGGCCATTCATCGGGCCATTCCGGAACCGTCTTAGCGACCGCCCAAGTCGGCGGGCGGCGTAGGCGACCGAAATCGCGTGGAGCCCCAATGCCGTTCATTTGGGGACTGTCGGCGGGGGCCAATTGCATCGGCCCTTTCGCCAAATTCATGGCAAGGACATGTTTTCCGGCCCCAAACGCAAGGCGTTGCATTCGGCCGGGGAGGCGGATTTCCCGCTCTCAGAACGTGCCCGGCTCCGGCCCGCTGACGATGGCGGCGTAGGCGCTGTGGTTGTGGATGGACTCGAAGTTTTCCGCCGAAAGGGAAAACCAGGTGATGTTGGGGTCCGCCCGCAGCCGGGCCGCGATGTCCCGCACCACGTCCTCCACGAATTTGGGATTGAAATAGCCCCGCTCGGTCACCGATTTCTCGTCCACCCGCTTCAGCACCGAATAGACCTCGCAGGAGGCGCAGTTTTCCACCAGGGCGATCATGTCCTCGATCCAGATAAATTTTCGGAACCGGGTGGCCAGCCGCACCTCGCCCCGCTGGTTGTGGGCGCCGGCCTCGCTGATTTCCCGGGAGCAGGGGCAGACCGAGGTGATGGGCACCCGCACTTCGGAGACCAGGTCGGTGCGTCCCGAAGGGTTGCTGGAGCCCACCAGCCGGCAGGTGTAGTCCATCAGGCCGGGGCAGCCGCTGACGGGGGCCTCTTTTTCGATGAAGTAGGGGAAGAAGACTTCGATATGGGCCGAACGGGCGTCCAGATGACGCTTCATCTCCTCCAGAATGATCGAAAACTTCTCCAGGGAGATTTCGGGCCGGAACAGATGGAGCATCTCCACGAAGCGGCTCATGTGGGTGCCCTTGGTGTTGCCGGGCAGATCCACGTACATGTTGATGGTGGCCACCGTGTGCTGGTAGCCGTTTCTTCGGTCCAGCACCGCCACGGGATACCGCAGGTTCTTGATGCCCACCTTGTCGATGGGGATGTTCCGCTCGTCCGGCTGGCTCTGGATGTCGATCATGGCTCCCCCTTCCGGCGCGGGGACGGCGGCTCGGCCGGGCGCAGGAGATCTGCCGCCCGCATGGCATGAAAGATGTTTCCCTTGATTTTGGAACTGGACGCGTAGAGCGTTTGGAGCAGGCGTCCGATCTGGTCGCGTCGGGACGCGGCCGCGCTGGGGCAGGGGTTGGGGAAATCGGGAAAGCCCTGGCCGCGGGCGAATCGGCGGATCGTTCCCGCCTCGGCGTAGGCCAGCGGCCGGATGACGGTGAATTTTTCGTTGAAGAAGGGTTGCACCGGGCTCATGGTGCGAAGTCCCCCCGCGTAGCAGAGGTTGATGAACAGGGTTTCGATCAGGTCGTCCTTGTTGTGGCCCAGGGCGATCCGGGCGCAGCCAAGATCGTCCGCCAGCTCGAACAATCGCTTCCGCCGCAGTCGGGAGCAAAGAAAACAAGGGTTTTCCAGGTTTTCCTCCCCGTGGCTGTAGGGGCCGTCCTCGGTGGCGATCACTTCCAGCCGCCAGCCCCGTTCCCGGCAGAACGACGCCAGTTCCGGGGCGTGGCTCGGAAGGAATCCCGGATCGACGAAGGCGGCGATCAAGGCGTACCGGATGGGGATTCGACGCAACCGATCCGCGAGCAGCGCCATCAGGCTCATGCTGTCCGCGCCGCCGGAGAGGCCCACCAGAATCCGGTCGCCGTCCCGGATCATTCCGAAGTCGTGCAGGGCCCGGCCCATGTCCCGCCGAAGGGTGCGGTAGGCGGAACCCTTCATTT
>CAYFVR010000001.1:11439-52622 GCA_964346545.1 uncultured Desulfobacterales bacterium | reverse complement strand
TGCAGGGCCCGGCCCATGTCCCGCCGAAGGGTGCGGTAGGCGGAACCCTTCATTTTATTCCGTTTCGGCGGACTCGGCTGTCGGCGGCTCCCGATCGCTTGGCTGGGCGTCCGCCTCTTGGGCGTCGGGCTCCTGGATGTCCGGCTCCGGGGCGTTCGCCTGCTGAGCTTCGGGTTCCGGGGGCTCGGGCTCCCGGGTTTCGAGTTCCGGGGCTTCGGGCTCTTGGGCTTCGGGTTCCCGGGCCTCGGGCGTCGGATCGGTCGGCTCGCCGACGGTCCCCATGTCCTCCGCCTGGGGCGCCTCCTCCTCCGCCACCTTTTCGGACGGCGGGACGGCGGCGTCCAGGGCCTTCAGGGAGGCGGGCTCCGCGGCCGCGATGCGGGAGGGCGGGGTCGGCTTGGCCGAGAGGGCGGTGGATTCGGGGATCGGGGAGTCCATGGATCGCCGCCGCCGCAAAAACACCTTGCCGGCCGCGATTTCCCGAAGGGCCACCACGATGTCCTCGTTTTTGGGGGAGCTGACCAGATACTCGGACCCTTCGCGGATCTCCCGCACCCGCTGGGCCACCATGTGCACCAGAACGAAGCGATTGGGCACCCGGTTCAGGCAGTCTTCGATGGTAATGCGCGCCATGAATATTCCTCCGAATTACAGGATTTCGATCAGCTCGTAGCGGCGGGTGCCGCCCGGGGCCTGAAGCACCACCTCCATGCCGGGCTCCTTGCCGAGCATGGCCTTGCCCAGGGGGGAGGAGACCGAAATGCGTCCCGCCTCGATATTGGACTCTTCCGGGCCCACCAGCTGGTATTTCACCTCCTGGCCCGTCTCGATGTTTTCCAGAATCACGGTGCATCCGAACACCGCCTTGTCCTTGGACGTCTTGGCCGGGTCGATGATTTCGGCGTTGCTCAACTTGTATTCCAACTCGCTGATGCGCCCTTCCAAAAATGCCTGACGATCCTTGGCGGCGTCGAACTCCGCGTTTTCCGACAGGTCGCCGTGGGCCCGGGCCTCTTCGATGGCCTGGATGTTCTGGGGACGCTCCACGGATTTCAAATTTTCAAGTTCGCTTTTGAGGGTCTGATAGCCCGTTGGGGTCATGGGTACCTTGTTCAATGGAAAACTCCCGAGTACGCTCGTCCCGATGGCTTTTTGGGTCGCCATCGGGAGTTGCGGAAACCGCGCGGCCGGCGGTTCCGCCCATGGGGGGGAATCGTCGGCCGCGGTCAATTAAAATTGGTCGCCTGGCCCCGGACGGTACGAGAACCGGCGGGAACGGCGGAAGTCGTCGCCGGACGGTCAATCGCCCCGGGCGATGTAGTCGGCCACCCGGTCGCCCACTTCGGCGGTGGACATGCCCATCCGCCCGGCGCCGACGTGCTGGATGTCGTTTCGGAGCACCCGGGCCACCGCCGCTTCGATCCGGGCGGCCGCGCCGGGCTCGCCCAGAGTGTCCAACAGGATCTGGGCGGAGGAGATGGCGGCCACCGGGTTGATGACCCCCTTGCCGGTGTACTTGGGCGCGGAGCCGCCGATGGGCTCGAACATGGAGACGCCCTCGGGGTTGATGTTGCCCCCGGCGGCGATGCCCATGCCGCCCTGGATCATGGCGGCCAGGTCGGTGATGATGTCGCCGAACATGTTGTCGGTGACGATCACGTCGAACCATTCCGGGTTCTTGACCATCCACATGCAGATGGCGTCCACGTTGGCGTAGTCGGTCTTGACGTCCGGGTATTCCCGGGCCACCTCGTAAAAGGTCCGCTCCCACAGGTCGAAGGCGTAGGTCAGCACGTTGGTCTTGCCGCACAGGGTCAGGGTCTTGCGGCGGTTTCGGCGGCGGCAGTATTCGAAGGCGTATCGAACGCAGCGCTCCACGCCCTTGCGGGTGTTGATCGATTCCTGCACCGCCACCTCGTCCGGCGTGCCCATCTTGAGAAAGCCGCCGGCCCCGGCGTAAAGGCCCTCGGTGTTTTCCCGCACCACCACGAAATCGATGTCGGCCGGTCCCTTGTCCTTCAGCGGGGTCTCCACCCCTTCGTACAGCTTGATGGGACGCAGATTGACGTACTGGTCGAAGTGGAAGCGGAGCTTGAGGAGAATGCCCTTTTCCAGGATCCCCGGCTTCACGTCGGGATGGCCGATGGCGCCCAGGTACATGGCGTCGAATTGGCCGAGTTCGGCGATCACGGAGTCGGGGAGGATGTCTCCGGTGCGCTTGTAGCGTTCGCCGCCCAGATCGAATTCGGCGTAGCTCAGGGACAATCCCTCTTTTTCGGCGGCGGCGTTCAGGGCCTTGACGCCCTCGGCCACCACCTCGGGGCCCGTGCCGTCGCCCGGAATCACGGCGATTCGGTAGGATTTGTTGGACATGTGCGTTCTCCCGGAGACGGGATGACTCCGCCTCCTAAAATACCGGGCGGCCGTCCAACGGCCAAGTGCCGCGGCGGTCGCCCGTGGAATGTCGATCCCGAAATGTTTTTATTCGGACAGGCGGCCCAGAATCGAAGTGCCGGCCCGCACCTTTTCGCCGATCGTCACGGCCGGCCGGGCGTCCGGCGGCAGGTAAACGTCCAGCCGGGAGCCGAAGCAGATCAGCCCGCAACGCTGGCCGCGGGCGAGGCGGTCGCCCGGCTGCACCCAGGAGATGATCCGGCGAGCCACCAGGCCGGCGATCTGCACGTAACAGATGGACGCCCCGCCTTCGTCGGACGTCACGATCACCGCGTTGTGTTCGTTCTCGCGGCTGGCCTTGTCGAGATTGGCCGAAACGAATTTGCCGGGATGGTAATGGACCGACTCCACCGTGCCCGCCACCGGAATCCGGTTGACGTGGACGTTGAAAACGGTCATGAAGACGCTCAATTTGAAACGGGGCCCATCCAAAAAGGGGCAGTCGTTCACCCGCTCCGCCACGATGACCTTTCCGTCGGCCGGAGAAACCACCGCGCCCGGCTCGGCGGGGATGGCCCGATCCGGATCCCGGAAAAAGGCGCAAACGCAGGCGGTGCCGAAAAGCCCGATCAGGGCCGGGACCGTCAATTCCAGCAGGGCGAAAACGGCCGTGACGAACGCGCCCGCGGCGATTAGCGGAATTCCCGCCTTGGCCACCGGAAAGGCCCGTTGTCCGGGCGGATCGGCCCAGAAAAATTTGGACATTTCGGAAAGAGAACCCTTTCATCTCAAGTCGTTCGGCCTGTATAACCGAAGGCCGAAGCCGGTGTCAATGAAAACTTACCCGTCCGTTCGCGCCAATTCCGCGTCCGAGGGACGCAAATATTGGGGAACCAGCTCGGCCGGATCGCAAGAGGCGCCCGCCGCAATCTTCTCCCGGGCCATCCGGGCCGCGGTGGACGCCCGAAGGGTGTGGACGCCGGGGGGGGCGACGCGAAACCGCGCCCCGACGCGACGCGCCAGCCGTTCCCGGTGGAGCCGGGCCCCGTCCCCCACCAGCATGGCCGCTCCCCGCATTTCCGCGGCCGCCGCTTCGGGACTCAGCACGGCCGGTTCCGCCAACGAGACCAGCCGATCCTCCGCCCACCGGAACATCCCCCGGTAGACCTGGCCCTTGCGGGCGTCGATCAGGACGTGAATCGAGACGGAGACGCCGGGAAGCTGTCGGGCCAGCCCCTCCAGGGCGGAGACGCCCACCGCCGGCTTCCCCAGCCCCAGGGCGAGCCCCTTGACGGCGCTCAGGCCGATGCGCAGCCCGGTGAAGCTGCCCGGGCCGGCCACCGCCGCCAGCCCGTCCAGTTCCGCGGGCGCCATCCCGGCCAGTTCCAGAACCGATTCCAGCTGGCGCATCAGCGTTCGAGTATGGGTCTGGCGGCGGCGGAGGGTGATTTCCGCCCGAAGTTCTTCGCCGTCGGTGACCGCCACGCTCAGGCTCGGAGTGGCGGTGTCGACGGCCAGCAGCTTCATGGGGTTCGGATTCCCGGGCGGAACGGACCCCGGATGCCCCGGCGCGGGGGCGCCGCCCGGGGTCGGCGAACCGGTCGGTTCGGAATCCGGCGGCCCTTGGTTTCCGGAATGGCCACGGGCAGCACTTCGTCCATGTGGCCCACGGGAATGAATTCCACCTTTCGCCGGAGGCGGGCCGGAAGTTCCGACAGCTCCTTTCGGTTTTTCTCCGGGATGACGATGGTCCGGATGCCGCCGCGCAAAGCGCCCAGCACCTTTTCCTTGAGCCCGCCGATGGGCAGCACCCGGCCCCGGAGGGTGATTTCCCCGGTCATGGCCACGTCGGCGCTGATGGGCCGTTGCAGCAGGATGGAGATGAGGGCGGTGGCCATGGCGATGCCGGCCGAAGGTCCGTCCTTGGGAATCGCGCCGGCGGGCACGTGGATGTGCAGGTCCAGGTTGTCCAGATGGTTCTCCTTGAGGCCGAAGCTGGTCAGCCGGCGACGGGCGTAGGTGACCGCGGCCCGGGCCGACTCCTGCATGATCTCGCCCAGCTGCCCCGTGATGAGCATTTCGCCCTTGCCGGGAATCAGCGAGGCCTCGATGTAGAGCACCTCGCCGCCCACTTCGGTCCAGGCGAGGCCGGTGGCCAGGCCGATCTGGCTTTCGTCCTTGTCCATTTCCGGAGAGTATCGGGGCACCCCCAGGAATTTGTGGATGTTGGCGCGGGTGACGGCCATCTTGCCCTTTTTTCCCTCCGCGATGCGCCGGGCGGTCTTCCGGCAGATGGCGCCGATTTTCCGCTCCAGATTCCGCAGGCCCGCCTCCGCGGTGTATTCGGTGATCATCTGGGCCAGGGCGCCGTCGCTGATGGAAAGATTGCGCGGCTTGAGGCCGTTTTCCTTGAGCTGGCGGGGGATCAGGTGACGATGGGCGATCACCGTCTTCTCCTCCTCGGTGTAGCCGGGAATGCGGATCACCTCCATGCGGTCGTAGAGGGCCGAGGGGATGGTGTCGCCGACGTTGGCCGTCAGGATGAACATCACCTGGGACAGATCGAACGCCAGGTTCAGGTAATGGTCGCTGAACTGGTCGTTTTGTTCCGGGTCCAGCGCCTCCAGCAGGGCCGAAGAAGGATCGCCCCGGAAATCGGCCCCCAGCTTGTCGATCTCGTCCATCATGAAAACCGGGTTTCGGGTGCCGCACTGCTTGAGCCCCTGGATGATCCGGCCGGGAAGCGCCCCGATGTAGGTTCGCCGGTGGCCCCGGATTTCCGCCTCGTCCCGAACCCCGCCCAGGGAGATGCGGTGGAACTTGCGTTTCAGCGCCCGGGCGATGGCGCGCCCCAGGGAGGTTTTGCCCACGCCGGGGGGGCCCACGAAGCAGAGGATCGGCCCTTTCATCTCGGGATTGAGCTTGCGGACGCTGAGGTATTCCAGGATCCGGTCCTTGATGCGGTCCAGGCCGTAATGGTCCCGATCCAACACCGTTTTGGCGTTGGCGATGTCCAGATGGTCCTTGGTCGATTTTTTCCAGGGCAGTTCCACCAGCCAGTCCAGATAGGTTCGGATGATGGTCGTTTCGGCGGCTTCCGGATGCATCTGCTCCAGCCGCCGGAGCTGTTTTTCGGCCTCTTCCCTGGCCTCCTTGGGCATTTTGGCTTTTTTGATCCGCTGGGCGTACTCGTCCACCTCCTGGCCCCGGTCGTCCATCTCGCCGAGTTCCTTGTGGATGGCCCGCACCTGCTCCCGCAGGAAATAATCCCGCTGGCTTTTGGAAATCTCGTCCTTGACGTCGCTTTGGATTTTGGCCTGCATGGCCGAGAGTTCCACTTCCCGGGACAGCAGATCGTTGACTTTGCGCAACCGCTCCAGCGGATCGAGCAGCTCCAGAATCATTTGGGATTCTTCGAGCTTTAACCGCAGGTTGGAGGCCACCAGGTCGGCCAGTCGGCCGGGCTCCTCGATGCTTTCCAGGATGGTGGTCACGTCGTTGCTCATTTCCCCGCGAAGGGAAAGAATTTTTTCCGAATAATCCCGCACGTTGCGCATCATGGCCTCGGTTTCCAGGTCCGGTTCCGTCGTCTCCGGCTCTTCGACGAGGGAAACGCGGACCTGATACCAGGAGCGCTTGCGGGTATATTTTTCCACCTTCGCCTTGGCCACCCCCTGCACCAGGGCCTTGAGGCGGCCGTCGGGCAGCTTGAGCATCCGCAGGATGCGGCCCACGGTGCCCACCTCGAAGATATCCTCCGGTTTCGGGGATTCCACCCCGGGATCCTTCTGGGTGACCAGCATGAGGAAGCTGTCCTTGGCCACCGCCTCCTCCACCGCCCGAACCGATTTTTTTCGGCCCACGAAGAGCGGCAGCAGCATGTCGGTGAAGATGACCACGTCCCGCACCGGCATGAGCGGCATCACGTCGGGAATGTCCCCGGCGATTTCCTCTTCCTCGATGATGCTGATCAGATCGTCCTTGTCGGTTTCCGCCATAATTTCTCCCGAATTTCGGTCTTTTCCGAGCCGCGTTCCCTTGGGATTCCGCCGCCCGATTTTCTGAAAACGACTGACGGTCTATGGTAAGACATTTTCCCGGCCCGGCAAGCGGTTTTCCCCGGCGGGCCGCGTAGTTCCCCCTTGATTTCCGACGCCCATACCGGGTAAGGGATAGGGAAATCGTTTCCCCATTCCCGGGATGTGTTCATGACTTTTCTTTCGGCCGCCGCCGCCCTGGCCTTCGTGTTCGGATTGTGCATCGGCAGCTTTCTCAACGTCTGCATCTATCGGCTGCCGGCCTCCCGTTCCATCGTCTCTCCGCCCTCGGCCTGTCCTCGCTGCGATTATCGGTTGCGGTTCTACGACAACATTCCCGTCTTGAGCTGGCTTTGGCTGCGGGGGAAATGTCGATCCTGCAAGGCCCCCATTTCGATCCGGTATCCGCTGGTGGAGCTGCTGACCGGCTTTTTGGCGGCCGCCGCCGTGCTCCGGTTCGGTGTCCAGCCCGCCGCGCCGGTGGTTTTCGCCTTTCTGGCCGTGCTGGTCGTGGTCACCTTCATCGATTTCGATCACCAGATCATTCCCGACGCGCTCACGCTCCCGGGAATCCTCTTCTTTTTCTTCGCCGGCATGGCCCTGCCCGACGTGTCCCGGGCCGACGCCCTGATCGGCGCGCTGGCCAGCCCGGGGGCCCTCTACCTGGTGGGGGAATATTTTTATTTTTTTCGGGGCGTGGAAGGGCTGGGCGGCGGCGACGTCAAGCTGATCGGCATGATCGGCGCCTTGATGGGATGGCAGGGAGTGGTGGTGACCGTCTTTCTGGCCTCGGCCGCCGGAACGGTCGCCGGAATCGCCATCATGATCCGCACCGGCAAGGGCGCCAAGCTGGCGGTGCCCTTCGGCCCCTTTCTGGCCGGCGGCGCCGTCGTTCACGTTTTTTTCGGGACCGACCTGATCGCCTGGTACCTGCAAACGATGCGATAGGAGTCGCCGTTGCGTCTGGCCGTTTTGTCCGACATCCACGGAAATCTGGAGGCATTCGAGGCGGTTCTGGCCGACGCCGACGGCCTGCGGATCGACGCCATGGCCTCCCTGGGCGACAACGTGGGCTACGGCCCCGATCCCGAGGCGGTGGTGCGCCTGCTGTGGGCGCGGGAGATCCCCTCCGTGGCCGGGAACCACGAGCTGGCGGTGCGGAACGTCCGGCTGCGCCGCTGGTTCAATCCCGCCGCCCGCCGCTCGGTGGAAATGACCCGGGACGCCCTGTCCCCCGAAGCCCGGGAATACGTCGCCGGGCTTCCCAATTTCAAGGTTCTTTGGGGGCTGCGCTTCGTCCACGGCTTCCCGCCCCGGTCGCCCACCCTCTACCTGTTCCAGATGTCCATGCGGGGCTACCGCCGCGGCCTGCGGCTGGCTCCGGAACCGCTGATCTTCGTGGGCCACACCCACGAGCTGGACCTGGTTTCCTGGAACGGAACCGCCCTGGACTTCCAGGGGCTGCGCCGGGGAATCGTCCCGCTGGACCCGGACCTCCGCCATATCGTCAACGCCGGCAGCGTGGGCCAGCCCCGGGACGGCGACAACCGGGCCAAATACGTCATTTGGGACGACCGGGAGCGGACGTTGGAGGTTCGGTTCGTGGCCTACGACGTGGAGGCCGTGGTCCGAAAAATCCGGGCGGCCGGCCTTCCGGAGGTCAACGCCACCCGGCTGCTGTAACGCCCCCTTTTTTTCGGCGGTCGCGGCCGGGAACCCACCCAAAAAGGAGGATCGATGTCGTTTCAACTGCCCGAATACCGGCCGCCCGATTTTTCCGCGCCCCCCTTCGCGGACGCTCCCGCGGTCGATTTCCAGCCCTGTCCGGCGGACGGCGTGGCCCCGGCGGACTATCACGGCACCTCCGTCTATCCCGAATACTATCAGGTGGCGCCCGGCGACTGGCGGCTGGCGGGGGAGTCCCGGATGGACTGCGTGGTGGTCCGCCGGCCCGACGGTGGGCTGGCGGTGACCGAGTTCCGGAATCTCCGGAAGGGCGACCCGGTGGCGCGCGGCCGGGGGGAAAACGCGGAGGAGGGGATTTACGTCCACACCGAGGCCTTCGTGTTTCCGGATCGGGTGGCCGAAAAATTCGCCTTTCGGAGCCAGCTCACCCGGGAAACCGCCTTTTCCATCGACTACGACGAACTCTACGACGTGCTGAAGCACGAGCGGGAGAACGGCTTCGTGGTTTGGGTCCTGGGACCGGCGGTGGTCTTCGACCACGACGCCCGGAGCGCCTTCGCCCGGCTGGTGACCGGCGGACACGTGGACGGCCTGCTGGCCGGCAACGCCCTGGCCACCCACGATCTGGAGGCCGCCTTTTTCGGCACCGCCCTGGGGCAGCAAATCTACGAAAAACGAACCGTGGCCATGGGCCATTACAAGCATCTGGACGCCCTGAACCGGGTGCGGGGGCTGGGCGGGATGGAAACGGCCATCCGCGAGGGGCGCGTGCGGGACGGCGTCATGCGGGCCATCGTGGAGCGGGACGTGCCCTACGTCCTGGCCGGCTCCATTCGGGACGACGGCCCCCTGCCCGAGGTGATCGCCGACGTCTACCAGGCCCAGGACCGGATGCGGGCGCTGATTCGTCGCGCCACCACCGTGATCTCCCTGGCCACCCAGCTCCACGCCATCGCCGCCGGCAACATGACCCCCAGCTACCACGTTCTTCCCGACGGCGGAGTGCGGCCGGTCTTTTTCTACTCGGTGGACATGTCCGAGTTCGCCATCAACAAGCTGGCCAACCGGGGCTCCCTCACCGCCCGCTCCATTCTCACCAACGTCCAGGATTTCGTGGTCAACGTGGCCCGGGGGCTGGAGAAGGGTTCGACCGGCTGAGGGCGCGGCGTTTTTGGATTAACCGCAATGCCGGTCAATTTGGGATTTCAAACGGACAATCGCGCCAGATTGACCAAGGGCGTATGCGATACGCCCCTACCATTTGCCGGCGAATTGAGCGGTATTGGGATTATCCGCCGCCGCGCCGGCCCTTCAGCTCCAAGATCCGAAGGCCGGCCAGCGGCTCGGAAACCGGTTCCACCTCCAGGGGGGAGAGGGCGGCCCGGCAGACGTTTTCCGTGACGAGAATGCCGTCGGGAAAGGGCCGGGTCCGCTCCTGGAGGCGGAAAACGATGTTCACCGGGTCCCCGATCACCGTGTAGTCCATCTTCATTTCAAACCCGATGTTTCCCACCACCATTTCTCCGGTATGGACGCTGATGCCCATGGTCACGGTTTCCCCGTAGGTCTCGCGGCAGTGGGCGTTGACCCGCTCCATGGCGTTTTTCATCTCCAGGGCCGCGCTCACCGCGTTTTCGGCGTCCCGGGTGCTGGAGACCGGCGCGCCGAACAGCGCCAGAAAGCCGTCTCCCAGGTATTTGTCCACGATGCCCTTGTGGGCGAAAACGATTTCCCCCATCACCGAAAAGAAATGATTGAGCAGCGCCACCGTTTTCTGGGGGCCCACCCGTCGGACGAAATCCGAAGATTTGCGAATGTCGATGTTGAGCAGGGTGACGGTTTTGAGTTCGTTCAGCCCGGTCTGGCCGCCCTCGGCGCCGTGAAGAATCTGATCCAGAATCTGGCGGGGGACGAATTTCTGAAACACCCGCCGGATGCCCCGTTCGTGTTCGGCCATGGCCACGGTTTCCTTGTACAGCCGCGCGTTTTCGATGGCGATGCTGACCGACGCGGCGATGGAAACCAGCAGGTCCCGGTCCTTGAGCGTGAAATCCCCGCTCAACTTGTTCAGCACCTCGATGACGCCGATGACTCTGCCTTGGGAGATGATCGGCACGCAGAGGATGGAGCGGGTGCGGAATCCGGTGAGATCGTCCACCTGGGGATGGAAATGGGGGGACCGGTCGGGGTCGTTGACGATCAACGGCTCTCCCCGGGCCGCCACGACGCCGGCCACCCCTTGGCCCGGCCGCAGGCGGATGGCGTCCAGATCGCCCAGATCGATGTTGAACAGCGCCGCGCTGACCAGCTCGGCGTTTTCCACCTGAAACAGCGCGCCCGCCTCGGCGTTGATGAGCACCCGGATCATGTCCATGGTGTAGCTCAAGACTTTTTGGGTGTCGAAGGTGGAGGAGGCCAATGCCCGGCCGATCTGCCGGATCGAGTCCAGCTCCCGGTCCCGCCGGATCAGGCCCGCCGACAGCCGGTCCCGCTCCACCGCCAGGGAGACGCCGCCCGCCGCCCAGCTCGCCGCCTCCCGGGCCTCGGCCATGTCCGCCGACGACTCGAAGCCCATCACCAGCACCCCCACGGCCGATCCGTCCTCGGTGATCGGGGCCAGCAGGCCCGCCGCCGCATCTCCGGGCGGCAGGATGGCCCGGTCGGTTTCGCCGTCCAGCTTCCGGGTGTCCTCGACGATCCGGAAGGTCTTCCGTCCCAGCACGCGCTCCATGACCGAGCCGGAAACTCCCAGGCCGCCGCCCCGGACCAGCCCGCCCGGGGCGCTTCCGGCCATGTCGTGGATTTGCATTCGATGCGTGCGGCCCGGTTCCCGCAGCAGGATCAGCGCGTAGGCGAAGGGAAGCACCGCGTGGATTTCGCCCAGCACCGCGCCGATCAGTTCTCGTCCCCGAAAGCTGGAGTTGATGAGGCCGAACACCTTCTCCATGGTCCGCAACCGACGGGACCACCGCTCGTTTTCCTTGATCAGCCGAAGATTTTCGTAGGTGAAGGCCGCGTTGCTCAACAGCGGAACGAGCGCCTCCACGTCCTCCGGCGTGTAGCCCCGGTCTTCGTTTTTTCGGGAAATGGTCAGCGCGCCCGCGATGTCCTTGCTGGTTTTGATGGGCATGCAGACGAAGGATTTGGTGCCGTAGTGGGGGCGGTTGGCCCGGCCGAACCGGGTGTCGCGTTCGATGTCCTCCACGATCAGGGGGGATTTGTTGATCACGGCGTACTTGGCCACGCTCTGGTCGAAGGGGAGCCGGTCTCCGATGCGGACGCGCTCGCCCAGCCCGATGCAGGCCTTGACCACGAAGGTCTTGGGCTCTCCCCGCTCCAGAATCAGAACGGAGCCGATCTCCGATTCGGTCAGCACCAGGGCCCGTTCCAGGGTGACGTAGAGAATTTCCTCGGGGTCGAAGGTCACGTAGCAGAGGTCGGACAGCTCCTTGAGCACCGCGATGTCGGTGGTCTTTTTTTCCAGCCGCCTCATGGCGGCGGAAAACTTCCGCTCGATGGCCGAAAAGGCGTGGACCAGCCCGTGAAGTTCGTCGGGGTCCGCCGCGGCCTCCTCGGATTCAAGCCGACGGGCCGCCTGGCGGGAAAAGCCGGCGATCTCGTCGAAAAGCCGCCGCAGCATCAAGATGCCCAGCAGGGAAAAGGTGAGCAGCCCCAGGAAAAACAGCGGCAGGTAGGCGTCTTGCAGGAAATCGTGGCGCGCCGCGAAATAGAGAAAGCCGAGCACCGGAAAGATAAAAAAGAGCCCCACGATCAGGTGGAGCTTGTGACGGAGGGAGGTCGGTTTGAACAGCCGCCTCCGGAGCCGGGAAAACCGCTTCATGGGCGCGCGTCGTTCCGTTGCGGCGGGCGGCGCGGGAAGGCCGGTCCCATTGCTGGAACGGGGGCTGGAACGGGGGCTGGAACGGGAGGGCCGATCAAAAGCCGGTGATGGATCGGAGCGCGATGAACGGTTTGCGCAGAATTTGAAAGGCCATGACGGTGGAGGGGCCGAAGATGCGGGCCGTGCCTTTCTGGCCCGGCTGCGCGTCGGGCGGGTCGCCCACCCAGACGGCGTCGGCGGCCACCGACGGCGTCCCGGTTTCGGAGAGGCGGACCTCGAAGCCGATCCGGGTGATGATGGCCGGCAGGTTCCGAAGCGGATTGCTGTCCAGCCGGATGGAGACCCGGGCGCCTTCCTCCAGAAAGCCCACGTCGCCGGCGGGCACCCGGAGCCGCAGCTTGGTCTGGGCCGGGTCGGCCACGCTCATGACCGCCTGGCCGGTCTGGACCGCCGCGCCGATCAGGGCGTCGGGATCGTCCAGCACGACGACGCCGGGCTGGGCGGTGCGCACGTCGGCCCGATCCTGCTGCTGGGCGTAAAAGACGGTTTCCGCCTCGGCCCGCTTGACCTCCAAATCCTGAACCGGCAGTTCGGCCCGGGCCTCGGGATCTCGGTGGGCCGCGCCCTGGAGCCGCGCCAGCTTGGCCCGTTCCACCGCCACCTGGCGAAAGGCCTCGTCCAGCCGTTTGTCCAGCACCCGGGCGTCGTAGCGGTAGAGCACGTCGCCGGGCTCCACCCATTGGCCGGGCCGCACCAGCAACTCCTTGATGATGCCGTCCATGGGCGCGAAAATATGGTGGGGACGGTCGGGCGCCACCCGAGCGGGGGCGGTGACCCGAGAGGTGACCGGCATGGCCAGAAAAAGCAGCAGCGCGGCCAGAAGCCCCAGCCGAAGGTATCGGCCCCGCGCCTTGGGCCGCGTCCGGGACCGGAGGAGACCGTGGCCCAGAAAGAGGGCGGCGTGCTGCAACAGCTCCACGTCGCCCCGCTCCCAGCGGTTGCCGTGCCACCGCTCCAGCCACAGGGCTTGGCGCGGCGGGACGCTCTGATCGCTGGAGAGCCAGAGCGGCAGCCACAGAATCTGGGCGCCGCCCATGGCCCGCTGAACGGCGTGGAGCGAGGGGGCCGATTCCCGTTCGGCGTCGGACACGACCGGCACCACCACCGCCTCGGGCCGGCGGCCGAACCGTTTTCGGGCCGTTTCCACCGCGTCGGCGAAAGCGCTGTCCTGGGCCGCCGCGCCGCCGCCGTTGACGGCGGCGATGGTTGGCTTTCCGTCCAGCCGGACCAGGACCGCCCGATCCACCCGGGTCAGCTCCGACACCCGGTTGACGGCGATGGCGGCGGCCTCTTGGGAGACCGGGGTGGAAAAGACGGCCGTGCACATCCGGATGAACCGGGTCAGCACCTGCTCCCGGGTCGCCCCCGCGGCCGGCGGGACGCTTCGTCCCGCCGCGCTCGTTCCGTCGGGGGCCGCGCCCCCGATGGTCTCCCCGATTTCCGGCGGTTTACGGCTCAACCCGGACCTCTCCCTTCATGCCCGGCAACAGCCGTCGGCCGCCGGCGTCCACGCTCCAGATGACTTGGGCGGTATTGCTTCGCTCGTCCACCTCCGGGGCCACGGCGTCCACCGTGCCCTTCATCTCGGCTTCCAGATCATGGATGTACAGGGTGTGGATGTCGCCCGCCTTGAGCCGCACGGCGATGTGGGCGGGCAGGTTGGCGACGGCCCGGATGCGGTCCAGATTGACCATGTCCAACACCGGCTGGCCGGCGGTGACCCACTCGTGGGGCTCCACGTGACGGCGGACCACCATGCCGGCGAACGGCGCGCGAATGGTGGACTGGGCGATCTGCCGCTTGTAGATCTGCACGTCGGCCCGGGTCACGTCCCGCTCCATGCGGACCTTTTGCACCTCCTCGTTGGTGGCCAGTCCCCGCTGGTTGAGCTGGGTCAGTTCCTGAATTTGCTTTTCCAGATGGCCGAGGGCCACTTCCCCCCGTTTTTTTCGGAGGGCGGCCTCCCCCACGTCCACCTGGGCGATCACCGCGCCTTTTTTGACGGTGTCGCCCACGTCGGCCTTGAGGCTGGTGAGGGCGCCCGCCCGCTCGGCCGAAAGCACCGCCTTCTGGCGGGCCTCGAACACCACGGGGAAGGGCTTGAACACGCCGGGCGGCTCCGCCGGCGCCATGGAATCCGCGGGGGATTCCCCGGGGGCCGGGGCGTCTTGGGCGAAAGCGGTTGCGGGAATGGAGAGAAGAAGCGCCATAAGGGCGCGGACAAGGTGCGGCGTCAGCCGAAAACGGGCCATGTCAGAAAAGTCCTCGCTCGGAGAGGGGTTGCCAAATGCCGGCGGCGGCGCGGACCAAGAGCGGCCGCCCCGCCGTTCGCAGCCAGATCCGGGACGGAAGCCCATGGGCCAAGCGGCCCGGCGGCGGGTCCGGCACCTCGAAGGTCAGGGTGAAATAGGCGTCCCGGGGCCGGCGTCCCAGGGAATCTTCCACGGATACAATAGGGCCGCCGGCGATGTCAAACAGACTTTGGTTGGGCAGGCGATGCGCCGGAAACCGGCTCCGCTCCGCCAGCCGGACCCGGATGGCCGGGATCTCCGGGGCGGGCAGGCGGACGGTCGCCTCGCGGATGGCCGCCACTCGAAGGTCCGGCATGGCCTTTTCGTGGACGAAGGCCTTGACCTCGTGACGGGACGGCGCCATCACCGTGAACAGGTGAACCCCCCGGCGCAGAAAGGCCCCGGCGTACAGATCCGGGTTGACGTCCACGATCCGGCCTTCGGCGGGCGCCCGGATTTCCATCTGGGCCATGGCCTCCCGATATTTGTCCAGAATGCTCTGGAGTCGCTCCGCCTCGGCCTCCAGCCAGCGGCCGTAGGCGACCTGCTCCGGGCTGGTCCCCAGATTCCGGATGCCGGCCCGGACCTTTTGAAGATCGAATTCGGCCTGTTCCCGTTCGAAGGCCAGGGTGTCGCTGGTTAGCCGAACCAGGGGTTCGCCCTCGGTCACGGTTCGTCCCTCGGCGGGGAGCGCCTCGGAGAGCCGCCCGGGGGACGGGGCTTCCACCCGGATCGCCTCCTGGAACAGCAGCAGGGAGGGAACCGTCTCGAAGCGGGGCAGGGGCAGAACCAGAAGGGCCAGCAGGCCGGCGAATCCCAGGCCGCTGGCCGCGATCCGAAAGCGGGAGCCCCAGTGGCGCCGGCCCCGCCATGCGGCGCGAACCTCCCCGATGACCGGCCGAATCAGGAACAGCCAGAGCTGAAGCAGGAAGACCGCCAGCCCCAGGGCGGGGAACAGCAGGTGGTAGACCGCAAGGGCGATGGTCGCCCCGATGAAGAGCCGGTAGAGGGCCGCGAAAAAGCCGTAGACCAGCATGGCCCGCCGGTGGGGATGAATTTCCGGCGACGGGGCCTTCCAGTCCAGCAGCAGCCGCCGGGCGCCGTGGCGCAGCACCGCGAAGGCCCGGGGCCGCAGGTTGTCGATGCCCCACAGGTCCATCAGCAGATAGTATCCGTCGTAGCGCATGAACGGGTTGAGGTTGATCAGGACCGTGGAAATGAGGGAGGCGCTGGAAAGGAAAAAGAAGATGCTGCGGGCGATCCCGTCCGGGACGCTGGCCCAGAGCAACAGGGCGACCCCGGCCACCGCCAGTTCGAACGTCACCCCGGCGGCGCTGATGGCCATGCGCCGCCGGCGGTCGGGCAGTTTCCAGGCGTCGGTGGTGTCGGTGTAGAGCAGCGGCCAGACGACGATGAGCATGATTCCCATGCTTCGGACGTGGAGCCCCATGGCCTTGGCGGCGTAGGCGTGGGCGAATTCGTGGCCGATTTTGAGCGCGACGAGGCAGGCCAGGAACGCCAGCCCGCCCCGGGGGGTGAACAGGTAGTTGACCGTGCCCAGGTAGGCCTCGATCTCCTGCGCCGTGAGCGCCAGGCCGGTCAGCCCGCACAGGAGGTAGAACCAGCGGAGGGGGGGAGACCAGAGCATGGACGCCCAGCGGACGGTTCGCGAGAGGAATCCGTCGGGACGGAGCAGGGGAATCCGGAAAAAGATGCTTCCTTGACGAAGTTGGTCCAACGCCGAAGGCTCGCCCGCGTCGCCGCCGGCCGCGGCCGATTTTTCGACGAAGTCGGCGGGCAGCCGGGTCAGCCGCTCCCGCTGGAGCATGGTCAGGAAGGCGATCGCGTCCGCGGGGGTGGGCCGGAGGGTGGTGGTCTGGTACAGGTGGCGAAGGGCCGACTCGGGGGAGCGGCCGGCGACGAGGCGGTAGATCAATTCGCCTTCGGCGTGGCCCAGCCGATAGGTGTTGCCCCGCACCGGGTCTTCCAGCACCCAGGAACGCTGGCCGTCGTATTCCACCGGGCCGGGGAACAGTTTCAAATCCGGGCGCAACCCCCGCCAAGGCGTTTCCAGGTAGTCTTCCAGGGTGGCGGGAGCGGAAGGCGCGGCTCCGGCCGGATTTTGGCGGGGGGAATCGGCGTCGTTGGTCATGGCGCGAGGCGGGTGGGCGGGCCGGTGGATCGCCGGCCCGCCCGAAGATTATCGTCCGGTTCGATCAAGGTTTTTCCGGTTGGCGAAAAAGGCTTCGCGAATTTCGTTGGGTTCCATCTCGTTGAAGGTTTCCCGGTTTTGGCCTTCCCGGAAGACCCGCTCCGGCGTTTCGGGCAGGCCGCCCAGGTCCACGCCGAAGGCGCCCGCCTCCACGTTGAAGCCCGGGTCGCCCGGCTCTTCCATGAAGAGCTGGGAATACAGGTCGTACTCCTCGTCCAGATACAGCGAGGGCGGCTTCCAGCCCAGGTCGGTCATGTCGCCCCAGGAGAGGGAACTGAACTGGGATTCCGGATTCAGGGTGTTGGCGAAGCGGCAGCCCAGATGGCTGCGCAGGGCCTCCTCGATGGAGCAGAAGTCCATGAAGCCCTCGCCGCCGGGGCCGATGCCGCGGGCCGAAATGCCGGCCTGCCCGCCGGTTACGCCCACCATGCCGGGGAGATTGACGGGGCCGGGGCTGATGCCGTCGGGACCGTCGGCGTCCGGCGGGGCGATGGGCTGGAGCGGCGGGCTCGGGGGCGGCGTCGGCGGTTCCGGCAGGGTGTCCGGATCGGATTGGGCCACCCGGATGAGAATGGTGTCCACGTCGGTCAGGGCGTCCCGATCGTTGGGAGTTTTTTCGTCGGGCCCGTCGGGGACGAGGTCGCCGCGTTCGTCCACGATGGGATTTCCCGCCTCGTCGAAAGGCGCAACCACGCAACGGACGCCGTTGCTTCCCACGAAGGACGGGTTGATTCCCTCGTATCCGAAATCGTTGGAGGTGACGGTCAAGGTGTCCTCGCCGGTGAAATTCGCCGGCGGCGCGTAGGACAGCGAATCCAGAACCGCGTTGACCGCTTCGATGGAGCCGGTCAGGGTCAGGTCCGCCGTGCCGTTGCCGTCGATCTGGACGCCTTGGCCCTCCGCGACGTTCAAGACGCCGAAGATGACGCCCAGGTTGACGGACATCTCCGCCGGCCCTTCCACGTCGCCCACGTCGAGCTGGCCGCCGATGTCCACGATGGTGCCGGAGGGAACGATAATTTCACCGGGAACCTGGTTGACCGGCGCGTCGTTGACGGGGATGATGGCGATTCGGGAAAAGGCGGTGCTGCTCTGGCCCGGGCCCTCGCCGTCGATGGGCACGTCGGTCACCGTCACCGCGGCCACCCGGCGCACGCTCTCCCCGGCGGGGGTGGTGTCGCTGGGGTTTTGAGAGTCGTTGTCGTAGGTGACCGTGTTCAGGATTTGCTGATAGGCCTCGGTGGACGCGATTCCCTGGAATTCCAGCGTCAAGGCCACCACCTGGCCGGCGGCGTTGGTCTGCTGGGCAACGTTCACCGTGATATTGGTGTTTGGATCGGCGTTGACGGCGTCCAGTACGTCCTGACTAAAGCCCAGGGATTCCAGCAGTCCGGACTCGGCGTTCTGGTCCAGCGCCAAGAGTTGCCCTCCCTGTTCCGGCGGCGGGGAGGCCGGGCCGCCGGAATCCAGCCGATTTGTCAACTCCACGGTCATGCGCTGGATCAGGCCATTGTCGTCGGCGATCAGGATGTCTTCGTCGGCGATGAGCACCGGGGTGCAGTCGCTGTCTTCGATGAAGAAGACGTTGTAGTTGCCGGTGTCCTCGTTCCCCGGGGCCTGGGGACCCGCCGGCGGGATGTCGTTTTCCGGGTCGGCGCCGCCGTCGTCGTTTTCGTCCAGGTCGATCTCTGGCGGGGCGTCCCCCGGGAAGAGGGCGATCTGGATGTTGTCCGCGTCCTGGAGCGAACCGGGAAGACCGGCGTTGCCCAGGTCGTTGGAGGTGATGTTAATCGTGTCGTAGGCTTGATCCGACGCCGCGTTGTTCAGCTCGTTCAGGTCGGCCTCGTAGCGAAGGCCGGTCTGAATGGCGGAGCTGACGTCGGCCAAATCGCCCCGGATGGTCACGGTCTGGGAGCCGTTGGCTCCGCCAATAATCGTGACGCCGGCCAGACTGTCCAGAAAGACTTGGCTGCTGGCCCGATCCACCGAAACCGTCAGGTCGATCTGGCCGGGATTGGGACCGTCTTCCTCCCCCTTGGCCAGGTCGATGTCCTGAAGAGTGATGCCGGTGAAGGTGATTCGGCCGCTCTCGTCCAGCCGTTGTTGTTCGTTCACCACGTCGTCGTTGTCCGGGTCCAGGTTGGGACCCAAAACGATGTCCGGCCGGTCGTTGACGGCCAGCACCGGCAACTCGCCCGTGCCTTCCTGGCTGAAGGCGACGTTGTCGCCCACGGTGTTCACGAAAGTCCCCGGGGTGCCGGCGAATTCGGCGGTGTCCCATGACTTGGCCGTGATGGTCGGCGTGACGGCGCCGGGCTCCTCGTCGGTGTTGAAATTTTCGTCCGGAATGAACCGAATCTGGTCCGTGGGACCCAGCAACAGGGCGTTGGCCTCGTCGAGCTGGCCGTTGTCGATGGGCGCCCACTGGCCGGTGGAATCGAGAAATTGCCACTGGCCGTTGGCGTCGTCCACCGCCGTGATGGCCAGCGCCTCGACCCCCTGGTTGGGCGGCTGGTTGGGCAGGTTGAAGCTGGCGACGATGTCTTGGACCGTGAAGCCTTCCACCTGGTCGGGCGTCCGGGGCGAAAAGAAGGGATCGTTGGGATTCCCGTTGTCCTCGAAGATGCCGTCCCCGAAATCGAGTTCGGGCGGCGCGTCGGCGTCGATTTGAATGGTTCGGGTGACCGTGTCGCTTTTGGGGCCGTCCACGAATTGCGGATCGGTCGGCGCGGGAATCTGGGGTTCCGAAAAGTCGCCCTCGCCGCCGGAATTGTTGTCGGTGACGGTGATGGCGACGACCCGATCCGCGTCTTCGTTGGCCTGGGCCGCGTCGGCGGCGTTGTTGACGTAGGATACTTGGCGGGCCACGTCTTCGGCGCGGGAAAGGGTGAATGCCTGGCCGTTGGTCGGGGTCAGCACCAGGGTCCGCCCCCCTTCCTGAACGCTGACGGAAACGTCGTTGAAGCCCGCGCCGTCAAATTCCAGTTCGTCCACGGCGGCGGTGTAGCCATCTTCAATCCGCACCCGAATTTCGCCGACCCCCCGGGGCAGGTTGGACGTGGCCAAATCCACGTCGTCCACATCCTCCAGCGTGAAGGTATTGTCCACCAGCGCAAGACGGGTGGGCTGGTTCACGTTCAGGGAATAGACCAGCTCGTCGCTTTCCGGCTCGGCGTCGGGCCCGTCGTTGACCGCGTCCACCGGGAGTTCTCCCTCGCCGGTGGAATCCTGAATGCCGTTGTCGGCTTCGCTGGCGTTGGCGTCGGAAACGGTGACTTCGATGGCGCGGGGACGCTCGATGGGATCGTCGCCGTTCAGGGCGCTCGCTTCCTCGCCCGGACCCAGGAGATCGGGGCCGCCCGCATGTTCGTACCGCACCTGGTCCACGGCCAATTGAAAATCCGAAATCGGCGCCGATTCCAGTCCGTCGGCGGGCGTGAACACCACCCGCCCGGTTTCGACCTGGGCCTGGATGGTGGACGGAAGGCTCCCCGCCAAGAAAAGAACGTCCACGCCCCGGGAATCGTTCTGGAAGCCGTCGGTGATTTCCACGACCACCTCGGTGAAATCGGTGTCGTCGGGGTCTTCGCCGAGGGTGATGCCCAGTTCCTTGGGGACGCCGGTCTGGTCGGGCGTCACGAACCCGTTTTCGATGTAGGGATCGTCGATTTCAACGGTTGGCGGTTCCGGAGCGTCGTTCACCGGGGTGACCTCGACGCGCAGATTGCCGGTCGCCTTGCTGTAGGCCGCGGTGTCACCCGGCTCGGAGGGGCGGGGGCCGACCTCGGTGTTGACCCCGGTTGCGCCGGAGGCGTTGCCGTCGGTCTGGTCCCAGGCCCGGAATTCAAGTGTCGCCTCGGTTTGTTCCTGGCTCCATTGGCCTTGCGGGAGGAAGCGAACCTGGACGCTGGACGCCAGCACCAACGCGCTTTCGGCGGATACCGGGCCGACATCCACCCATCCGCCGCCGCTGTTGAACTGCCAGACACCGCCCCCGCCGACATCCGTTCCGATAATGGCAATGCCGGTGGGATCACCGTCGTCCACGTCCAAGATGGCCGGATTGATGAGCGTGGACAGTGGAATCCCTGCGGGATCGGTGGCGTCCTCTTCGACAGTGCCAATGTCGATGGTGCCAACGTTCCGGAAATCATCGACGAAGTCCCCCGTGCTTTCGAGACCTTCCCTGAGAAAAGGCGCGTCGTTCAGGGGATCAACGGTCAGCGTGTACGTTTCGGTTGCGTCCACCGCCTGGCCGCCGTTCCCCGACTGGACGCTAACGGTAATGGGTGTTTCATCGCCGTTGGGGTGAAACTGGTTGGCCTGAGGCGAGTAGAACGCCACCCAGGTGAAGCCGGTGTAGCCGGCGGGGGGCCGGACCTGACCGGGTTGCGGGTTATAAGGCACTTGACTGCCCAACTCGGGCTGATCGATGTCGGACAGTCGGATAACGTCGTCTCCCCCGGCGGGGGTTGCCTGGATTTGGAGGGAATCCGGATCGACATCATTCCGAACGAACAGGGTGATGACGATGCCCGATCGGGCGTCCTCCCGGCCGAAAACTTCCGTGGGCGGCACGAACTGTACCGGCGGGTCCTGAAGCTGGCCGGCGTAATCTCCCAGAAGGGCGACGTCCAGCGGAAGATCGGCCCGACCGGGCGCCTCGTCCGAAGCGGTCTCCAGCTCCCAGTCGCCCCCCTTGCCGGTGATGTCGTTGGAGGAAAAAACGGTGGCTTGGGTGGCCTCGGCCACCCCGTTCAGCAAGGTCAGACCGGTTTCCGAGTCTTCGGCCACGTTGCAGCCCATCAGATGAATCTGGCCGCCATCTTCCATGGCTTCATCCAGCGCTCTCCATGCGGTCGCGTTGTCGGAGAGATTGTCCGTAGTTATGCGTTCGTTGCCGAGCTGGAAAAAGCCACTGCCGCCGTGGGACAACAAGGTCAGCGATTCAATCGACCCGTTCGATTCGGCGACGGCGGTCACGCGAGCGACCACCTCTTGGGCCGATTCCGCGTCGGCGTCGTATTCGATGACTTTGGCGTCGGGATGAATCGCGTCCCTTAGCGTTTGCAAATCCGGGAGATTGTCGGCGATCAGCACGACGTTCAACGGGTCGGAGCCCTCGGCGGGGCGGAGAATCGGGCCGATGTCTTCCGGCCTTCCGTCGGCGGCGTCCCCTTCGTCGGCGGACAGCATGGTGGCGACTTCGGCGACGGCGCCGGCATGTACGTCGGGGGCGTCGGGAATTGAGGCGGATTCCGCGTCCGGATTGGGTCCGACGTCATCCGGTCCGTCGGCGGCATGGTCCATGGCGGCGTCCATGCCCGCCGCGTCCAGCACAATCCGATTTTCCAGCTTCATTAGGTTCAACATCCTGATAACCTCCCTGAGACGGTGGGGCCGAACGTTCGCAGACGGGTTGCCGAAAGGGGCGGCGCGGCCAAGCGGTGCGAAAATGCGAGAAAACGGAGATTTCGGGGGCGTTCGTCCGGCCGGAGCGGTGGGCCACCGCTCCGGCCGGCGGCGAGCCGTTCAGGCCCGCCCGAACCGCTCGGAGACTACCAGTGGACGCTTCCCGGCGCGATGACCCAATGGTCCACGCCCCGGCCCCGCAGCTCGCGGGCCAGTTCCTGGGCTTCCGCCTGGGTCAGACCGCGGACGCGAACCCGATTCAACAAGTTTCCCTGCACCCGGGCGGTGGTGATGGCCGTGTCGCGGGTGTCGAGCATGCGGAGGTTCAGGGCCTCCACCTCGCTCATTCGCTTGGTGGGGCCGGAAGGCTCGGAGAACGCGCCCATCTGCACCTGCCAGAGGAAGCGGTCGGCCGCCGGACCGGCGTAGCCGGGGGCGCCGTCGGAACTTCGACTCATGCCGCCGTCGCGGGTGGAAACCGGCGGGGTTACGCCCCAGGTATCCAGGTCGGCGTCCTCGATGGGACCCGAACTTGTTCCGGAAATCATGCCCGATTCCGTGCCCGTGATAGCCATAATCGCGTCGCTCTCTTGGCCGTTGGTCACCTCCACAAAGTATTCCGGACCCAAACCGCTAATGGGGTCGATTTCCGGCGGCGTGGGACCAATGTGGATGTAGCCAGTCTCGGTGCTGCGCCATTTTCTCATGCCGGTGGTGGCGGTGTAGTTCAGCTCCCGAACGTTCCCGGAAAGCCCGGCGCCGCTCCCGCCGGCCGAGGCCAGCATTCCCCGCTGATCGCATTCCAGGGGATCCATGCCGATGCTGACGCAGAGCCGCTTGTGGGCCACCAGCATGTCCACCACGGCCTCGTCCCGTCGAAGTTTGGCCGCCATCTCCTCCAGGTGGCGCTGGGTGACCGCCAGTTCCGGCAGGCGGCCGGCCTGGTTCTTGGTCTGGGCCATGTCGAAGAGGTTGTTGGCCAAGGCGTAGGTTTCGTCCAGCAGGCGGAACCGGTCCACCTTGATGGCGTAGTCGAGCAGTGCGATGTGGACCTGGGTGATGACGCCCACGGTGGACATCAGCCGCTGGGCCTCGGCCATCTGGATGGCCTTCTTCTGTCCCTTGTAGGACATGAATTTGGCCGGCAGGTCCAGCAATTCCCAACCAATGCCGGCGCCGACGGTGGCCCAGTTGTTCTGAAGCAACAGCCGGTTGTCCTCGTAATGGCCCCCGGCGAAGATGGAAATTCCGGGAAACATGGCCAGAACCTTGTTCTTGGCCTCCTCCTTCTGGATGCGAACCTGCATGTCGCTGGCGAACAGCTCCGGCCGGTGGAGCAGGGCGTATTCTTCCAGCCGGTCGATGTTCAACTCCTTGGTGTGGGGAAGGTTGGCGACGATGGGCTTGATGGGCGGCCGGGCCAGGGTGAACTGGACGTTCTGGTTGAGGCCCATGAGCTGGGCGAGCTGGAGCCGTTCCCTGGAGAGGTTGGCCTGGAGCTGGCGGATGGTCAGCTCCAATTCCTTGAGCCGAAGCTCCGCGTCCGAGGCGGCCATGCTGTCGTAGCTGCCCCGGGCCACGGCCTGGTCCATGTTGCGTTTTACCTGCTTCAGATTGGCCTCCACCACGTGGACGTAATCCAGAGCGTCTTCCACCGCCGCGGCGTGCCAATAGGCCCGGGTCACGTCCAGGGCCAGCTGTTGGGCTTGGCGGGCCCGTTCCCGGCGGATCACCTCTTCCTGCATTTCCGAGGCGTTGCCCCGGACGTAGGCCATCATGGTGTCCAGGATGTTCCAGGTGAGGGTCAGGTTGGCCCGAGTGTTGTCCTTCAGCTCCGACACCGTGAAATCCGGCTGGTCCTCGTCGAGCAGCCAGTTGTAGGCGTCGCTCTTGCGAAGGACGTCCCGCCGCTTGTAGGTGGCGTCGGCGGAGAGGCTGGGGAGCATTTGGAGTTTGGCCACCAGGCTTTCCTGGTCGGCGATCTCCTCGTTCAACCGGGCGATGCGCATCTCCAGATTGTTGTCGAGGGCGTACCGGATGCAGTCTTCCAGGGTCAACGGCGCTTCTCCGAAATTGCCGTATCCCATGGCCGGCTTGATGGCTTCCACGTCCTGACGGGCGTTGGCCTCCCGCTCGGCTTCCATCTCCTGGGGAGAAGGCATGTGGGCGCAACCGAAAAGTAATAGCCCCATGCAAAGAAGCAATACCCATTTCCGTGACGTCGACGACGTCCGCCGCTGGTTGAATCGTGCTTCGCCCATAAGAATCTCCGTTTTCATGCTGGTATTGGGGTTGACCATCTGGTTTGACGGTGTTTGGCGAGGATCGTGCGAAACCGGTCCCTCTCCCGGCGAGGTTCCGCGTGGGGGAGATCGGCCGGGGGTGGAAAATCCAAGATGATCTTTCCTATTCAGAAAAGCATAGTGTTGTCAAGGGATTTCATCGTGAAAATCCGCCATAAATACCCGTCCGGCGCGGATATGGGGATAACGATGTAGCGACGATGGGGAATCGCCCCACTTCGGGAAAACGATGAAAAAATCAGTAAACCCCCCAGGTTCCGGTCAGGTAGTAGCGGAAGAGGATGGGGTGGAACTCGGTGTTGATCGCCACCTTGGCCAATTGTTCTTCCTCGATCACCCCTTTTCCAAAGTGAAGCATGGAAATCATGGCGTCGTGGTTGACAAACCGCGTCGATATGTTTTCAAAATCCGCCGTCAGCAGCCGGGATCGCAGGGTTTCCCGGTCGCCGTCCTCCGTCCGAATCCCGACCACCCAGCCCCATTCTCCCATGGTGGGAATCGGGTTGCGGTAGGGCAGGGCGGAAAAGCCGGAGGCCCGGATGGTTTTGAGAATGCACAGAAACGCCCGATGGGCGAAAAACGGGCTGGTGGCCTGCGCCGCCAGCACGCCGCCTCGGTTCAGCCGGCGGTGGGCCATCCGGTAGAACTTGCGGGAATAGACGTGCATCAGCTCGATTGAATCCGGATCGGGCAGATCGATCAGGATCACGTCGAACCGTTCTCGCCGGGTTTCCAGAAACTCCGCCGCGTCCCGGTTGACGATTCGCACCCGGGGGTCGAGCAGGGCGCCGTCGTTGAAGGATCGCAGCAGCGGATGGCTTCGGCCCAGTTCCGTCATGGCCGGGTCCAGGTCCACCAGGGCGAGCCGCTCCACTCCCGGATACTTGAGCACCTCCCGTGCCGCCAGGCCGTCGCCGCCCCCCACGATCAACACGTCTCGAACCGAGGGCGGGACCGCCATGGCCGGATGAACCAGCGGCTCGTGGTATTTTTCCTCGTCAACGGTGGAAAACTGCTGCTGGCCGTTGAGAAAAAGCCAGTAGTCGTCCCGCCAGCGGGTCATCACGATTTTCTGGTACGGCGTCTGCCGGGCGTAGACCACCTGATCCTGATACTTGCGCTGTTCCCCGTAGGTGATCACCGGGCGGGAGAGCGCCGCCACCGCCGCCAGGGTCGCACCGGCGACGACGAAGGCCGATATCAGGGTTCGGGGCCGTCGGATCAGGGGGAAAAATCGCCACAGCACCAGGGCGGCCACGAGAAAATTGACCGTTCCCAGCAGCACCGGGGTATAAGTGAGCCCCAGATGGGGCAGGGCCACGAAGGCGAAGATCAGCCCGCCGAACAGCGCGCCGTAATAGTCCTTTTCCATGACCCCGGAGATGTTGACCCGCAACTCTTCGAAGGTCTCGTTGATCCGGGTCACCAGCGGGATTTCGCAACCAATGAGCACTCCGATGGCGCCCGCCTGGAGGTAGATGATCACTTCCACGTACTCGGTGAGGGCGGCCAGGCCGTAGGCCAGCATGGCCGAGGCGGCGCAGAGCAGCGAAAGGGCGATTTCGACGTAGATGAAGGCGTCGATCAGGTCCGACCGGAAGCTCCGGCTGATTCGGCTGCCCAGCCCCATGGAGAACAGCATGAGCGACATCACCAGGGTCCACTGGACGATGGCGTTGCCGATCAGGTAGGTGGCCAGGGTGGACAGCACGAACTCGGCCACGATCCCGGCGCAGCCGGTGGCGAAGAGGGCAATTTTTAAAATGGTTCCCCGTCCGGGCGCCATGACGTTCCGGACGGGATCGGGAAGAGCGGGGTTCAGAGGCACCAGCTGATGACGAAGGCTCCGGAAATGTAGGACAGCGCCTCGATGAAGGCGGCCCCGGAATTTGGGGTTTCCTGGTTGACGATTTCATCGGTGAGCTTGACGGTGGGCAGCAGCACCCGATCCGTCAGAAACCGAACCAGCGGCAGCATGACGAGGCCGCACAGGGCGATGAGCGCGAAGCCGGGCAGATCGTCGGCCCAGCTGGTGAAATCCCGGGCCGCGGCGAAGCCCACCACCACGCCCATGGCCGCCAGTGCCCCGCCGAAGCTGACGCCGGCCGCCATGTTGTCCCGCTCGATCTCCGCGTGGACGTCGTAGGGGGTGATCCGGTCGTAGACCAGCCCGGCGACGACGAGGATCAACTGGCCCACGGCCCAGAAACCGATGGCGGTCCAGATGGTGCCGCCCTGGCCGGTCACAGCGCCGTAAACGATGAGACCCGAAGCCACGCTGACGCCGAAGGAGACGGCGCCGGTCCCGGTGTTGCGATCCCGGATGAGTTCGTCCGTCACCTTGAACTTTCGGAGGATGAGCCGGTCGCAAAGGAACCAGGACAGGTTGAGCAAAACGATGGCCAGGGCGCCGTAGATGCCCAGATCGATCAGGTCCTCCACGATCCCGCGGCTGGGGCCCGCCAGCGCGCCGCCGATGGCGAAGACGAGGCCGAGATAATAGCCGGCCACGGCCACGGCGAGGGCCGGGTTGTCCCGCTCCACCAGCTCGTAGGTGAGCTTGTAGTCCTTGTTCAGCAGGTCGTTCACCAGCTTGCCGACGAAGAAGAGCAAGTAGAAGCCGGCGATCAGGATCAGCGCCGACAGGAGATCGTCCAGGAGCGTTATGTCGATGTAATCCATGGATTATTTCCCCCGTCCGCCGGAGCGGCCCCGCACGTTGGAACGGGTGCGCCCGATGCGTCGGCCGACTTTTTGGGCGAACGAAGTTTTGCCGGCCCGTTCCCGGGCCATTCGCCGCTGAAAAAAGTCGGGATTGGCCTGCTTGGTCACCGTCCCGGCCGTGCCGTAGGTGTGGGTTTTGCCGAAAAAAGGCACGTTCCGGCTCCGGGCGGTTCGGTAGGCGTCGTAATCGGTTCGGTAGATGGGGCGGTACCAGCCGCCCATCAGGTTTCGCATCATGGCGTACTGCCCATAGAATTCCCAAAAAGAGCGGCCTCGGTTGTCGGTTCGCCAGCGTCCATAGCGCGGATTGTTCACGTATTGATATCCCGGCGGCGCGGCGGCGGCGATGGGTTCGCCTTCCTTGCGGCCGGCGACCACCATGCCCAGCATGGGCTCGTAGCGCCGGTAATATTTTTCCGGCACTTTCATCCAGTCGGTGGACCATGCGTAATCATCTTGAATTACGCGATATTTATGGTGATGGCTGGTGAAAAAATTGCCTTCCCGCTTCATGTCCTCCAGGATGACGGAGTAGGTGTCCACGTCCTGAAGGCGTTTGCGGAGCCAGTCCAGCGGAAGCTGGTCCCGGCCGCCGCAGCCGGAAAGCGGAAGGAGCAAGGCGAGAAGAATGGCAACGGCGAAAAGGGGCCGGAGTTTGTTCATGCCGTCCTTTCCGATGAAAATTCGGTTGGCTTGCGCGGCGGGGGAGACAACCGCGATTGGAAATTTTCATAGCAGAATTGGGGGGTGGGGTCAATGGGGCGGACTCCGCGTTAAGGAGGGGTTGGTTGAAAAATTGGGAAGCCGCCACTGAAGCAATCTAATCATGGCCGATTCACCCATCCATCACCTCGCGCACCAATTCCTCGGTCTCCACCTGGAACGGCGAAACCCCGAAACGTCCAAGCGCCTCGATGAATTCCGCACGGGAAAGCCCCGCGATTTCCGCCCCGCGCCCCTGGCTGACCATTCCTTGCTCATACCACTTGACCGCCGCCGCCACACGGAGTTCATGGCAGAAGCGGTCCTCGTCGAAACGGAGGCCGGCCAGTACCCCGGCCGGGATATCGAAGGAAATGCGTTTCATTTGCATGGGAAAACTCCCGTGGCGTTTTGGAATAACCCGTTTTACCGGGGTTTTCCGGCTTCATCGGGAAAACGCCTCCCGGATTCACCTGTTGGAAGACGGCCATTCCGTGAAATCCGATGGGTAATAAAGACGATACAAACCCGGGTTTCCGGAGTCAATAAAGGTCTGCCGGCAAACCGGAAAAAGGTGGGCAAAACCCCGAAGCCTCTCCCGTTTCCATGGCCGCCTTGGGGCGGGGTTTTGCCCACCCTACCTGAAATCGTTCCACCCACTTCCTTGACAGAATCCCTCGCCCCGCCTATATCTCCGAACCTTCCACACCGTTTTCATGATCGGGTTTCATGATCGGCTTTCATCAAATTGCCTTACCCATTGTGCGCCCGAGGCGACGCGTGCAACTCGTCGCTCCCAGGGGGAAGACGCCATACGCAAAAACGCGAACCGAAATTCCCAACACCCGAATCATCCCAAACGCGAACCCCCGAAACCCCAAGGACACCCCATGACCACCCACCACATCCCCGCCATTGCCACCGAACTTGCCCTGAACCCCGGCGCCGTGCAGGCCGTGGCCGATCTGCTGGCGGAAGGGGCCACGATTCCGTTTATCGCCCGGTACCGCAAGGAGGCCACCGGCAGTCTGGACGAGGTGGCGGTGACGGACATCCGGGACCAGTTGGAGCGGCGGGCCGAGATGGACGCCCGGCGGGATACGATCCTTCGCTCCCTGGAGCAAAACGGCCACCTGACCGACGAACTCCGGGCCGCCGTGGAATCCGCCGAAACCATGGCCGTTCTGGAAGACCTTTATCTCCCCTACCGGCCCAAACGGCGCACCAAGGCCACCATCGCCCGGGAAAAGGGGCTGGAGCCGCTGGCCGATCGAATCTTCGGCCAGACCGGCGACGATCCCTTCGCCGCCGCCCAAGCCTTCGTGGACGCCGAAAAAGGGGTGGAATCCATCGAAGAGGCCCTGGAAGGGGCGCGCCACATCCTGGCCGAGCGGATCAACGAGGCCCCCGAGGCCCGGGCCGATCTCCGCCATATTTACGCGGAAAAGGCCGTCTTCCAAACCCGGGTCGCCGCCGGCAAGGAGGAAGAGGCCGCCAAATACCGCGATTATTTCGAATGGAGCGAGCCGGTGGCCACCGCCCCCTCCCACCGCATTCTGGCCGTGCGTCGGGGCGAGCGGGAGGAGCTGCTGAACCTCACCGTGCCCCCGCCGGAAGAGGAGGCCGTGGCCGCCCTCAAGCGCCGCTTCGTCCAGGGCGACGGGCCGGATTCCCGGCAGGTGGCCCTGGCGGCCGAGGACGCCTTTCGCCGCCTGCTCTCCCGGGCCATGGAAACCGAGGTCCGGCTGACCGCCAAGGAGCGGGCCGAAACCGAGGCGATTCGGGTCTTCGCGGAGAACCTGCGGGAGCTGCTCATGGCCCCGCCCCTGGGCGCGCGGCGGGTGATGGGCGTGGACCCCGGCTTCCGCACCGGCTGCAAGGTGGTCTGCCTGGACGCCCAGGGCAAGCTGCTCCACCACGACGTCTTCTACCTCCACCAGGAGGCCCGCGCCGCCGAGACCGTCCGCAAGCTGGTCGTCGCGCACAAGGTGGAAGCCGTCGCCGTGGGCAACGGCACCGCCGGCCGGGAGACGGAGGCCTTCCTCCGGGGGCTGAAGCTTTCGGGAAACCCGACCATCGTCATGGTCAGCGAAAGCGGCGCGTCGGTCTATTCCGCCTCGGAAGTGGCCCGGGAAGAATTTCCGGACCAGGATTTGACCGTGCGCGGCGCCGTCTCCATCGGGCGGCGGCTCATGGACCCGCTGTCGGAGCTGGTGAAGATCGATCCCAAGGCCATCGGCGTGGGCCAGTACCAGCACGACGTGGACCAGGCCGCGCTGAAGCGGGCCCTGGACGAGGAGGTCATGCGCTGCGTGAACCGGGTGGGGGTGGACGTGAACCGGGCCTCGGCCCCGTTGCTCGCCTATGTCTCCGGCCTCGGGCCCCAATTGGCCCGGAACATCGTGGCCCACCGGGACGAAAGCGGGCCGTTCCCCGGCCGCAAGGCGTTGCTCAAGGTACGCCGCCTCGGTCCCAAAGCCTTCGAGCAGAGCGCCGGCTTTCTCCGCATTTCCGACGGGAAAAATCCCCTGGACGCCAGCGCCGTCCACCCGGAAAGCTATCCCGTGGTGGATCGGATGGCCAAAGACCTGAACTGCGGCGTGGCCGATCTGCTGAAAAGCGCGGAACTCCGCGAAAAAATCGACCTGAACCGGTACGTCACCGACAAGGTCGGCCTGCCCACCCTCCAGGACATCCGGGACGAGCTGGCCCGCCCCGGCCGGGACCCCCGGGAAGCCTTCGCCGCGTTCGCTTTCGCCGAGGGCGTCACCGAAATGGCCGATCTGGAACCCGGCATGAGACTGCCTGGGATCGTCACCAACGTCACCGCCTTCGGCGCCTTCGTGGACGTGGGCGTTCACCAGGACGGGCTGGTTCACATCAGCGAGCTGGCCGACCGGTTCGTCAAGGACCCGGCGGAGATCGTCAAGGTTCAGCAGACCGTCCAGGTGACCGTGCTGGACGTGGACCACGACCGAAAGCGCATCGCCCTGTCCATGCGGAGCAACCCCGACGCGCCCCGGGCCAAATCCCCCAAACCATCTCCGAGTGAAAAAAGCGCTTCGGCCCACAAACGACCGCCCAAAAAGAAAGGAAACGGCGGCCCCGAACGGCGGGAGAAGGACGCGCCCTTTCACAATCCCCTGGCGGAGGCGTTGCGCAAACGGCGTTGATTCTCTAACCGCAACAAATCCAACTTGTTGCGAGGCGGAGCCTGGGAACGAGTAAAATTTGTGGCGCTGCAATGTTTTTTAAGGGAAGTTTTGCAGTTCCGAATCGCCTATGCCCTTGGTCAATCCGGCGCCATCGTTCACTTGGAATTTCAAAGTGAACGATGGATTTCTTCCCGATTTCCCCTATTTGATAGAGGTTTCCCGTTCCGAGTCGCCAATTTCTACCGGGGATTACCCGGCCCGCCCCATTGATGAACCCCGGTCCTTCGACGTATAGGGAAGGCGAAACGTCGATGTCGGCGCGTGTTGGAAACACGGGAAACGGTGCCCCGGCATACCCCGGAAACGCTTGGTATTCTCGTAAAATATTGCCTTCCGTCCCCAAAAAGGGCTTTTCCGGGCAACGGAATCCGACCGGTTCGGCGCGCACTTCGGGCATCCCAAACAGACGGTTTTCGGCGCGGGCGGCTTCGTCCCGCGCCCGACCTCAGACGGGGAATTTGTATGCACATTTATGCCAATCTGGTGGTGCTGGGGCTTGGAGGCATGGCCTTGATCACCTTTTCCGCCTTTCAGGTCTTCACGCCCGCCATCACCTTTCTGCTCAGCTTTTTCGTCTTTTTGGTGTTTCTGCTGGTGGCCTTTCTCAACACCCGCGCCTGGATCGAGAAAGAGCACGTCCGGAAAATTCAAACCCTTAAGAACCAGTACGAGCGAAAAATCCGCCGGATCAAAAACGAATACGACACCGCCACCCTGGAAAAAACCATTCGCGAAGGAACCAAGACCCTCATCAAAAACGCGGTGGACTATCTCAAGATCGAGAACATTAAAAAGGAAATGCCCCCGTCGGCGGCCATCCAGAATCTGCAATTGGACAAATACGGCCAGATCATCGAGCTGCTGGCCGATTTTTCTTTGATCCTGCCGGACTACGACGAAAACCGCCGGATCGTGGAGCGGGAGATCAACCACCAGATCGAAATATACGAGATCGACGAAAAGCTGTTCGCCGAATTTCTCAAGACCATTCTGGGCAAATATCATCTGACCGTCACCAAAAAAATGCGGGAGCGGCTGCAAATGGTGGCCGGCCGCCAAAGTCGGCTCTGTCCGGCCTGCAAGGAGCGGATTCCGGTCCATTCCAGCGACTGCAAGTATTGCGGCCAATCCCTGGTCCCCAAGCCCGCCGCTTCCGGCGGCGCCGAAGAGACCCGCAGTTCCCCCCTTCGCGGGGGGACGACGAGCGGCGCGGACGAGGCTTCCGGACCCAAATTCACCGACGGTTCAGATGGCGCGTCGGAAGCGGCGCCGGCGTCGGCCCGTCTCCGTTCCGCCGTGAAATCGGAGGGCCGAAAGCCCGCCAACGAGCTGGAATACGTTCGGCGCGGAAAGGCGCTGTACGAGTCGGGCGCGTATCACGACGCCATCCGGCTGCTCACCCGGGCGATTTCCCTCAACCCTCGCGCCGTTCAGGCATACTACGCCCGGGGCGTCATCTTCACCCGGCTGGAGCAGCCGGAGCGGGCCCAGCGGGATTTTCAGACGGCGGAGAAAATGGGGCACCCCAAGGCGGGCCAGGCCCTGAACACTTTGAAGTTCGCGGAAACCCAGGAATGGCGGTCCGAATCCGACGCCGATCCCAAAACCGAAACCAATTCGCCGGCGGAATCGGTAGCCGAAACCGGCGCCCAAACCGAAATCGCCCGTTCCGCCGATCCCGAGGCGGCGGCCGATGCCTCCGAGGCGGAGACGGAGGCCGATTTTTCACCGAAAGCGAACGCCACCGTTTCCTGACCCGAATAGGCCCGATCGATCCGTCCGTCTTCTTTCCCCGTTCCGCCGGCGGCGCCCAACGCCGGTACCCGCTATCCCGCCGTTTGCGTCCCCTCCTTTCGTCTCTTATGTTGATTCCATCGCGAATCCGATGAAAGGAGGGCGCAATGCCCAATCGCCTGCAACACGAAAAAAGTCCCTATCTTCTTCAACACGCCGAAAACCCGGTGGACTGGCATCCCTGGTCCGAGGCGGCCTTCGAAGCGGCCCGGGACCAGGACAAGCCGGTGTTTCTCTCCATCGGCTACGCCACCTGCCACTGGTGCCACGTGATGGAGCGGGAATCCTTCGAGGACCCGGAGGCGGCCCGCCATCTCAACGATACCTTCGTCTGCATCAAGGTGGATCGGGAGGAGCGGCCGGACATCGACGCCGTCTACATGGCGGTCTGCCAGATGGTGACCGGCCGGGGCGGCTGGCCGTTGACCATTTTCATGACGCCGGATCGGCGGCCCTTTTTCGGCGGCACCTACATCCCCAAGGAAAGCCGCCACGGCAGTCCCGGTCTCATCGACATTTGCCGCCAGGTGAAAGGGCTGTGGGAAAATGATCGGTCCAAGGTCCTCGACTCGGCCGAGAGCATCACGGCGCATCTGGGCCGCGCCTTCACCTTCGACGCCCAGGGAACCCTCTCGCCGGATATTCTGGACCAGGCCCGCCGCCAACTGGGCGAGAGCTTCGACGCCGAAAACGGCGGATTCGACGCCGCGCCCAAGTTTCCCACGCCCCATCGGCTGCGGCTGCTGCTTCGCCATCATCGTCGAACGGGGGACGCCAAGTCGCTGGAAATGGTGACCCGGACCCTTATGCAAATGGCCCTGGGCGGGTTGTGGGATCATGTGGGCTACGGCTTTCACCGCTACTCCACCGACAACCGCTGGCTGCTCCCCCATTTCGAAAAAATGCTCTACGACCAGGCGCTGCTGGCCCGGGCCTATCTGGAGGGCGCCCAGGTGACGGCCCGCCCCGATTTCGCCGAAACGGCGCGATCAATTTTCGCCTACGTCCTGCGGGACATGACCGATCCCGACGGCGGGTTTTACGCGGCGGAAGACGCCGACAGCGAGGGCGAGGAGGGTAAATTCTACGTCTGGACCGAGGCGGAACTCCGGGAAGTCCTTGGGGAAGAAGAGGCGGCCTTCTGGGGCCGGGTCTTCGGCGTTCGGCCCGAGGGCAACTTTCTGGACGAGGCCACGGGCCGTCGCACCGGAGCGAATATCCTCCACCTGGACCGGCCCCTGGCGGACTGGTCCGAAGGGGCCGGCATGTCCCCCGAGGCGTTTCGCCGCCGGTGGGAGGCGGCCCGCGCGACGCTGTTCCAGCATCGGGAGAAGCGGGTGCGGCCCCTGCGGGACGACAAAATCCTGACGGATTGGAACGGCCTGATGATCGGCGCCCTGGCCCTCGGCGGCCGCTCCCTGGACGAACCGGCCTACACCGAAGCGGCGCAAAAGGCGGCCGATTTTGTGTTGAAACGCATGACCACGGCGGACGGCGGGCTGTTCCACCGCTATCGGGACGGCGAGGCGGGCATCGCCGGTCACGCCGACGACTACGCCTTCCTGGTGGACGGGCTGTTGGAACTCTACCGAACCACCTTCGATCCCCGGTGGCTGGAAAAGGCGATCGAACTTCAAGAGCGGATGATCGCCGATTTTTGGGATTCGGAAGGGGGCGGATTTTTCCTTTCCGGCGCGGAGGCCACCGGCGAACTGCCGGTTCGGCCCCGGGAACTCTTCGACGGGGCGACCCCCTCGGCCAATTCGGTGGCGCTGACCAACCTGCTGACGCTGGCCCGCCTCACCGGAGAGGCCAGTTGGGAAACCCGGGCCGACGAGCTGATCCGGGCCTTCGCCGGAGTTTTGGAGCGCCAGCCGTCGGCCTTCGCCCATTTTTTGATGGGGGCCGACTGGGTGCTGCACCCCACCCGGGAGATCGTCCTGGACGGCCCGGCCGACGCGCCGGAGACCCGGGAGATGATCGACGTGGTCCATCGCGCCTTCCTCCCCGAAGCGGCGGTGCTGCTCCGCACGCCGGAAACCGCCGAAGCCCTGGCCCGCCTCGCGCCCTTTGTCGCCGGCTTGCCCGGAACGGAAAACGGCGCGGCCGCCTACCTCTGTTCCGGCTTCGCCTGCGAACAGCCGGTGACCGACCCGGCCATCCTGGCCCGACGGATCGCCCAGGCGCCGTAACGTCGGTGGGCGGGGCCCGTCTTGCATGTAAACGGTTCGCGGAGGGTTCCGCGGGCCGTTCATTTCCCCCCGGCCGACCGCCGCTTGTGCTTTGGCCGGGCCTGTTTTAGGGCGAGATTCGACGCTTTCCCAACCGATTTGTGACGAAAGGAGCGGCCATGGCCGAGATTCATACGATGGACGCGGATGATTTGCGGAGCCTGATCCAGCGGAAAAAGGAAAGGGATTACGTGCTGATCGACGTTCGGCAGCCGGCGGAGTACGCGGCCCGGCACATTCCCGGCGCCCGGCTCATTCCCTTGATGGAGCTGCAAACCCAGGTGTTCGATTTGCCCGACGATCGGGAGCTGATTTTCTACTGCCACGTCGGGGGCCGGTCTCTGGCCGCGGCCGATTTGGCCGAAGCCGCCGAAGTGACGGAAAAGCCGATTCGCCATCTGGACGGCGGGATTCTGGCCTGGGAGGGGCGGACGTTGGCCGATTTCCCCAAAGTGGACCTGTTCGCGGGGGCCGAAAGCGTCGCCGATCAACTGCGGGTGGCCATGAATCTGGAAAAGGGGGCGTACCGTTTTTACACCGCCCTGGTGGATCGGCACGGGGCCGAAGCCTTCGGCGGGGTGGCGGACGAACTGTCTCGCGCCGAAACCGCCCACGCCCGCACTTTGTATCATTTCTGGAAAAAGTTGGTGAACGATCCGCCGCCCTTTGAAACCTTGTTCGAGGAATTGGACGGCGAAATTCTGGAAGGCGGTCGCCCTTTGACGGACATGCTGAAGCAGGTGGAGGAAATCCAGGAAGATCCCTGCGTTCCTCTGCTGGAGATGGGGATGACGGTGGAATATTCGGCCTACGACCTGTACCGCAACATGGCCGACCGCGCGGCGGACGACGAAGCCCGCCAGGCCTTTCTGACCATCGCCCAGGCCGAAAAAGCCCACATGCGGCGGCTGGGGGAAGGCATCGTTGCCTGCGTGGGATAGTCAACGTCCCGATTCCGGCTTTGGGTGCTCCGCGGGCGGGTTTCCCGGACGAACACGGACTTGGCGCGAACAAGCCAAATCCGTGTTCGTCCGTTTGCCTTGCCCCCCCCAATAAAAACGGCCCGCCGAAGCGGGCCGCAATCATTGAACGACGGGGTTTCCGATCAGCCGCAGCCTTTTTTGCTGCCGCAACTGGAACAGCCGCTTTCCAGGGAAAGCCCGGAAGTGACGGTGAACCCGGCGGTTTTGTAATCCACCTCGATGGGTTGCGCCTGCTCCAGGAACTGCTGATTCACCAAAAATTCCACGCCGTCGAATTCGAACTTGGAATCGCCGTCGCGCTCCTTGTCCATCGCCATGGCCAGCACGGGGCCGGAACAGCCGCCTTCGTGAAGGAAGACGCGAATCGGCTGTTGTTCTTTTTCCTTGAAAAACTCCGCGACCTGGTTTTGGGCCGCGTCGGTCACGTTGAACATTGGAACACTCCTCTCCGGCCGAAGGCCGTCGGTTCAATCTTTGGGCCGGTGGCCCGTTTGTTGAAGATAGGGTTATACAGAAGGGCCTCTTTGTCAAATCAATCGCGGACGATGGCGATCCGAACGGAGACTTCGGGGCGCGGTTGACACCCGGCAAGGCTTTTCCTATAACCCCTCCGTTTCCATTCCGCCGGAAGACGGCCATTCCAAATTTCTCCATCGACGCCAAAGGACGCGCCATGATTCGAATCAATGAGCATTACGGCAAGCTGCAAGCCTCTTATCTGTTCGCGGACATCGCCCGTCGGGTTTCAGCCTTCCAGGAGGCCCATCCCGACATGTCGGTGATCAAATTGGGGATCGGCGACGTGACGCGACCACTGCCGCCCGCCTGCATCGCGGCCTTCCACGAGGCGGTGGACGAGATGGCGGCGGGGGAATCTTTTCGCGGATACGGCCCGGAGCAGGGCTACGATTTTCTGCGGAAGGCGGTGGCGGAAAACGACTACCGGTCCCGGGGCGCGGAGGTCGCGGCGGACGAGATTTTCATCAGCGACGGCGCCAAATGCGACACCGGCAATTTTCAGGAAATTCTGGCGACGGACATTCGGGTGGCCATTCCCGATCCGGTCTATCCGGTCTACGTGGACACCAACGTGATGGCGGGGCGCACCGGCCCGGCGGCGGAGGGCCGCTACGAGGGGCTGGTCTACATGGAAGGGACCCGGGACAACGGTTTCATCCCCGATCTCCCTTCGGAACCGGTGGACCTGATTTATCTCTGCTATCCCAACAATCCCACCGGGGCGACCATCACCAAGGATCGGCTGCAAGCCTGGGTCGATTACGCCCGGGAGAACCAGGCGCTGATTTTGTTTGACGCGGCCTACGAGGCGTTCATCCGGGACGACGGCCTGCCCCGGACCATCTACGAAATCCCCGGCGCGCGGGAAGTGGCCGTGGAGTTCCGCAGCTTTTCCAAAACCGCCGGCTTCACCGGCACCCGCTGCGCCTTCACGGTGGTTCCCAAGGATTGCATGGCCTACGACGGGGCCGGGGAGGCGCATTCCCTCCACGCGCTGTGGAACCGGCGGCATTCGACCAAGTTCAACGGCGTGTCCTACCCGGTGCAGCGGGCCGCCGCCGCCATGTACACCGAGGCGGGGAAATCGCAAACGCGGGAATTGGTGGATCACTACCTGCGCAACGCGGCGGTGATCCGCAAGGCCATGGACGCGCTGGGCTTCGAATACGTGGGCGGCGAGAATTCGCCCTACATCTGGGTGGACGGCAAGGGGCGGGATTCTTGGGAGCTGTTCGACCTGCTGCTGGAAAAGGCGGGGGTGGTGGTGACCCCCGGCGCCGGTTTCGGCCGCTGCGGAAAGGAATACATCCGAATCAGCGCTTTCAACGACCACGACCGGGTGGAAGAGGCGATGGGACGAATTCGGGGGGCGCTGGCGGAGTGATTTATCCGCGGGGGAAGCCAAGCGAATTTCTCGGAATGTATCCGAAAAGCGGAGGCGGGCAACGCCGTTCTTATTCCGCGGCGGGGAAAACCCGTTGCCGCGCTTGTCGGCCTCGGCGATTTCGAACAACTGGAACGCTTGCGGAAAGCGGGCTCGCCAGCATTTATATCATTTAAAGTAATCGTACATATACTTTATTGATACAAACATAACGCACGAAAATAAAATAAATTTAATTGTGTTTGCGGGAACGTTTTTCTGGCATCTTGCCCCGAGATACATGCCCGCAAAACCGCCCGCTCCGAAAAGAAGGCCGAGATACCAGTCGGGAGCGACCGATATGCCTGAATAAAAATAAGACATGATCTGATATGTAATGACGCCGGCTATGGATGTGATGAAGGTTCCCATAAGAGCGGCGCCGGCCACCGCATAAACAGGAAGATGAAAAAAGGCGACAAAGAAAGGAGCGATAATTGCTCCCCCGCCAATCCCGTATATGCCGCCGATTATGCCGACGACAAAACAAAGCGAAAAAACGCCGGGAACGGAAAAAATGTATTTCTGGCCCCCAAATCGGAATTCCGATTGTTTTACGGAGAAACGGATTTCCGTGATGGTGAAATCTGTTTTGCCTTTTCCGGATGCATTTTTGGGAACCGCCTCTTTCCGTTTGATTGCGTCCGCGAACAGTTTGATGCCTATATATAATAGTACAAATGCTGAAAAAAATTTGAAATTTTTTGAGTCTGGAAGATATTCCAGTCGGACCCATGCGCCGATTATCACGCCGGGCAACGTTCCGATTATCACGGCCCATGTCAGGGGCCATACCATACGTTTTTCTCTAATGTACCGCCATACGCCGCTTGGGATTGCGATGATGTTGAATAACTGGTTTGTTCCGCTTACGGAGGGGGCCGTATAGTTCAATACGCTCATTTGAAACGGCAATAGCAGAAAAGCGCCGGATACTCCGCCCATGGATGTGAAAAAAGATACGACAAAAGCCGCCAGCGGCGGAAGGAATGCCCATGTTGTCACTCCCGAAACAGGAAATGTGATGTAAAATAAGTCTGTCATAAACCACCCTTTTGGTTTATGGTTCGCCGTCGCTTCGATTCCCGGTTTTCGCTGAGGCCGGCCCCGTAAAATGTTGGGTTGCCGGCATCGGGTTGAAAAATCCGGCCGAAAGAAAAACGGTGCTCATGTCCAACGCCCGTGGAAAATTCCTTTTTCGCCGTTCCCATTGCTACTTTGCAGGGTGGGCTTTGGAAGTGGAAAAGGGGTGACATCGTATTTTTTCTTTTGGTGGTTGTCGAATTCAACCAATAACGTATGGTTGTCAATTGCATGGGCTGATTCAATCTTTGGATGTTTCATTTCGGGCGGAAGCTTCCGAAATTTCTGGCTATCCCACATTTTCCCTAATTGACCCATCTACATCCATTCCATGCTCTTTTGCATACTGACGCAATGCTTTATTGACGGACTCCGAATCCGGGAAAAGTTTGCGCAATTCGGGAGAAATAACAACGATATTGGTCCCTTCCCGATAGGCTTTGACATATTTTCCGCGTACCCCGGACTTGATCAGTTCCGCCGGATATTCAGGCCGCAATGTGTCTTCATCGTTCATAGGCTTTCCGCTCCTGTTTGGTCATGCGTCTGGCAGAGATGATGCGAATGGCCTCGCCTCTTTCAGTAAACGAGACCACAAGATAAGTGCCCTTTGAAGAAACGCCAAAAAGCAAATATCGCTCTTCTCGGCAAGAGTGATCCGGATCGAGAACACAAGAGGATAAATTATCATTAAACACTTCGCTGGCTTCCACAAAGGAGATACCATGTTTTTTCTGATTGGTAGAATCCTTTGTTTCATCCCACTCAAAATTCATTGATTGCATTCAATCGATTATGGATTGAAAAAAAGTATAATTTGAAAGGAAGACAATTTATTCGGTACATTTTCTGATTGGGACCAAGAGGGAGGTTTTGCTTGGATTGCCTTTTTATCAACTATCCATTTTCAATTCCCAATTCACCCCACCGCCCGAATCATCTCCTCCACCTGGCTCAAATGCTGGTCGTCCCCGTAAAGCATTTCCGAAAGCGTCCCCGTATCCGGCTTCCCGTCAATGTTGTCGGACACCCGCTTCACCAGCATTCGGAACACCCGCCACAGCAGGTCGGATTCCGAGGCGATGTCCTCCGACAGCAGAATTCGGCTTCGGCTGGGGTCGATGCGGAAGCCGAAGGCTTTGTAGATCAGCGCCTTGATTTTGGAGACGTCGGTTTCCGTCACGCAGAATTCCCGTTCCTCCATGCGCCGCATGAGCAGGTTTTTGAAATCCACGTAGGAACTCACGCCGCCGGCGGAATCCTGGAACAGCCGATGGCTTTCCCGCAGTCCCTCGATCATGATTTGCGGCTGGGGCAGGCGAATCTGCTGCTTTTTTAAGATCCGCCCGTAGATCGCCTCGGTGTCGGAAATATTCTCCCGCTCCTCCAAAAACCCCTCGCAGTCTTCCTTGCCTTTCATCGTCACCAGGTGATCGTGTTCCCCTTGGACGATGGAAAGAAAATCGCAGGCGTCCAGAAACGAGGAAAAATTGGTGAAGCCGAAATTGGTCTCGTCGAAGGAGGGGTCCAGCCGGATCATCATCGGTTTGATGGCGGCCTTGCGGGCGAAGGGCTCGCCCGATTCGGACATGATCTTGGTGATCGCCTTGGAGAGCAGGTTCTTGGCGTCCTCCAGGTCCTCGATCTGATATTCCATCTCTTCCATGCTGGAGATGGAGGCCGACTTCATCCGGAGGCTGGCGTAAAATTTGAACTGGTTGCAGGATTTGATCCAGTATTGGTTGGTGGTCTCCTTCACCCCGATGCCGATGATCTCCTTGCCCTTTTGGCGCACCCGCTGGGCGATGGCGATGTAGTCGCTGTCGCCCCCGATCAGCACGATGGTGTCGATGTGGGGATTGGAGTTGAGGTCTTCGATGACGTCGATGGCCATGCGGATGTCCGCGCCGTTTTTGCCGTGGCTGCCCCGGGGAAAAAGCTGCACCAGGTCCAGGGCGTATTCCTGGAGCATGAAATTGTAGGGATAGAAAAAACTCCAGTTGGCGTACGCCTTGTTGATGTTGATGTCGCCGACCGAGGCGATGTATTCCATGATCGAGGTGATGTCCACGATGTCCGGCTGTCGGGAATACCGGTTCTCGTAGTACCACTTCGGCCCGTAGGTCACCGTGCACAGCGACGCGTGAATGTTTTCGAAGTCCCAGTAGACCGCCACTTTATTGACCATAGTCACACCTTGTCTTGGCTCCTCCTTGAATTTCCTTTCCCGACGCCCTTCTCCCAAGGCCCGACGCCGCGGATGTCTTTCCATA
>CAYFVR010000001.1:3702-11339 GCA_964346545.1 uncultured Desulfobacterales bacterium | reverse complement strand
TTTCCTTTCCCGACGCCCTTCTCCCAAGGCCCGACGCCGCGGATGTCTTTCCATATCTTCTCCGTCGGGCCGTTCAGCCTCGTCGGAATTCGGAGCCGGTTTCTCGGGAATTTTCGAGGGCCGCGGGTTCGATGCAGTCCGGCGCGTCGTGGCCGGGTTTGTTCACGCGGGGAGACACGGGATGGAAGGCCAGGTCGGTCACATATCGATCCCCAAGAAGCGCCCGGAGCGGTTCCGGCTCCTGGAAATCGGGGTCCAGCCATCGGTCGTGGGCGTCGGCCGCCAGGATCAGCGGCATCCGGGGATGGAGCTTGGACGCCGGTCCCTCGGCCGGGCGGGTGAGGATCGTGCAGGAGCGGTAGTCGGTCTCCCCGTCCCGCCAAATTTCCCACAAACCCGCCATGGCGAAGGGTCTCCGGTCCGGCCGGTGGATGAAAAACGGCTGCTTGGGGCCGTGGCCCCGCTTCCGCCACTCGTAAAAGCCGTCCGCGGGAACCAGGCAGCGCCGCCGTTGGAAGGCCGCGCGGAAGCTCGGCTTTTCGTGAACCGTTTCCACCCGGGCGTTGATCAAGCGGCCCGCGCCGGCGGTATCCTTGGCCCATCCCGGAACCAGTCCCCAGCGCAGCGGCCCCAGCCGGCGTTGTCCCCGGTGGGCGATGATCGCCGGCACCTCCTGGGTGGGCGCGACGTTGTATCGGGGTTCCACCTCGCAGGTCGCCACGTCGATGGCGAATTGCTCCACCAGGGTTTCCAGGGTGGATTGCTGCACGAACCGGCCGCACATGATCGGGCCTCCGGTATGGGCGAGAAGTCGGTAGAGATATTTCTGCCCATCGGGTTTGGCGATTTTGCAAACTCACCGATAATCCGGCGTGGCCAGCCCCTTGCGGCGGCGGATGGCTTCCAGCAGTCCCAGGGTTCCGGTCATCATGTTGTCGCCCAGCGGCGCGCCCCAGGCCACGCCCAGCTTGGACCCGACCATCCGCCCCCGCAGGGGACCCGTGGCGATCACCGGCTCCGCGGCGGATCGTCCGATGGCGGAGCGAATCCAGGCCCCGTGGCCGCCTTCCGCCAGCACCCCTTCGTGGGAAAGCGCGCCTTCCGCCAGGCCGATCAGTAGAGATTCCAGCCGTTCCCGGGTCATGTCGTGGGTGTGGTATTCGAAAAAACCGGCCAGGGCGTCGCCGTCCATCGCGCCGCCCACGGTGTGGGAGGTCGCCACGTCGAGCACCAGGACGCGTTTTCGGCCGTCCCGCAGCGGGTCCAGGGATGCCCCCAGCACCGCGGCCATGCCGCTGTCCATCACGAACACCTCCCGGGTGGGCAGCCTCGCCGCCGTCGCCGCGATGGCGCGAAGCCGGTTGAAGGTTTCGGGGATCGCTTCCGACGGATAAAGGCAGGCTTCCGGGTGGGGATCGGCGGTCAGGGCTTCCCGGAACAGGTTGTGGCGGTAGTCCAGATGGCTGGCGCCCGGCGGGGCCACGCCGTGGTCTTGGGCGCAGACGCCCACGGCGTCGAATTGAAACGGAACGTCGAAGCCGTTCACCAGGTTGCGGAGTCGCTCCGGGTCCAGGTCGGCCAGTTCCAAGGTCCGGTAATCGGATCGTTCTCCCAGCTCTCGGACCTCTTCCTCGGGGAGAATCCGAAGTCCGGCCGCCCGGACCCGTTCCGGATCGTGGTGGACCGTGGCCGCGGCGGACGGAGAGATGGCCACGTCCGCCGTTTTCGCCCGCTCCCTCAGCCGCGCCGCCACCGGGCCGCCGCCCATTTCCACGCCGGTCACGGCCAGATTTCCCGGCAGGGCCGCCACCCGATCCGCCAGGGTGCGGACGGGGGAGCGGACCACCGCCTTGAAATGGTGTTCCAGGTCGTCGTCCCAAACGAGCACGTCCATGGTGCCCGCGCCAATGTCGATGAGGAGATGGCGGCTCACGATGGGGAATCTTTCCGAGGCGACCCGTCGCCCTCCGGTGGCGCTTCCGGGTCCGGCTTTCCCAGTGCCCGCCGGATGGCCCGGGCCATCTGGCGTTTGACCACCGGCTTCATCAGATACTCGTTGACCCCCAGAAACCGGGCCTCTTCGGGGGAAAGGGCTTCGCTGAATCCGGTGCAAAGAATCACCGGAACGCCGGGGCGGATGTTGCGGCACTGGCGGGTGAGCACCGCGCCGGTGATGTTGGGCATGGTCTGGTCGGTGATGATCAGGTCGAACCGGTCGGGGGTGGCCCGAAACGCCTCCAGCGCCTCCACGCTGCTGGTGCGCACGGTGACGGTGTAGCCCAGCCGCTCCAGCATCTGTCGCTCCATTTCGGTGATCTGCACCTCGTCGTCCACCAGCAGAATGTGCTCGGCGCCGCCCGCGATCTCCTTCTCCGGCGGCGCCGGGGCGGTTTCGGCCTCGATATCCAAAACGGGAAAGAAAATGGTGAAGGTGGCGCCTCGGTCCACTTCGCTTTCCACCCGAATGCCGCCGCCGCAGGCTTTCACGATGCCGTGGACCACCGCCAGCCCCATTCCCGTGCCCTTGGTCGGGTCCTTGGTGGTGAAGTAGGGCTCGAAGACCCGTCCCAAGGTCATGAGGTCCATTCCGGGGCCGGTGTCCCGAACCGAGAGGGCAAGGGCCGAACCGGGGCGAATGCCCAGATTGTGATCCAGGGCGTCGGGGTCCACTTCGGTTTTCCGGAGGTTCACTTCCATGCGGCCGCCGGTGTCCGCCATGGCGTGGTAGGCGTTGGTGCATAGGTTCATCACGATCTGGTGAATCCGGGTGGGGTCGGCCAGCACCGGACCGCAGGACGGATCGATGTTCTGGACGATCTCGATGGTGGCGGGCAGGGTCGATTTCAACAGCTTGAGCGCCTCCTTGACGACGACCTGAATTTTGAGCGGTTTGCGTTCCTGTTCGTCGCTGCGGCTGAAGGTGAGAATCTGCTGCACCAGCTCCTGGGCCCGGTTGGCGGCGGCCAGCACCTCCCGCAGATTGGCCCGGCCGGTGCTTTCGGCCGGAAGGTCTTCCAGGGTGATCTCGGTGTAGCCGATGATGGGAAAGAGAATGTTGTTGAAGTCGTGGGCGATGCCGCCGGCCAGGGTGCCGATGGATTCCATTTTTTGGGCCTGCCGGAGCTGCCGCTCCATTTTGATTTCCTCGGTCACGTCCCGCTTGACGGCCACGAAATGGACGATCTCGCCGTCGTCGTCCTTCACCGGCGAGATGGACGCCTCCTCCTCGTAGATATCCCCGTTCTTTTTCCGATTGATGAAATGGCCGGTCCAGACCTCCCCCCGCCGCAGGGTTTGCCACATGGCGCCGTAAAAGGTGTCGTCGTGCATGCCGCTTTTTAGAATTCCCGGCGTCCGGCCCAGCGCTTCCGAACGGCTGTACCCGGTGATCCCTTCGAAGGCGGGATTGACGTACTGAATTCTTCCCCGTCCGTTGGTGATGACGATGCTTTCGGCCACCTGTTCCAGCGCGGTGGTCAGCCGCTGACGCTCCACTTCTTTTCGGCGTCGTTCGCCGATGTCGGTCAGGTAGAGGATGACGCCGATCGTCTCGCCGCCGGCGTTCCGCAGCGGAAAGGCGGCCTGTTCCAGCCGCAGGCGTTGGCCGTCCGGGCACGTATGGGTCACGGTTTCCCGGTGGGGTTCGCCCCGCACCAGGGTCGGAATGGCGGGGCAGATGGCGCAGGGGGCGGATTCCCCCCGACAAACGGTGAAGCAGGGGCGGCCGTCCGGCGGCGTGGGCATGTCGAACAGCTCGACGGCCCGGCGGTTGGCGTCCAACAACCGCATGTCCCGGTCCAACACCAGGATGCCGTCCTGGATGCCGTCGAACACTTGGCGGAGAAAATCGGGGTTCCCGTTCGGCCGGGATGGATCCGTGACGGCCGCCGGTTCCGACGGGGGGCCGTTGGACCCGGGGCGGCGGCCCAGGAACCACCAGAAGGGGAGGAACAGCAGGGCCGGCAGGATCAACCCCGCCGCCAGGAAGAGCGGCGGGACGCTTCCTTCCCGCGCCCAGCCGAGCCCGGCCAGGACGGTTTCGCAGATCAGAACGGACAAGCCGGCGGCCAGCAGGTGGTTGCGGGGAGAAGCGGATTTGGGCGGGGATTCGGCGGTCATGTCGGCGGGCGGTTCCCTTCCGAAGCGGGCGCGATCGGGTCGATGATTTCCCGGTGGTGGATGACGGGACGAAGCCTTCCCGGGGAAGATCGGCGGACGGGGTAAAATCGCCTCGGCCGGGCGGCTTTCCGACGACCCCGTTTTCGGAAAGTGGGACGTCCCGCAGGGTCCCCCGGGCGAAGCGAGACTATTTGTGTCCGAGGCCGGGTTCGCGGCGGCGTTACTCCGAGGCGGATTCTTCCGGCGCTTGCGGGTCCAGATTCTGGAATATCCGGCGGATGGCGCCGATGGGCAGGGCGGAAAGGGGCTCGACCTGAATTTCGGGGTCTCGCAGGGGGCCGGTCATGCGATAGTCGACGGCGATGATGCCCTTTCCGACCAGTCTTCCCACCAGGGGGATGGCCCCCAGGAATTTGTTGACCACGTTGAACGGCACCACCAGCCCCTTCAAGTCGGCGGTATTCTCCTCCAGGTTCAGGGTTCCGTCCGCCGTCAGCCCCATGGCGAAGCCCTCGGCCCGGCCGTCGAATATCGCTACCACATCTCCGCGGTATTGAAAACCGGTTTCCACCACCGAAAAGCCCATGCCGCCGTCCCGAAGTTCGTTGAGCACCCCCACCAGGGAGGCGGCGGAGAGCAGCCGGACCAGCCCCGGCGCGCCCAGAATGGTCGGATTTCGCAGGGTGACCTGGCCGTTCACCGGCGGCCGGAAACCCCCGCCTGCGGGAAAGGTGGCGGAGATTTCCAGCGATCCTCCCTTGACGTTTTCGCCGAGTTGGAATCCCCGGAGCAGGGCGCCGGCGTCTCCGGCCCGAAGAGACACGGTTCCGTCCTCGGTCACCGTCAAGGCGAGCCGGTTTTCCGCTCCCTGCCGGGCTTCCAGATCGGCGGTCGCCACCGTTCCGCCGCTCAGCCGGACCTCGCCCGTGAGATTTCGGATTTCGGCGGTTTCCGCCAGCCGGACCCGGGAGACGTCCAGTTTCAGCGTCGCGGCCGGCGCGGATTCGGGCGTTGGCGACGATTCACCGCCCTCCGCCTTCGGGTCGGAGGCGGAGGAATTGTCCCGGTTTCCGCGTTCTTCCAGAATCGTTCCCAGGTCCAGCCGCTCCCCGGCGACCCGCACGTTGAACCCGCCGGAATCGGGGGAAACCGAAAGCGTCAGTTGCTGGGGCGGCAGCCGGAGCGGGTCCAGGGAGAGGGATCGGAGGCCGTCTTTCAGCGACCATTCCAGGGATCCCGCCACCTCAAAGTCCGAACCGCTCAGTTCCAGCGTGGAAACCCGCAGGAGGTCCGTTTCGCGATCCAGCGCGCCCTCGGCTTTCAGCGTGCCGGCTTGTCCTGCGGGCTTCCGCCAGCCCACCGGGGGGAAGGAAAGCTCGGCCGGCTTGAGGTCGGATTCCAAATCGAAGGCAATTCCCGTTTTTTTCGGCCGCAGTCGCAGCCGGGTGGGGACGCGGCCTGTGGCCCGGATCAGGGTCCGGGGTCCCAGTTGGGATAGTTGGGCGTCGGTCAGGTCGGCCGTCAGCACGCATCCTTCGGTTTCCAGGTCGGCAATGGGAAGCGGTTCGAGGTTCACCCGAACGTTTTGGCTGACGAAATGGCCGCCGATTCGGGTTCCGTCCGGTTCAAAGCGCAAGGTCGCCTCCGCGCCGGACACCGGCAGCGCGCCCAGACGGATCGGGGCGGTCGGTTCGGCGGCGACGGTGAGGCGCGGCGGGTCCGTTTCTCCGTCTCGGACCAACGGGAACGTGAGCCGGACCCGCGTACGAATTTCCGCGTCCGGCGGATCCAACGGGGGAATTCCATCCGGTTCCGTTTTCATGGCGTCGATCACCGTCTGGCGAAGCCGGGACGCCGGGCCCGTCAGTTCGGCGTCCACATGGAGCACCGGCCCCGCCTTCGCGCCGAGCCCGGAAATTTCCACCGTGCCCGATTCCAGGCGGCTCTGGTCCAGCGTCCCGGACGTTACGTCGATCATCACCCCCTGGGCGGTAAATCGGGCGGTGCCGGCCAGCGATTCCAGCGGCGGGACGGCCGGAAGGCCGACGAGGCGAATTCCTTCAAATGGCAGTTCCGCCTCCACCGAAGTTAACGGGAGGCGATGGGAATTCTGGTGTTCGGCTTCCAGATCAATCCGCACGCCGACGTTGGTGAACACGCCGCCTTCCAGGTTTTGGGCGATCCAATTCCGGATCGGTCCCGCCACCGGCTCCGGCCAACAGCGGAGCGCGGTGTCCAGTTCCAGCCGTTCTATTTGAACGTTGGCGTCCAGGGTGAACGGGTCGGCGGCGGGGTTGATTTTTCCCTGGACCGAAAGTTGGGTCCCGGCCGTTTCCGCCTCGAATTCCATGGGAATGGACGGCTCGCCTCGCCGGAGCAGTTGGGCCGTGCCGCCCAGCCGGGAAACCGGGATCGGCTCGGTGAAAAAGCCGGGGCGCGCGATTTCTCCATCCCGGCCGTCCACCTTCAGCGCGCCGGATTCGGCAATTTGGGCGTCGAGCTGGTTCAGCTTGACCGCGAATTCTCCCAGGTCTTCGGTGGCCAGATTCTCCAGCCGGCTTTCGGCCGACCAGCGAAATTCCTCTTGCAGCCGCTCGCTCAGCGGGAAGGTCAGCCGGAGCGTGGAGTCGGCCCGGCCGGAGGCCAGCGTGAAGCCGACATCCGACCGGCGGAAGAGATCGGCCACGGCCCGGCGGATGTCGTCGGCCGGACCGGATACGTCGGCCTCGATGTCGATTTTTGGCGGCTCCGCCAGCCCCAGCGGCCCGACGGCCACCTCGGCGTCCGAAAGGCTTGATTCGTAATGGTCGCCGCCGGTCACGGTGAAATCCAGGGATCGGGCGCTGAATTGGCCGGCGCCCGCGATGTTCCGGACGGCTTCCATGGAGGAAAGATAGGTCAGCGTCAGACCGGAGAAGGGAACGGTGGCGGAGATCGCCTCGGCGGGCCAGGCGTTTTGTTGGAACGTTTCCGGGGTCAATCGCAGGGCGAAGGTGGCCCCGTCCACGGTTCCGTCGGAAAGGTTCCGTACCAGCCAGCCCCGGGTTTCGGGCAACAAGGGCTTTGGCCAGAAGCGGGCCAGATCGTCCACGGAGAAGGCGTCCAGGCCGGCTTCCATGTTCCAGTTCCGGGGGTGGGGAAACGAGCCGATCCGCCCCGACAGGCGGAAGACCGGCCCGCCGAAGTCGGCGATCGTTTCCTGAATTTCCAGCCGTTCCAGTCCCGGCGTCACGGAGGCGTCGAGCCGGATTTCCACCGGTTTCAAGGGCGCCGGGAACAGTTCGGCCCGCTCGATCCGGCCGCCCTTGGCGGACAATTGGATTTCGGGCAGGGAGAATCGGCCGTCCGGGGAAAGGGCGAGGCGGATCGTTCCGGTGACGGGGATGATCAGGCCGGCGAGCGGGGCGAGCGCCGGATGGAGATGGGAAAAACGATCCGGCGTCCAGTCTTCCAGGGACAGTTTCGCCTCCGCCGGGGCTTGCCCGGTTCGGGGCAGTCGGAGGTCGGCTTCCACGGTT
>CAYFVR010000001.1:0-3602 GCA_964346545.1 uncultured Desulfobacterales bacterium | reverse complement strand
GTTTCGGCTTCCAGGGTCAGCCGCACCCGCTCCGGCTCCCGGTGAATCCGTCCGTTGATCTTCGGGAAAGCGCGTCCATTTTCCGCTTCCGGCGTTGGAAGGATCTGAAGGTCCAGCACCTGGATTTTTCGAAGGGGGAAATCTTGGGCCAGCGTCTCGGCGAGTCTTCGCAGCCGGTCGGGGAGGGGGCCGGAAGCGTCGTTCTCCGTCCGATCGGCCGGCGGGCCAGGGGTGTCCGGGGTCCGGCCCAGTCGGGAGAGAATCAGCCGCGGCGAATCGGCTTCCAGGGTTGCGGGAGAAATTTGCCCCCGAATCAAATCGCCCAGATCGAATATCAGCAGAACCCGAGGAAGTGTAAGGGCGGGGGGCTGGTTTTCGCGGCCCAGGGTCACGTCGGTGAACGAAACGCCGGGGATCAACCAGCGGTTCACCCAGTCGATTTCCGCGGCCCCGAAGGTGGCGTCCCAACCGGGAGCGGCCCGGTCCACCACCTCCTGGATGGTGGGATAGAGCGTCGCCAGCTTGGGGGAAAAGACCCGAAGCCCCACCCATCCCGCGATCCCCGCCAGCGCGGCCACGGCCAGAAGGATGAGGGTCCACTTGCAGGCCCGGCGGGCGCACCGCCCCAGGAAGCGGGTCATGTCCGCCTCCGGGATGGGCTGGAAGCCGGGATCGTCGAAACGAGAGAGGGCCGTCCTTTTGGGTGGGAAGGCTGGTTCGATTCGAATTGAAGGAAATGGTGGAAGTCCGGCCAGGCCGCAGAGTATGGCGCGGCCAAGGAAGGGCGTGGGGCTCCCTTGGCGGGCGCGACGATTCGGACGAATCCGCCGAGGGGCCGTACGGCGCTCCCCGGGAAGAAGACCGCACCTTTGGAACCGGCGGATGAGAAATGGAGGTCAGCCGATGTGCGCCGGCCGGACGAAAAAATTAGGAATCGACACACGTTTCCGTTCGGGGTTCAGATCGGCAGTTTGTCCACGGCGTCGGCCGCATCGTCGATGGCGGCGTCGGCGGTGTTCCCCGCCACCGGGATGATCGAGATGACGGCCCCGGCGACGCGCATGGGCACGGTGACGATTTTGGTCAGCACGCAGCCCTGGCAAAGCAGGGCGACGACAATGGCCCAAAAAAGCGGGCGAAGTCTTTTCATCGAACGGCGTTCCTTTTTCCTCGCTGAAAAGGTTTCGGGCCGCGGCTTCCGTCGAGGACGGAAGCCGCGGCGGAATTTTATTGCCGAGCGCGGTCTATTCCCGTCCCAGCGCCTTCCGGGCTTCGGACGAACTTTCGTAAATATGCGGCGCGACGTTTCGGGCCTGGAGGGCGTCGCCCAGCTTCATGCGCAGGAAGGTGGAGGTGGTGTAGCGGGTGACCCGGGAGTAGAAGCGGTCCACCAGCCCCTTGACCATGTAGGTGTACTCGTTGAGCACTTCCGGGGCGATGGCGAAGTTGTCGTAGTTGACGATGGCGTGAACCTTGCGGTCCAGGGGCCGAAGGATGTCCTCCACCGCGGCTTCGATGCGCCGGACCTGTTCGCTGGTTTTGACGGCGAAATTCTCCAAGTTGACGAAGAAAAGATCCTCCTTGGGATCGTAGATGAAGCGGTCTTCCAGCGGGATTTCCAGCAGATCGTCCTTGAGCCCCATGGCCTTCTCCACGAAAATCCGGCCGTCCATGGTCTTGGGCGCGCCCGGAATCGCCGGTTCAAAGTCCATCTGGGCCAGGATGTCCCGTTCCACGTCGATGCCGGGGGCGATTTCGGTCAGCTCCATGCCGTTGGCGGTCAGCTTGAACACGCAGCGCTCGGTGACGTAGAGCACCGGCTGGTTTTTGGAGACGGCGTAGGCGCCGCTGAAGGTGGTGTGTTCCACCTGCTCCACGAATTTTCGGACCTTGCCCTCCTGGACGATCCGAATGTTGCCGTCCTCGATGGCCACCTGGAGTCCCCCGGCGGTGAAGGTGCCCACGAAGACCACCTGCTTGGCGTTTTGGCTGATGTTGATGAAGCCGCCGGCGCCGGCCAGTTTGGGGCCGAATTTGCTGACGTTGAGGTTGCCCTTGCGGTCGGCCTGGGCCAGGCCGAGAAAAGCGATGTCCAGCCCGCCGCCGTCGTAGAAATCGAACTGGGACGGCTGGTCGATCAACGCCTCGGTGTTGACCGCCGCGCCGAAGTTGAGCCCGCCGGCGGGGATGCCGCCGATGACGCCGGGCTCGGCGGTGAGGGTCAGCACGTCCAGAATCTTTTCCTCGGCGGCCACGTTGGCGATGCCTTCGGGCATGCCGATGCCCAGGTTGACCACGCTGTTGGCCGCCAGCTCGAAGGCGGCCCGGCGGGCGATGACCTTGCGATCGCACATCTCCATGGGAGATACCGAGTGCATGGGAACTTTGATTTCGCAGCTGTAGGACGGATTGTAGCGGGTGCCGAAGGTCTGCCAGTGGTTTTCCGGCTCGGAGACGACCACGCAGTCCACCAAGATCCCGGGGATTTTGACCTGCCGGGCGTTGAGGGCGCCCCGCTCCGCGATTCGCTCCACCTGCACGATGACGAAGCCGCCGGAGTTCCGGGCCGCCGTGGCGATGGCCAGCGACTCCAGGGTGAGCGCCTCCTTCTCCATGGTGATGTTGCCCTCGGTGTCGGCGGTGGTGCCCCGCAGGATGGCGACGTTGATGGGGATGGTTTTGTAGGCCAGGTATTCCTCGCCGTCGAAATGGATCAGCTCCACCAGCTCTTCGGTGGTGCCCGCGTTGATTTTTCCGCCGCCCTTGCGCGGGTCCACGAAGGTGCCCAGCCCCACGGTGGTGATGGTGCGGGGTTTGTGGGCGGCGATGTCCCGGTACATGTGGGAGATGACGCCCTGGGGCAGGTTGTACGCCTGGATTTTGTCGTCGATGGCCAGCTTTTGGAGCTTGGGCACCAGCCCCCAGTGGCCGCCGATGACGCGCCGGACCAGCCCTTCGTGGCCCAGATGGTTGAGCCCGCGCTCTTTGCCGTCGCCTTGGCCGGCGGCGTAGACCAGGGTCAGGTCCCGGGGCTTTTTGTGTTCCAGAAAATAGCTTTCCAGCGCGATGGCGATTTCCTCGGGGAATCCGGTGCCCACGAAGCCGCCCGTGGCCACCGTGTCGCCGTCCCGGATGACCCGGACGGCTTCCTCGGCGGAAACGATTTTCCCCTTCCGCATCCGGGAGGGGGGAAGCTGGGACAACATGGGATGATGGGACTGGCCGGGTTTTTTTTCGTCCGTCATGAAGCCTCCGGAAATAACTGCGGGAATTTGAGCGCAAAGCCGTTAAATCCCCGGCGCGGTCGCCCATTGGGGCCGAGGAGGGGAATACGGAGTCCGGAATCGAAGCGCCGCCGGGCCGAGCCGATGGTCCCGACCGCTTCGATTTCGGTTTTTTCCATCCCATGAAGGTTTCGGACGGTCAACACCAAAATGAAATCCCCCTCCCGGCGGGGTCGTCGACGGTCCGTCGGGGGGATGCCGTTGTCGGTCGACGTGCGCTGGAAGAGGGATAGGGATAAGCTGGTTTTATTTGGCCGAGCGCGTTCCTCGGCTTGGCGGGGCGAAGTCTTTGCGGTTCGGAGACGGAGCTGGAAATGA